>CAYOGQ010000090.1:0-8123 GCA_964403645.1 uncultured Ruminococcus sp.
CAGATCGGATTCAGCTTCCTCTTTTTTTAGACCATATCATTGTAACATATACAAAAACAAAAAATCAATTATTGAATAGCTAAAATTTTTTATCGCTTTTCATTATCGTTTTTCCGCCGGTAAATATACTGTGAACTGGTTTTTGCCGTTCTTTTTGGATTTATAGAGCGCGCTGTCGGCGCAGAGGTACATTTCGTAAAAGGTGCTGCCGCATTCGGACGAAAACGCCGCGCCCAGAGAGCAGGAAGCGGGGAAGTCATGACCGGAGCCGCTGAAGTCAGAAAGACGCTGGCAGAGCGCGTGGGCGCGTTCCGTCGCGGCTTCGCGGTTTTCGATTTTCCGCACGAATACCCCGAATTCGTCGCCGCCGAGCCTGCCCAAAAGCTGTTCTTTACCGTAATACTCGCGCATGCTGGCGGCGATTTTCATAATCACATAATCGCCCGCCGCGTGACCGTTCGAGTCGTTTATATCCTTCAATTTGTCGATATCTATTATTATAAGCATCGAATCGGCGGCGCTCTGTCCGCCCGCGGACAGAGCCTCGTCCACCAGTTTGGTGAAGGTGCCGCGGTTTAACAGATTGGTCATGGAGTCGCGCTCCGCTCTTTTGGAAAGCTCTATCTCGCGGTTTTTAACCTCGTTGATATCCTCAATGGAAAAAAGCGCCGTATTCGGCTCTCCGTTGCCGTCGCGCACGATATTGTAAACGGCGTTAATCCATGTGTGGGTGCCGTCGGGGCGGTGTATGGGGGCGATAAGCGGCTTGGCGCAGGATTCGCCGCGCTTCATCCCGTAAAGGAACTCGCAAACCGCGGTGTTGTGGTCCTCGCGGAACAGTCTGTGTTCGGTCAGGAATTGAGGTATCCCTTTCCAATGATAAAAACCCGTTATTGAGTAGTCGACGCAGCAGCTCATGTCGTCGGTGCCGTAGTCGTATTCCCAGATCTCAACCAACGACATCCGCAGCGCCTGGCGGTAACGCTTCTCTTTCATTACGAGAAGCCGTTCGCCGAAGTAATTTTCGAGCCTGGCTTTGCCGACGCTTTCGACGATGATAAAAGAGATGATTGCAGAAATCAGCACCAAAAAAAGCACGGTCGCAAATGACTTTCCGGTGCCGTAAACGGCGGACAGCGCAAGATACGCCGCCGAATAAATCACTATGCGGGAATGCAATTGCTTTTTGGGGAAAATATACACCAGCGAAAGCATCACCAGTATGGGAGGGAAGATAGCGAAATCCGTACCGCGCATGATATACAGATCGATCAGCGTCGCGTAAACCACTAAGGTGAAACCGAAGAACGTTATCGCGTTTTGAACCATCCGGTAGGTCATGGTATGCCGCTTGGAATACATAAAAACCCATAATGTCAGATCAATGTGCAGGACCATGGCCGCGGCGGATACGAGATAGAGCGGCAGGCGATTGCTTTCAAACCTAAAAGACAATATGTACCTAATACCGGGGACGGTTACTATATAAACGATGAGCATCCTCTTGAAAAGCATCAGATTGCTCCGCGTGATTTCTGCTTTCTTGGCGCTTATATATTCGGCCTCATCGGCGCGGGAACATTGAAAACGTCTGTATAAAGACATTGTTTCAAATTACTCCTCCGTTTTTGCCCGAAAATCAGTAATATGGTTTGCCTTATATTTCGGGGTGCTTTTGGGTGTGGGATTCCACGAAATCCATATAATCATACATAGTGATGGGTTTGGAATAGTAAAAACCCTGTATGACCGTGCAACCAAGCTTTTTCAGCCGCTCTATCTCGTTCCAGGTCTCGACGCCTTCCTGGGTGATCTTCATGCCGAGGTCGACGGCGAGTTTTATAATAGATTGCAACAATGTGTCGTCCTTTTTGGGATCCACACCGGGTTTTATGAAGAACTGGTCGAGCTTAAGCTCATCCATCGGCAGTTCTTTTAGTATGCTGTATGAAGCGTAGCCCGAACCGAAATCGTCGATCGAGCATTTGAAGCCGTTGGATCGAAGCTGGAGGATGATGACCCGCAACGCCTCATAACTTTCTTGAGCGAAGCTTTCGGTAAACTCGATCATGATATAACCGTCGGCGATATGGTATTTTTTCTTGGTGGAGACGTAAAACGCCACGAAGTCGTCCTGCATGGCGGTCACGCGGGACACGTTCACCGAAACGGGCACGACCCTCTGCCCCTGTTCGACGGCACGGCTTAAGTATATGCACACCTCCTCGTACACATAACGGTCGAGCTTTGCTATAAAACCGTTGGTTTCAAAGAGGTGGATAAAATCACCGGGCAGGATATAGCTGTTATCCTTGGGGTAATACCAGCGGACGAGCGCTTCAGCGCCTTCGAGCCTGTCGTATTTTATATTGAGCTTGGGCTGGAAAAACACCTTAAAATCTCCGGTTTTCAGGGAGACATCCATTCTGCCTTCCATGGCGCGTTCGCGTTCCTCGCGTTCGCCCATGCTTTCGTCATAAAAAGCGTATACGCGGTTGTCGGTGCTGGGCTTCATCCTGTGCGCCAGCATGGCCTTTTCGAGTATCGGCTGGATATTTACGCTGTCCATGCGATTTATCGGGTATATACCGTACCGCAGGCGGATATTGTAGTTGTCTTTTTTCAGTTCCGGGAAATTATAAGCGAGAGCGTTGATTATTTTGATACGGTTGACTATATCGTCGGGCACGTTAAAACGAATGAGCGCGGAAAACTTGTTATCGGATATATACGCGTAGGTTTCGTTACCGCCCACGAATTTGTCGAGTATATTACCGATATATCTAAGCGTGTCGGCGGCGGTTTCTTCGCCGTAGGTGGTTTTTATATACGAATAGTTTTCGACGGTGATGTAGATCATCGCATATGCCGCCGTCCGGTTTATGCCTATCAGGTCCTCGGCGTCTATGCTGAATTTTTTGAACGAGCGGCAGCCCACGATGGGGTCTATGTTGTCGGATTTATAAAGCTGCCGTTTGTAATAGCCGCGTATCGCGGTTATTAGCGCGAACATAATGGTGAATATCACGCCCAGCATCACAACCGCTCCGCCGAGCTTGGCGATAAACTGATAACTGCCCCGGAAGATAACGTCGGGGTTGTAGACCTCCGCGATATAGAGCCTGCCGGAGTCGATATTTATGGGCGAAAAAGCGACGGCATATGATTCGCCGTTGATTTTGACAAGTTCGCTGCCGGTCATGCCCCGGTTTACCGACTGTTCGAGCCGGTTTACCGTTTCCTTGTCGTTGGAAGCCTCGTTCAGCATGGTTATAAGGTTGTTGGTGGTGCGTATATCGGCGAAAACCTCGCCCGTCATTTGCTGCTTGATAATGCTGCCGCCCCCCGCCGCAAGGCAGACCAGCTCATAATTTTGCCTTTCCGTGTCGGAAAACGCCGATAAACCGGCGAACATGACATCCATCCTGACAAAAAAGGCCACGCAGTCCATCCATTGACATTCGGGCGTTTGGATAATGAAAGCCATGCATTTGTCGGCGCGGTAATTGGCTTCGTACACGGAACCCGTGCAACCGGTCAAGCCGCTTGCGGCGAGCGTTTTTACCGACGCGCTTTCGTCCTGCGTATAAGGGACGTTTTCGATTGTGCTTTGGACATAGTATTCCAAGCCGCTTTTAAAATAACGCGCCGTGACTATCCCGTCCGTTGGCTCGGCGGAACGGAGTTCGTCGAGATAATCTATCAGAATTTTGTTGGCATCGACCATTGACGTTGCGTGACTGAGCGCGGATACGCCGGATATGTAATCCGAAAGCTTTCCGCTGATTATCGCATTGACCTCCTCCGCTCTCGCATTCGAAACCGCGGCGGCGAGGTCTTTGGTATTGCTTTCGATATTGTTTAAAAACACCGTTGTGGCGGAGGAAAAATAAATAATCAATATTACGGAAACGGCGATAAGGGCCCCCACCGAAACCTTGACCAGTGTGGACCTCAGCACCGATTTTTTCATGTTCCCGAAAATACCCGCCCGAGCCATGTCACTTGGCTTCTGTGCGGTCGAACGATGTTTCGTTTAATTTGTCTTGCAGCATGCGCATACGGTTTCTCAAATCGTTTATAACGGCGGTGTGCCTGTTGAAATAATCCACGTCCTCGTCGGAGGGCACGGAATTGGTGAGTATCGCTTCGACCAGCGCCGCTTGAGAACGGATGCGCTTTTTTTCCACGGCTTCGATCATCTTGCGATACGTTTTGATTTTTCTTTTCACCTTCAGTTTTTCAAACATTGTCATCCGCGCTGCCTTTCCTGCCGCCGTTTTCGTCATGAGCTTCGTCATGACCGTCGTCCCGACCGTTGATTGTGTTTTGATTTTGTTCCAGTTTTTCTATTTCGCGGGCTATAAGCTCGTCCATATCAGCCTTTTTGCTTTCGGATTTTAACTTTTTAATATCTTTATAGTAAAAAAATATAAATAAACCGATTATTATTAGAATGACCGGCCAAAAAACATAGGGTTTCGCGACGAAGGAAAAAACCGCCGTCAGCACGGTGAGGGTTTTTACATATCTGCCGTAAAGCCGCCCGTTCTTGGCGGTCTGGGAATCGTTTGTCAAATTCGCTTCGCCCTTGGTCACAAACTCCCTGCCGTTGTCGATAACCTCGACCACCCTGTGCGTGTTGGGGAGGTCTTTTATGGTCGGATCGTCCGACTTGAAGGTGATGATGTCGCCCGCTTGAATTTTTTCGGCGGCGGTCTTTTTAATCAGGATAAAATCTCCGGTGTGTATGACCGGTTCCATGCTTCCCGACTGTATGCGCACTATCCCGTAACCGAACAGACTGGGCATCCTGCCGGTCAGCGAGCAGACGACCAACCACAACGCGAACAGCGCGAAAGCGAGGGTGATAACCCGCAGAACGACTTTCCCGGCTTTTTTGACCGTGCTTTGACTAACGTTTGTTTCCATCTTGTTTTGCCTTTATTTTTGAATTTGCTTTTGATTTTATTTTTGAATTTAACTCCGTCTGCTCTGTGTTCATGAGTTTTTTAACCTGCTTCTTGCGCTTGCGCCCCATGTTTTTTGTAAGCGCCGCTTCCTGCTTCCGTGTATCCGACACGGTTTTGTTTTCCGCTTCCTTGTTGACCGCTTTCGCCGTTATTTTACGTTTTGCGCGCTTTTGCGCAATCCTTGCCGTTGCTTCGGCGGCTTTTTCAGCTTCCTCTTCCGCCATTCTGCGCGCGGCTTCCGCCGCGGCGGCGCGAGCCGTTTCTTCGGAGGCAAGCCGTTTTGCTTCTTCCTCGGCGCGGGCTGCCTCTTCGGCGGCGGCGCGAGCTGCCTCCTCGGTCATAACACGGGCTTTTTCTTCCTCCGCCGCTTTTCGCTCTGCTTCTTTTAAAGCGGCTTTTTCGGCGTCAAGGCGGGCTTTTTCAGCGGCAATGCGAGTCGCCTCCTCGGCGGCAAGCCGTTTTGCTTCTTCTTCGGCGCGGGTCGCTTCCTCGGCGGCTAATCTGCGCGCTTTTTCCTCTGCGGCAAGATGCGCTGCTTTTTCGGCAGCGCGCACTGCTTTTTCGGCGGCGCGCGCGGCTTTTTCGGCGGCGCTGCGTTCTTTTTCCGCGATTTCCTCGACAGCGAGAGCGACGTCTATCGCTTCGCGCATATCGAGTTCGTTTTTGGAAAGCTTCCTCCGCTCTCCAAGCTTGGAGACGGGAACCAGTTTGTGGTACCGCGAATCATAGACATTATAGTCGTCGGACTTATACGGGATAAATTCCGTGTCGAATTTTGGCGAAAGCGGCGTTTCGGTACGCGAAGTGCCGAGCGTCCGATTCTCGTCGGCGATACCGCCGGTTTTGCTTCGGAACACAAGGTATTGTATGGCGAGCATGGAATAAAGCTCTTTGACATATTCGTCGTCGAGGTCCTCGGCGGTCTCTTCTATTATCAGGTCATAACCGACGTTTTCATAACTTTCGATAAATTCATACAGCGCAAGGCACTGCCGCAGGTCGCGGTTTTTGTTTATGGAATTGGTGTGCATCACGGGCGGGCGGATGAAATTCTGCCCCATAGCCTTGCAGAATTCGGATGATATATACGCAGTGACGACAGAATTCAAGTGCTTGACGCGCCTCCAAAGGTCGGTTGTATAAGTGTAGTTGTTCAGCTTGACTCCGGATTCGGGGGGTTCCGATATTTCTATGCCGAAATTAAACCTGCCCTTAATTTTTCCGTTTAAAAATTCCGAGCTGAAGCTGACGGAGGTGCTCTTTTCGTCCTTACCGTGCTTTTTCGCGGTCGTGTAACGCTTGTTTACAAAAAGGAACAGCTTGTTTATCAGCGTGTTCACGAATTTGTTCTCGTAGGTAAAAATGGTCTCGTCCTGGAACACGTTGAGCAGCTTGGAGGGGATGACCATATCGCCCTCGATGCGGTTGATAAGGTCGGTGTGTTGCGCCAGGTGCTTGATGGAACGGCTGGTGATGTTCTTGGACATCTCTATCGGCAGTATCTTGTCGGTTTCCTCGATAAAACGCGAGGGGTTACGGATGAGGTTGTCGAGCGCCACGAGAGATTCTTCCACGGCGCTTATCCATTTTTCGTCTATCGCTTTGAGCAGATAACGCCTGCGTACCGAAATTTTGGTCGAACCTTCGGCGATCATGGAATAAATTTCGGGATAATATTCATAACCCGAAACCAACTCGTTTATAAAATACATCGTGTCGCCGAAAACTTTTTTAAACGCCGCCATGTCGTCCGGGATCCTCTCGGGCGCGTCCTCGCCTTCGTCGTCAACCGTTTCGGGCGATATATCGTTATCCGGCTCCGGAATTTCATTATTTAATTTGTCGTCAAAACCAAGCGGGAATTCACCCAGCGTCATTAAAATCCTCCACACCCAAAAGCAGAGCCGTATATATCAATACATCTTTTGCAGTCTTTCGAGGTATTGTATGCTCTCTCTCATGGTGTCCTTGCCGAAAATGGCGTTCATGTAGGTGATAAGCCCACGGATCTCGTCGCGGATGAGCGAAAGGTTAAGTCCCTCGAACTTGCGGAAAACCTTGGTCGCAAGTATATAGTCTATGCCGTCCAGTTCCGTGCCGCCCGCGGCAACATAAACGGGAACAAAGACATTGAGCTGCTTCATGATACGGTTACCGAAAGCGACGCGGAATTTTTGTATGACATACATGTCCAGCTTGCTTATGGCGCTTATGTATTCCGGCTTTACGGGGTGGAAGTTTACGGCTTCCTCGCACATTTCCGCGACATGTGAATAGCTTATCTGCTTGGGCTGCGTGTCGGGCGCGTCGAACTCTATGCCCTTGCTGTCTAAGTTGATGGTGAGCGCGCGGTCATAGACCTTGTCGGACACCGAAAAGGTGGAATCGTCGTTGTTAGCCGTGCCGATATACCAGATATTTTGCGGTATTTGCAGCTTGCCCTCGCCAAGGCGTTTGGGGTCGTTGGGCCAGGACGACGGCACCAGCTCGAGCTTCCATTCCGAAGGATCGGGCATTTCGAGTATGGAGAGCATCTCCGCGAAATAATATTCCACGCGCGCTATGTTCATCTCGTCGAGCACGATGATGTTGATATCGTCGTTATACGACGCCTCATAGACGCGCTTTAAAAATTCGGTTTCGTTAAACTTTTTGGTGAATTCGTTGAAAAAGCCCAAAAGCTCCGTGCGGTCGCGCCATGAGGGCTGAACCGAACAGATCGTCGCGTCGTTTTGAAAGTATTTGCCCATGGCGTAGGGAAGAGAGGTCTTGCCCGTCCCCGATATACCCTGTAAAAGTATCAGTTTGGTGGAGGCAAGCCCGGCGAACATCAGGCGTATGACCTTTATATCATAAAACAGATGCATCCGCGAACAGCAGAAATTGCGGAAATCTTCGCAAAGCGCCCGCAAATCCATGGAGCGGTCGTATTGCGGGGGGATATACGCTTCGTATTTTTGGTCCACCGCCGCAAGACGGAAGAAGCGGTACCCCGCGGCGGCTGCCTGCGTTTTTTCGGGTTCTTCCGCTTTGAGCTTATCGGCTGTTTCGGGCGCGGTTTCCGCCGACGCTTCGCCGATCACGGCGTTAATTTCCTGCATGGATACGCCGGTCGTGCCTACCTTTAAGGCGAGTATTCGTTCTTTTTCC
>CAYOGQ010000091.1:0-7984 GCA_964403645.1 uncultured Ruminococcus sp.
CCAGAGCAAGCGCCATGGCGAGCGTCACCTGACAAACGCTGTCGGTGGAATACCCCTCCACATTTGAGACGGCGATACCTTTTTCGCGGCAAAAGGCGATGTCCACGTTGTCATAACCCGTGGCGGCAAGGCAAATAAGCTTCAGGCTTTCGGCCCGCGCGAGGTTCGGCGCGTTAAGCTTGATTTTATTGATTATGACCGCGTCTATACCCGCGAGACGGGCGGAAACCTCCTCCGGCGCGGTATTGTCAAACGCGATAACTTCTCCCGATTCGGAAATCGGAGAAAGATCTATGTCCTCCCCCAGGGTGGCTTTATCCAAAACCGCGATTTTTATCATTGCTTTCCTCACATATGGGTGATCAAAAATGAAAAGTTAAATTTTTCCTCAAAGAAACGGTACCGTTCGTGTGCTCTGGGTCCGCATGAATTGGAACCTATGGCGTCCTGCCTGTAATCGACGTTGAGGTAAACGCGGTCCTGCTTGACAAGGTCGTGGTTGTGGAGCGTTTCGGTGAGCGTTTTACTGCCGTAACGGTTGAAATTGAAAGAAAACGGCTTATCGGCAGACAGCGGCGTAAATATTGTCACGCCGTTTCCGTCGGTGATTTCGAGGTATTCGGTGTCGGCATGCGCCATATTTTCCTGCGGTTTGATATACGGCTCGAAATTTTCGTCGGCGGTAGTTGAGTAAACGCCCATTTTGGACGCGCGCCGCTTGTCCGAATAGCTTTCATAAGGTCCAAGCCCGAAATACGCCGCCCTGTCGCAATCCTTTTTCAACCCGAATTCTAAACCGAAGCGCGGGAATGCGGGAAATCCCGGGCGCTTGTTGACTTCGAAAGTTACTCCGACGCCCTCTTTGTACGGGACATATTTTACGGTGAAGTCGGCGAGCGGCGTTTCCCCGGACATCAGCGCGAAGCCGCAGACGAGAACATCGTCTTCAAAATGCATGTTCAATAATTTTGCAAAAGCGTCGGCGTAGCCCGCCTTGTACCAGTCCGATTTGATATTACGGTCGTTGTCGGTGGGGGCGCGCCAGACTGTGACGCGGGGAGCGGAAACCGATTCGGGCAAAAACGGCATACCCGTTTTTTTATCCACAGCGATATCCCCGCGCGTATAAGCGGAATCCGTTTCCGCAAAACGTGAGTGACTGTATTCCCTTTTTGCTTCTTTTTTGCCGAGGAAAAACTGTGCGAAGCCGTATTCGTAACCGCGCTCCGTCCACGGAACTTTTTTGTTCGATTTTACGGATATATTTAAATATGTTTTATCGCCGGAGACTTCGTTTATGCCGAGATCGAATTCTTTTATGCCCTGGGGGGGTATGGCTGTATCGGTGATAGTGCCGCTTTTTAGCGTACGCCCGGCATCGGTGAGCTCCCATTCGATATAAAAATCGGAAAAGTCCTTAAAATAGCGGAGATTTTTGATTATAAGCCTGTGATCGAAATATTCCGCCGCAAAGGGTTTTATAACCTGCTTGTATTCCAGAAGCCCGGTATGGACGCGCCGGTCGGGATAAACCAACCCGTCCACGCAGAATTCGCCGTCGTTGGGGAAATCGCCGAAATCCCCGCCGTAGGCGTAACGGCGACCGTTATTATCACAACCCAGAAATATCGCATGGTCGCAGAATTCCCAAACGCAGCCGCCGAAAAAGCTGTCGTACGAGTATATTAGATCCCAATAATCTTGCAAATCCCCTGGGCCGTTGCCCATGGCGTGGGAATATTCGCAAAGGAAAAACGGCTTGTCGCAGACGGGGTTGTCAAGATAATCGCGCTTGATTTCATACGGCGCGGGGTACATACGGCTGTCTATGGTGACATACGGACAGTCGGATTTGGACGGGTTCTGCTTGTCGTGGAGATACGCCGCCCGCCGCCGCGTGGCGTCTTCCGAATGCAAAAGTCTTGTGCCGTCGCGGGTGGCGAAATACCAGCACATTGCTTCATGGTTGCGTCCCGTGCCCGACTCGTTCCCCACCGACCACATGATCACCGAGGGGTGGTTCTTGTCGCGCTCAAGCATACGACGCGCCCTGTCGAGGTAGGCTTCCTCATATTCGGGGTCGGCGGTGAAGTAGTCCCAATTCCCCGCCAGATCCATTCCGTGGGTTTCGATATCGGCCTCGTCGCAGACATAAATACCGTATTTATCGCACAGCGCCAAAAAGCGGGGGTCGTTGGGGTAATGCGAGGTGCGCACCATGTTTATGTTGTGCGCTTTCATGATAAATATGTCGCGTTCCATATCTTCCATCGATACGGCGTAGCCCTTGGCGGGGTGAGAGTCGTGGCGGTTGACGCCTTTGACTTTTATCGGTTTGCCGTTTATCAGTACAACGCGGTTTTCGACACGCACTTCGCGGAAACCGACTCCGAACGGTATATATTCGTCGCCGGATTTTATTATCAGTTTGTATAAATTGGGTTCCTCGTCGCTCCATAAAAGCGGAACTGCGGGGTCGAGCGTCGCGGAGGGCTGCCCGTCGGGAGCGTAAAGCTCCGCATTATATTCGCAGCCCGCTTCGATTTCGACCATGCCCGTTTTATAATCTTCCGAAAGCTTGGGTTTTATAAAAATATCCGTTATATGACGCTCACGGCGGTAAAGCAGGTACACCTCCCGGAATATGCCCGACAAGCGGAATTTGTCCTGGTCTTCAAGATACGAGCCGTCGCACCATTTGAAAACCAAAACCTTTATATCGTTTTCTCCGTCAAAGATATAACCGGTTATGTCGATTTCTGTCGTGCAATGCGAAACCTGACTGTAAGCGACGAAAACGCCGTTGATATAAACGTAAAAGCAGGAATCCACGCCTTCGAAGTTTAGATAAACGCGTTTACCGCTCTTTTTTACGTTAAATTTGCGGCAATACAGCCCGCAGGGGTTCTCCTCCGGGACGTTGGGCGGGTCGACCGGGAAAGGATATCGTATATTCGTGTACCGCGGCACGTCATAGCCGCGGCCCAAAAACATCTGCCAGCAGGAGGGCACGGGGATAGTCTCTTCTGGCGAGTAATCCGCGTCCGTAAAATCCGGCAGCGACTTTTCGGAAGGAAACCACCCGAAACCCCATTCGCCGCAAAGGCTTTGAAAATACAGGCTGTTTTCGCGTTCGCCCGCGAGCGCCTTTTCGGGAGTGTCATATGTGATATAATACGCTCTCGGAGGCAGGGTGTTCACATGGAGCGTACCTTGGTCCTTATGGTATAAAAACTCCATTATTCGTCCTTCTTTGCTCAAATTTTATTTATATTTCAATATAGCAGAGCGAAAGCGGGGGCATGGTCAGGGAAAAACCGCCGCCTTTTATTTCAATATCCTGCGTTATATCGCCCGAAAGTGTATAAACGCCGTCGGGGATTATGGTTTTGACGTTTGCCGCGACATTTTTATCTCCGGAATTTATTAAAATCAGCGCGCGTTTGCCCGTCGCTTTTTCCTCCCAGAGCATACCGTTGACGCAGTCGGATTCCACATAACCCTTGTAAGCCTCACGGCATTTGAGGAGTATAATCTTTCCGCCGCCGTCTTCTATTACGGGCGGTCTTAAAACTTTGCCGCCGATAAAATAGGGGCGGAATTTTGCCCTTTCGCGCACCAAGCGGATAAAGAAATCCCGGTGCGGCATACGTTCGAATAATTGCGGAGTCATCCAACCCATCTGCTGGCCGAACAGGAAAGACTGAGCGGCGAAAATGCGGACTCCCGCTTCGTCAAGCACGCCGTTTAAACTGAAATCGAGGTTGCCCAGTCCCCGGAAATCGGTGCCGAAGGTGATGACTTTATCGGAAAATACCGTCGGGAACGCCGGAACCTGCTCATTTTTGATCCAAATCCAAGAAAGATAGGCGTCCAGATGCTTTAAAAACGGGTCGGCGGTGCATTCGGTTGTGAGCATACGGTCCGCGGGTTTGTTCCGCGCTATCCTTTCGAGCATGGTTTCATAAGCCCTACACCACCATTCGCCGCCGCCGGCGGGATGCTTATGGCCCGCGTCGGTACAGGGCTTGGCTTCCGCCGCCGCGATCTGATCGATATATACGCCGTCGAAACCCACTTCGAACAGCTTTTTCACCAAATCAGCCACTTTGTCCTGCCAGAGCGTGGTCGAGGGGCACATCACGGCGAGCTTGACGGGGCTGCCGTCCGTTTCCTTGGAATGGTAGGTTTCGGTTATCGGTTCTCCGTCGAGGTTTTTCGTGCAGTAGGGTTTCGCCACGGAGGTAAACT
This sequence comes from uncultured Ruminococcus sp., assembly GCA_964403645.1. Taxonomy (GTDB): domain Bacteria; phylum Bacillota; class Clostridia; order Oscillospirales; family CAG-382; genus UBA1206. Next base: position 4,252 of record CAYOGQ010000091.1, read on the forward strand.
CAAAGTCCTCCGCACCGCGGTCACGGGTGTCCCACAGCCTGCCGTTGATGTAGGGCATGACCTTTATCCCCGCCGCGTGGAGCTTTTTCAATTCTTTTTCAACCTGCGGCTTCATGGGGAAATAATGGGGGTAATCGTTATCGTAGGGTATCTGATGCCAATAATACAAGTGTATCGCCGGCTTGACTCCGAGCTCTTTAGCCTGTTCGATAATATAATCCGCGAAATCTTCGTTGTCGATAACGCGGTTATTAAACCAGCAGTCGGTGTTTTTGAACCATTCCGGGGTGCCGATTTTACCGTTATCGTCGTAATCCGGGCAATAACCCGCTTCGTTTTCGATAAAATCGCGGTAGAGCAGGGCGGCGTCGTACCAGTCGCCGTCGAACGCCTTTAATTTAAGCGAACCGCAAAGCTTTTGCGAATTCAAGCCTTTCGTGATATCCGAAAGTATCTGCCACGCTTTCAGGCACAGAACGTCGTCGTCCTTGCCGCGGTGACAGCACAACTTTTTGGAGGCGGGATATGGGTCGTGGCAGCCGTAATAAACCCCGCGCGAGGCGGCTTTGTCCCAAAAGCACAAGTATTGCATGGACGCCCCGTAGGACGGATAGGAGTGTTCGGAATGCCAGCCCTCCGCTATGGTCGAAGGTTTGGTCTCCCCGCACCCGTACGGGTAGAAAAAGGTTATGTTTTCGCCTATGCCGCAATAAACGGCGGGGTGTGAGCATTTGTACAGCGAATATCCCGCGTTGGTGTTGATAAGCTCGGTGTCTAAGGAGAGGAATTTTTCATCTCCCGAAGCGGTGACGACGACCGAAACGCCGGGCAGGTCGGGGTTGGATGAAAAAATAAGGCATCCTGTGTTTTTGCCTCCCGCGTAAGATACCTCCCCCCAGCCCGACGAGGAGACGGCGTTTATCTCGGCGTTTGCAACAAGGTTTCTCGCGGTCAGGGCGAATATGTCCCTTTTGCCGGCGAACAGGATTTTTCCCGTCTTTTCGTCGCGCAGTTCGGAACAAACGGCGCCCTTATGCGCGTCAACGGTAATACCGTAAGCCAGTTCGCCGCCCTTGAAATAAAGCATCTGATTTTCCATGGGGTTACCTTCCATTTTTATTTTTTCTTCTTTAAATTTTTATTTATTCTTAATTATTTTTCAACAGGTACGGCAGCGAGGTAAACCTCACGTCCTTTTTATCGTTCGCCGCCATGCGGTTCAGCACCGCGGAGTTACCGACGGCGATAAGCAGCGATTTTGCGCGCGTGACCGCCGTGTAGAGCAGGTTCCGTGTCATGAGCGGCAGCGGACAGCGGAACAGCGGTATGATGACAGCGGGGTATTCGCTGCCCTGCGCTTTATGCACGGTCACCGCGTAGGCAAGCTCGAGATCGTCGGCGAGGTTGAATTCGTATTCGCATACCCTGCCGTCGAAATCGACACTCAGGGTTTCGGCTTTGACATCCATGCGGACAATCCGCCCGATATCGCCGTTGAACACGCCGGTGCCCTCCTCGCCGTCCTTTTGCCAAGCGAGGTCATAGTTGTTTCTAACCTGCATCACCTTGTCGCCCTCGCGAAACACAATATCGCGAAACTTCTTCTCTTTTTTGCGGCGGTCGGGGGGGTTGAGCGCGGCTTGGAGCACGCGGTTCAGCTCCTTGGTGCCGCATTCGCCTCGCTTGGTGGGGGTGATAACCTGTATGTCGTCGAGCGGGTGGTAGCCGTATGCCGCCGGCAGTCTTTCCCCGCAAAGCGAACAGATCAGGTTTTGCAGTTCCTCTGGTTCCCGCCTTTCCATAAAGAAGAAATCGCCGTCGCGGCATTTTAAGTAAGGTTCTTCGCCGTTGTTTATACGGTGAGCGTTGACGATGATGAGAGATTTTTCCGCCTGACGGAAGATGTGGTCGAGGCGGGTTACGCCGAATGTCCCGGAGGTTATCATGTCGTTGAGTGCGTTGCCCGGGCCGACGGGGGGGAGCTGGTCGGCGTCGCCTATGAAGATGACCGCGGAATCGTTCCTCACGGCGCGCAGAAACGCTTCCATAAGGAAAACGTCGACCATCGAGGTCTCGTCTATGATATACGCCTTCGCGGGAAGAGGGTTGTCCGCGTTGCGGGAAAATACGGGGTTATCGTCTTCGGAATAAACCATTTCCAGCATCCTGTGGATGGTTTTGGCGTCGCGGCCGGAGGTTTCAGACATACGCTTGGCGGCGCGCCCGGTGGGAGCGGCGAGCATATATTTAATGCCGAGGGATTCAAAAATATCTATAATGGCTTTTATGACGGTGGTCTTGCCCGTGCCGGGGCCGCCGGTGACTATGCTTAATCCGCAAGTCGCCGCGTTTTTAATGGCCGTCACCTGCTTTTCGTCATAGGTTATGCCCTGTTTATTCTCAGAAAGCTTAATCTGCGAATCCAGCCCCTCCAAGGGTAACGGCAGGGAGTTGCCGCTTAAAATTTTAAGCTTTTCGGCGGTGTAGCTTTCCGCGCCGTAAACGGAGGGCAGCGCGTAACCGACGGCGTCACCGAATTCGCATTTCGTTTTAATTATTTCGCCTTTTTGGACGCAGAAGGACAGCGCGCTTTCGAAGTCGCCGGCGCCGATTTGCAGCGATTCCAAACAGTTTTCCGAAAGTTCGCCATAAGGCAGGTAGCAATGCCCCGACTGGTAGGCGGCTTCCATTAGTGTATGTTTGATACCGGCTTCCACGCGTTCGGCGCAGTCGCGCGGGAAACCGAGGTGTTGCGCAACCTGGTCGGCCTTGTCGAAGCCTATGCCGCGTATTTCGTCGCATAGCCTGTACGGGTTGGACTTGATGATGTCGGGAGCCGCGGAGCGGTATTTTTTATAAATTTTTATCGAAAGGGAAGGACCGAAAAAGCCGTTTAAAAAAATCATAGATTCCCGCGCGCCGAACTGCGCGGCGAAGGATTCGCCGATCTCCGCGGCGCGGGAGGAGGATATCCCGCGGATTTCGGAAAGCCATTCGGGGGTTTTTTCGATCACGGAGAGGGTATCTTTGCCGAAACGGTCGATAATCCGCCGCGCGGTGACCGGCCCTATGCCCTTCACCGCGCCGGAGGAGAGATAACGCCACACGGCGTCCTCGCTTTCGGGCAGTTCCTTTTCAAACACCTCGACACGAAACTGCCTGCCGAAGGTGGGGTGCGTCTGCCAAAAGCCTTCGGCTTTGATGCGCTCGCCCTCCATGAGGTAGGGTATGGTACCGACGGCCGTCACCGCTTCCCCTCCCGCGTCGAGAAGGCAGACGGTGTACCCGTTTGTTTCGTTGGTGTATATTATTTCTTCGACTGTTCCTTCGACACGTCCTTTTTCTCCGCCCACCGGTTCACCCCGCGCTGTATATAAATTTTTTCATATTCGTCGCCCAACGCTCTTAATATCCTGTCCTCGTCGGGAGACGACACTATGATATCCCATTCGCCGCTTTCCGCCTTTTCGGTGGTAAAATATACATATATTTCATGCGCCGCGCCGCCGAAGAACCATCCCCAAAGCTCGGACGCGGCAGTCCAAAAGCCGAACACTGCGAAAACGGTGAGAAAAACTTCAAGCCATATGTTCATGGTATTCACCTCATTATAGTTTATGAAGCGGTTAAAATCAAGTACATAATCCCAAAAACATAAATTGCGCGCATATATATTTCGATTTGTATATGTTACAATGATATGGTCTAAAAAAAGAGGAAGCTGAATCCGATC
>CAYOGQ010000092.1:0-7974 GCA_964403645.1 uncultured Ruminococcus sp.
GGCAGATACCGGAAAATAGATAAGATAACGTAAAATTTATATAAACATTAAAGTACTGCGTATTTTTAAGCGGATACAAACTATTTACATATTATTTTAGCATAATTCGGTGGTGTTGTATATAGTCAAGTTAAAAACAAGGGGATTGCCTTTATTTATGAGCAGTCCCCTTGCGCGGTTATTTTTATTTTATAATATTCACTTGTTTACTTTTTTACAACCCCGTATCGTCTTTTCTTACCAACCGTAATAAATGTTATAATACTTGCTCCGGAGATAACCACGAGCAGAGAAAACGGCAAGATGGGCGAATTATCTCCCGTTTTCAGAGTATCGGTTGTGCTGTCTTTTATCAGATTCAACGTAACCGGCTCGGTCGTTACGGTTTCCGCATCGCCGTCCAAAACATGGTGGATAATACGACAGCGGTATTGATAACCGTTCATGGAGTAGTCAACCGTGCCGAGAGCGTAGCTCACGGAGTCAGCGCCGTCTATCGGCATAAAACCGTGACCGTCACGATCTATTTGCCATTCGTATGTATACAGCTCATTCTCCTCCACAGAGAGACGGATATCATTACTGTAAGAGGGCTTGTAGCTTTCCGCCATGCCGGAAATTTTCAATTCGTCACCCAAGGGAGGACCCGCTTTAAGCTCAGGTATCACGACAAGGCCAATCATCATATGCGGATTCCAATCATTAATTCCGTCTTGCGCACTTCCGCTCGTAATGACGGTTCCCAACCATTGATCTTCTCTCGGTTTTCCGGTTTTATCGATAAGCTGCATAAGATACATATCTCTGTCGATATTAGGGAGGGTAATCTTCCACCAATCGTTTGTGACAAACGGGGGTTGAGGATCAGCGTTCATTCCCGGAATTATCTGCTTATCAAAGCCCCCTTCATTTTCACTGAAAAAGATGTCGTAAAGACTCTTGATTCCACCATAGTCTTTATAAACAGACATAAACCAGTCCGCTGTGGGGTAGGGCGCGGATACGCCGTCTTTGGGCATGGGCAAGTATCCGCCGGGATTGTTTTTATCCCTTAGAGCGGCTGGAATATCGCCATAACAGAGAATCCCTTTAAATAGGTTGTAGCTTATAACCCAACCGTCGGGCATTTTCGGATAGGACGGGTTTATCGTGCGCGGTATGGCAAGTGTCTCTAAAAGCAACTCATGCCCCGGCACCTGATAATACCGTTGAGATTCGTCACGAATATTGACAGAGTGGGCATCCGCCAAGGCAATAATTTCGGAAATTTGCTTCATTAAACTATCCCGGCGGGTTTCCAGCGTCGCTTTATAATCCTTCAGTTCCCGCTTTTCCATCCCTTCCGGCATAGTCTTTAATTGTTCCTCCGCTTCGTCTATGCCCACCGTAAGACCTGCCAGCGAAATGCCGGACAAACTGGTGTAGAGAGTTATGATATGCGATTGAAAGGCAATACGATACTCGTAGCCATGATGCTCCCAGTTAAACGAATAAAGCACGAGTTTGTCAAAAGCGGTGAACAGATCCAGCCTTGTTAATGGATCTGCCTTAAGGATGATTCCACCCAGCGTCTGCACTGCCGAATGAAAATTGCTGCCTCTTAGTTGATTCTTGTTCACAGTAAACAAATAAAAATCCCTTGTGGCTTCTAATCGTTCGTCTCTTTCTTCCTGTGTTTCTCCGCTCTTTTTTTTAAGCTTTTCCAATCTGGCAAGGAACAGATCGTTACGCTCCGCATATTCGGGAACTGCACTTGTATAATTGTTTATACTTTTCTCCAGTGTGTCTTTCAGCGCGGCTATATCGATTTTATTTGCAAGGAATTCCGTTAAATTGGTCATCTGCGCTTGGATCTCGTCCAGTTGCTGGCTGATTTTCGCCAATGCCGTTTGGATTCGGTCGGCTTCGGTGCCGAAAAGAGCGCCGAACACCCCATCGGCAATAGCTCCCGCGCCGGGGTAACCCTTCAGCGCCGCAATGGCTTTCAACCCTGCTTTGGCGTTATTGAGATTTTTATAGGCTTCGTCCTCGGTATCAATCACAGCTCCCACATGGGGGGTATTATCCTCTTCTTCCGCCGCTAACGCCGCTAACGCCGCTAACGCCGTCAAGGACATCAACCCTAAAAGCATTATCACCGCTAGCAATAACGGGAGCACTCGTTTTGTTATGTTTCGCTTCATAAAAAACCACCTTTCTGTTGTGTTTGTACTTTAATTTTTTATTGACAAAGTGTCAATGATTGTGTATAATAACTTGTACTGTGTCATTGACATATTCAATGCAACTATATTATATTATTAAAGACGAAAAGTCAATAAGATTTTTCGACAAAAGGAGGAACTTTTTTTATGAAAGAAAAATTAACAAAACGCAAGCTGCAGGCTGTCGAAACAAGGCAAAAAATTTATGAAGCCGCTAAATCGCTTATGGATAAGCATGGTTATGATTCCGTCAGCATTGACGATATTGTACGAGAAGCGGGTGTTGCAAGAGGTTCTTTTTACGTCTATTTTCTTTCTAAAGAAGATTTATTGGTCTACCTTGTTTTGGAGGGTGCCGGCACCATGCAGTTACAGATTACGGATGTCTGGAACAACCTGGATAAAAATCTGCCCGCTGTAGATTTAATTGTAGCAATCGCTTGCTATATATGCGAATTGACGCAAAGTATAGGCGTGGATATTATGCGAACGGTTTATAAAATCTTTATCGAGCGAAGACAAACAGATATTAAATCCGAATTGTGCTTTGATATGCCTGAACTTTTTACAAATTTATATAATCTCGGTGTTTCGCGCGGCGAGCTTAAGCCCGCCAATACCGCTGACATAGCCGCTAATATCAAAACCATATTGGTGGGATTGACCTTTGAATGGTGCCTGTATCACCCGAACTACAACCTTATCGGCCGTGCGAAAACACTCGTTTCAGAATATTTGGATAGATTAAAAATATAGTATCCTCTGCTGATAACTAAAAACAAGCTCCGCTTCCGCCAAGTTTTTCATTGATTAGGTAAATGTATCTTTTTATATTTTGTTGGTTATGATAATATAAAATTAAAAGGAAGTAATCTTAATTATGGGAATTGTTAACAAAGCAATCGATAAATATCAAAAATGCATTGATGCTTGTAACAGGTGCGCACAAGCTTGTTTGGAATGTATGACAATGTGCCTTAATGAACCGGATGTAACCGCAAGGAAAAAATGCATAGCAATTTTAAACGAATGTACCTGCATCTGCAAGGAAGCAGCATCTTTTATGTCTATGGATGCTAAGTATGCAATGAATTTGTGCAAACTTTGTGTTGCAGTTTGCAACGATTGTGCAACGGAATGTGGTATGTTCAAAGACACGCATTGCCAAAAATGTGCTGATGAATGCCGTATGTGTGCAAATGAATGCAATATGATGGCAACGTCAAAATAGTTAAATTAATTAAATAAATAAAAACCGGGTAGAAAACTATCCGATTTTATTATATATAGAAAGGATTAATGCGCTTATGCCGAAAACCAATACGCCGCATGAAAGAGATATTGATGAAACCCTTGCTCTGTCATTAGAAGGTTATCTGTATATAAAAAACAGGATGGATAAACATAAGTCCGACTTATTTCAAACAAATTTATTTGGAAAGAAAGCAATATGTATAACCGGAAAAGCAGCAGCGGAAATATTTTACGATACGGAACGGTTTGTGCGCAGTGGCGCGGCGCCTAAACGGGTACAAAAAACCCTTACCGGTGAAAATGCTGTACAGGGAATGGATGGCGAAGCGCATTTACACCGTAAATCTCTTTTCATGTCACTGACAACCAATCAGCATCCAAAGACGCTTGCTGATCTTGCTTTTAAGGAATGGGAAGCCGTTATACCCAGATGGGCAGCGGCTGAAAAGATTAAACTCTTTGACGAAGCAAAGATTGTTTTATGTAAAACAGCCTGCAAGTGGGCTGGCGTTCCGTTATTGGAATCTGAAACCAAAGAATATGCGGACAATTTTGCCGAAATGATCGACGCTTTTGGAGCTGTCGGACCAAGACATTGGAAAGGAAAAGCAGCAAGGACAAAAACGGAAAAATGGATAGCGAATATTATAGATAACGTCCGGGCAGGCAGGCTGAAGTCCCCAGAAGGATCGGCGCTCTATACGGTGGCGAATCATAAAGAACTTGATGGCAATTTGCTGGAGATTAATATGGCGGCAAAAGAGCTCATTAACTTAATTCGCCCGATAGTCGCCATTTCAACTTATATCACGTTTATGGCTCTGGCGTTGTATGAACATCCTGAAAATAAAAGCATATTGTTAAGCGACGCCGATGCATCGCACATGTTTGTGCAGGAAGTACGGCGCTTTTATCCTTTCACCCCTTTTGTCGGAGCAAAAGTAAAAAAAGAATTTGTCTGGAATAATTGCGAGTTTAAAACAGGAACACTTGTGCTTCTTGATATATACGGTATAAATCACGATTCACGTATATGGGATAAACCGTATGAATTTCTGCCGGAACGTTTCAGAAATTGGCAATACAACCCGTTTGAGTTTATCCCACATGGCGGGGGAGATCCGGCCAACGGACACCGTTGCCCCGGAGAAAGCATAACCGTTGAAATTATGAAAGCCACACTTAATTTTCTTGTGAATAAGGTTGATTACAAAGTGCCGGATCAGAATTTAAGCTACAATATGGCAAGAATACCGACTTTGCCGAAAAGCGGATTTATACTAAATAATGTGATATCTAAATAATATAATGATTAACAGAGCAGAAAAGCGTCTGCTCGAAACAATATTCCACCCATATTAATCAATAAACTGATAAAATACGGGTGGAATTATATTTACACCGGCGGTTTAGAGTGATGTTAAAGGACAGTCGACAATGCACCGTTCCGCGGTTGTCGGGCGGCGTTTGAGCACCTTATCGGTCGTCCTGAGCGCCGCGGCAAGATTTTCCGCCGTTATTTTATCGGGCAAGGGAACATTTGTCCTTGACCCGGTATAGGCGTGACCGGCTTCTCCGGATAGAGCAAACTTTTTCGCCCATTCGCAGCGTGCCGTATCGGCGGGAATCCAGGCATAATCTCTGCCATTTAGGGTTATGTTGATTTTCCTTTCGGGTATAAGCGCGCAAGCGGGGCAGGCGTCGATACATTTGCCGCAGTCATCGCAGATAAATTCCGGTATTTTATCGACAGAGCATACGCAATCAAGCTCGGCATCGGTGACTATCGCCATAAAACGCTGGGAAAGTCCGTGCTTTGAAGTGACGCATACTCCGTTCATGGCGAGAGCGCCTAATCCCGCCTCGACCGCTTCAAGCGAATTGCACACCGCGTCGTTGAGCAGTCCGCGCGGCGAACCGACATCCCCGCCGATACCGGTCAAGTCTGTGACATAAGCGGCGCGGTAGCCGTTGCCCTGCAGCCAGCGGCAAAGGCGGAGAGCCGACATTTCAAGCTGATTACCGACCTCATAGGTGGCGAAAACGTAGGGGCCCACCGCCTCGGCCGGAGGCTTCAACGCCAGCCGCGCCACCGCTTTGGGGAACGGAAGCCCGAAGATTATAACGCTCTTTGCACCCTTTATGTAATCGTCCGGCCTGCGTATCGCACGCTTGCTTTCGGTGATGATGGGGTCAAAAGCGGTGAACGCAATATTTTTGTCCGAAACCTTGAAAAACCTTTCGCCGTTCTTGGCAGGCTTCAGCTTTTCCGCCAGCGCGCCGAAGCGTTCGGCGGGAAGGATTGAATACAGATCGGACGATTCTTTTTTAATGACATCAACAAAATTTTCGGTAAGAGTGCTGCGGGAATTTATATAAGGTTCGTCGATGCCGAGGTATTCGGCACTGTTGAAAGCGGCGGAGGTAAGCACCACTCCGTAAGAAGCATATTCGCCGCTTGCGAGTAAAAATCCGCCCCACGGCAGGTTGCCTTCTTTTTCCGGAAGAGGGTATCCGGCCGCTTGCGCGTAGCCCGCGGCGGCTTTTAACGCTTCCCTGTAACCGTGGAAATTGAGCGCGTCGAAGCCCTTGTCCTCAAGCAGACGGCAAATATCCAGCACCGTGAACTCTGTAAGCCTCCCCATCATGCCGGAAAGCGAATCCGAAGCGTTGCCGGGGCCTTTGGTGTCGCCGTGGCTTTGATACAGCGTTTTTGTGTCCGTGTCGAGGTCTTTGCGGAGATGAATCGCAACCACTATCGCGCTCTTCGCCTTCGGGAAATGGGCAAGCACGTCGGGGTCGGCTTTTTTTATCGCCGTTTCGTCAAGGAATACAAGGTCGCTTAAGCCGTGAAATCTTGCAGCGTTCACGACTTCGTCGTACAGGCGGCGGTGAACGGGCAGATCGGTGGGTACGGCATGACGCTTGCGTATAGAAGTGGTGGTATAGTCGCCGCCGTCTTGGCGAAGCTGCTTTGGAAGGCAAAACTTCTGACAGCAACCCATTTCTCCGTCGCGTGAACCGTATTTTTCGCAGGCTTCAAGCAATACCTCTTCGGTCACACGGTCGGGGATTTTAAGATCGAGATCAAGGTTGAAATGTTCGCCCCATGCGCAGCGCCAGAGATTTTTATTAGCCATTTTATATTTGACTTCATCCGTGATGACAAGCTCCTTTGTACCGTTACATTCCTTGCGAAAAGCGTCGGTAGGACAGTGGTGTATGCACTGTCCGCAACGGTCGCAAAGCTGCGTTTCGGTGTATAACGGCGTTTCGTCAAGCGGAGCGTCGGTTATAATGGAAATAAAGCGGTTCCATGCGCCGTATTCCGGGGTGATGGAAAGCCCGTTCCAGCCGACCTGCGACAGTCCGGCGCTTACGGCGGCGTATATATGCGACATATCGGGAGCGAAGTTTGCCGTTAGCTCTTTATAACCGCGGTAACGCCAGATATTAGACGAAGCGATGGGCACCGCGTCATAACCCAATGATTCGATATAATTGCCCAGCCGGAACGATATCTGATCGAGTTTCTCATTCATCACATATTGAATACGGTAAGGGCCGTGGTCCTGCGGATGTACTTCGCCGCCTAACTGCATGGCGGCGTCGGGGTGGTGGATGGCGCATACGATTACGCTCTTCGCCGTTAGCATTATGCCCTGCGGACTCATTTTGATCGGAGCGTTTTTAAAACGCTCCATATGGGATATGCCGACAAGGTCGGCTCCGTTTTCGTAAGCGAATTTTTTTATCGCTTCGGTAAGATTGGTGTTCATAATAATCATCCTTAATGTTTATAAATATAAATTATGTTCGATTTGCGTTGCGGCGTCATGCAGGCCTTTTAACAATTGTGCGCGGAATTCTTCTGTGTTTCGGTACGCGGGGAAATACGCGCCGAGAGAAGCGGTCAGCTTTTTGTCTTTATAAATACCTACGGCGGCGTCGGATACTTCGGTATAGGCATTGAGCATTATCTCGCCACTCTTCCGCACTTCATTCACATGGTACAGCAAATCCTCCGCAGAGGCATAAAAAGCGGGCAGATTGCGTTCCGCAAGCTTTTTTATAAAAGTATCCGATTCGGGAGCAAGCAGCACCAGTCCGGTCGGGGTGGTTAAAAGTCTCTCTTCATCAAGATAGGATTTCCCCACTTTAATAATTCCGCGGTTTGATTCCGAAACGAGCACCCTTTTTCTTCCGTCCCGTAAGACCGCGAGCACCGTTGAAACATCAAGCTTGCCGGAAAGAGTCCTCATGGGTTCGGCGGCGGCTTTTATCAATATTTCGTCCTCCGGCGATTCGCGCCCGGCAAGCCTGTAAACCGCTCCGCCTAAATTGTAACCGCGCTTTTCGGCACGCGCGACATATCCGCGTTCGGTCATGGTTTTGAGGATATTCGCGCAGGTGGTGGTTTTTTCGCCTATGGCGTTTGCCAGTTCCGAAAGCGCAACCGCTCTGTCGCCCGCCGACGAGAGATATTCCAATAGGTCAAACGCTTTGTGTAATGATT
>CAYOGQ010000093.1:0-7877 GCA_964403645.1 uncultured Ruminococcus sp.
CATTTTCACCTTCCCGTCCAGTCGGGCAGCACCGAGGTGCTCAAAAGGATGTCCCGCCGCTACAACCGCGACGAATACCTTAAAACAGCTTTTTACATAAAGGAAAAGCTGCCGGACGCCGCCCTCACCACCGACATCATCTGCGGTTTCCCCGGCGAAACCGAAGCCCAGTTTAACGAAACATTATCGTTGGTGCGCGAGGTGGGATTCGACATGATTTATACCTTTGTGTATTCGCCCCGACCGGGGACCGCCGCCGCGAAAATGGACCGCCAGATACCGCACGGCGAAAAGATCGCGCGGTTTAACGCGCTGTCCGAGCTTGAAAACGGCATAGCGTTAAAAATCAACGAATCGTACGTGGGGAAGACGATAAAAATACTCTCGGACGGCGAAAGCGGCAGGTCGAGCCAAAACAAGATAGTCAATTTCAGTAACCCAATCCAACCCGGAGAGTTTGCATCCGTCAGAATCACCGCCGCCCACCCCTACACGCTGGACGGCGAACCCGCATTACAATAAAAAGGCATAACGAAAGGAAAAACACCGAAATGACCGAAAACCTTCGTATTTTAATCGAACAAGTCAAGCTCGCCATAGCAGAAGAACCCGAAATCATCGAATACCTCGCGGCAAAGCGGGCGTATATCGGCGACAAAACCCTCTCCGTCAAAGCCAACGAATACAACGTGCAGAGCATGATAATGGAATCGGAATCCAAAAAAGCGGAAAAAGACGAACAGCTCATCGAATCCGTCAAGGCAAGGCTCGACGCGCTTTATCAGGAAATTTCAGGGTCCGAAACCGCCCGCAGGCTAATAGAAGCGGAGGAGGGCGCGAACGAATTCTATAACGAAATCGTCAGCGAGCTTCAGTCGGTGATAGCTCCGGAAGGCGGCGGCTGCGGAGGTCACTGCTCGTCTTGCGAGGGGTGCCATTAAAAAACCCCGTAAAACTTTACTTCCGTCAAATCTTCGCACCTTTTAAAGGAGGTCCAAATGGCTCTTTCGCCCATGATGCAGCAATATTTTGAAATCAAAAACCAGCACCCGGACTGCATACTCATGTTCCGCTTGGGGGATTTTTATGAGATGTTTTTCGACGACGCCAAACTGGTGTCACGCGAGCTGGAGCTGGTGCTCACCGGGCGCGATTGCGGCACCGAGGAGCGCGCTCCCATGTGCGGAGTGCCTTACCACGCCTTGGAAGGCTACCTTTCCAAGCTCATATCCAAAGGCTACCGCGTGGCGATCTGCGAGCAGATGGAGGACCCCGCGACCGCCAAGGGACTGGTGAAACGCGGCATTGTCCGTGTGGTCTCCCCCGGTACGGTGATAGAGTCCTCCTGCTTGGACGAAGGCAAAAATAACTTCATATGCTCCCTCTATTTCGACGGGTTCGGTTACGGAGTCGTGTTCGCAGATATCTCCACAGGGACGCTCCACGTCACGGAAACGGACGGAGAGGAGGCGCTGTATTCCGAAACCGCCGCTTACGCCCCTTCGGAACTGGTGGCGAATAAAGCCGTCCCGGAACAGGTGAAAGCGCATTTTTACCAAAAATATTCCGCGCCGTTTACCCCCGCCGACGAGGCTTCGCTCGAGCCCGAAAAGGTGGCGGCGGACAACGAGGCGCGGTTCGGCGAAGGCGCGGTCAACCCTTCCTCCAAAGCGGCGTACGCGCTGTCCGCGCTGATGGCGTATCTTGACGAAACGCAAAAGACCGACCTTTCGTATATGAAATCGCTTACTTTTTATAAATCGGACAAATACCTATCCGTTGACGCCGCTTCGCGCCGCAACCTTGAGCTGTGCGAAGCGTCGCGGACGCGGGAGAAGAAAGGCACGCTGCTCTGGGTGCTCGACAAGACAAAAACCTCCGCCGGAGCAAGGCTTTTGCGGCGCTGGATAGAAAAGCCGCTTATGAACGTCAAGGAAATCCAGTCGCGCCAAAACGCGGTGAGGGAGCTTGTCGGCGCGCCGGTCAAGCGCGGCGAGATCTGCGAGGCGCTTAAAAAAATCGTCGATATCGAGCGCCTGCTCATCCGCTTGATCTACGGCACCGCCAACGCCCGCGACCTTTTGGCGCTGGGGCGGACGGTTTCGACGCTGCCGGAAATTAAAGAAAACCTGAAAGGTTTCAACTCGCCGCTCGTCGTCACGCTTTGCCGCGATTTCGACCCGCTGTCCGACGTGGGCGAATCCATACTTTCCACTATCGCCGAAGACCCTCCGCTGACGCTCCGCGAAGGCGGCATCATACGGCAGGGGGCTTCCGCCGCGGTGGACGAGCTGAGGTCGATGATGACCGACGGCAAGACTTTTATTTCGCGGATTGAGCAGACCGAAAAGGAACGCACCGGCATCCGCACGCTGAAAGTGGGTTATAACAAGGTTTTCGGTTATTATATCGAGGTTTCCAAGTCGTTTATAAACCAGGTTCCCGACACCTACATACGCCGCCAGACACTCGCCAACTGCGAAAGGTACGTGACGGAAGAACTGAAAGAGATGGAGTCGCGCGTCATCACCTCCCGCGAGCGGGACGCCAACCTTGAATACGAACTTTTCGCCAAACTGCGCGACCATATACTCATGTCCAAAGACCGCATACGCCAAACGGCGGACACGGTTTCTAATATTGACGCGCTCTGCTCCCTCGCCGCCGCAGCCGACGAATCGAACTACGTCTGCCCGGAGGTGGACTATTCCGATTCTTTGTTTATAAAAGACGGCAGGCATCCGGTAGTGGAAAAATTTGTGAAAGATAAATATTTTGTGCCCAACGATTGCGACATGGACTGCGGCAGCCGCCGGACGATGATTATCACCGGACCGAACATGGCGGGTAAATCCACTTATATGCGGCAGGTGGCGCTCATAACCGTCATGGCGCAGATAGGCTCCTTTGTCCCCGCCGCGGAAGCGAGGATAGGCGTCGTCGATAAAATTTTCACCCGCGTGGGTGCGAGCGACGACCTTTCGAGCGGGGATTCCACCTTTATGCTCGAAATGAAGGAGGTGGCGCACATTTTAAGAAACGCCACGGCGAAGTCGCTGGTCATCTACGACGAAATCGGACGCGGCACCTCCACCTTTGACGGGATGTCGATAGCCCGAGCCGTGCTCGAATACACCAATAAAAAGATCGGGGCGAAAACGCTGTTCGCCACCCATTACCACGAGCTGACTTCTCTCGAAGACGGCATTTTGGGCATAATCAACTATAATATCGCCGCAAAAAAGCGGGGGAACGAAATTATCTTTTTAAGGAAAATTGTAAGAGGCGGTACCGACGACAGCTACGGTGTGGAAGTCGCGCAGCTCGCGGGGGTGCCGAAAGAAGTGGTGTCCAAAGCCAGAAGCATACTGAAAGAGCTGGAAAATGCCGCCCCGCGCAAAGAAACGGCGAATATTTCGGAAAATAATCTAACCATTGAAGATATGGCGGGGGCTCATATTGCCGAAAAATTGAAAACCCTCGACATCAACACCCTGACGCCTATCGAAGCGCTGGGCATATTATACGAAATGAAAACCATGTTGAAATAGAGAAGGGACGGCAACTCATCCATGGGGAAAATTTACATACTCGACGACGAATCCTCCAATATGATCGCCGCGGGCGAGGTGGTGGACCGCCCCGCTTCCGCGTTAAAGGAGCTTATCGAAAACTCGATTGACGCTAAAGCTAAAAATATAACGGTTTATCTGAAAAACGGCGGAAATTCTCGCGTGCGGGTGACCGACGACGGCGAGGGAATGCTCCGCGAAGATCTGCCCAAAGCGTTGTACCGCCACGCCACTTCCAAAATCAGAACGGGTTACGACATAGACGGAGTGAAAACCTTAGGCTTTCGGGGCGAAGCTCTTGCCGCCGCTTCCGCGGTCAGCCGTATGGAGATTATCACCAAGACCGCCGGCGAGTCCATGGGGAGCCGTCTTTTATCCGACGAAACCGGCGTAGAGCTGTACGAAGCCGGCTGCCCGGACGGGACCACCGTCACCATAGACGACCTGTTCTATAACGTCCCGGCAAGGCGCAAATTCATGAAAAAGGACGCGTCCGAAGCTTCCGCGTGCTTTTCGGTGTGCGAAAAGCTGGCGCTGGGGCATCCGGAGGTCGCCCTTTCGGTTTATTCGGAAGACAGCCTGAAATTCCGCACCTCCGGCGAAGGCAAGCTCTATTCGGCGCTATATGCGATATACGGCGGGCAGAATGCAAAGACATTTATCCCCGTCGATTATAATCTGGACGGCGTGGGCGTAACGGGTTATATTTCGCGTCCCGATTCGCCGAGAGGTTCGCGCGGGATGCAGACCTTTTTTATAAATTCGCGGTATGTCAAGTCTAGGACTGCTCAGGCGGCTCTCGAGGAAGCCTACCGTTCATATATACCCTCCGGCAGGTTCCCCGCCGCGGTGCTTAACGTCGTCATCGACGGCGGCGACATCGACGTGAACGTCCACCCCGCCAAGACGGAGGTGAAGTTCGCCGATGAAAAAAAGGTTTTTTCGGCGGTGTATTACGGCGTAAAGTCGGCGCTCAACCCAAAAATAGAAATAAAAAAACCGCTTGAGACAGCGGCTTCCTCCAGGGAAATTTTTACGTCGAAATCCGCCCCCGCTCCGGGCTACGGGGTGTTTTCCGCAAAATCCGCGGACGGCGAGCTTAATCCGCTGGTCATTAATCATTCGCCGGAG
Organism: uncultured Ruminococcus sp.; assembly: GCA_964403645.1. Taxonomy (GTDB): domain Bacteria; phylum Bacillota; class Clostridia; order Oscillospirales; family CAG-382; genus UBA1206. Next base: position 4,704 of record CAYOGQ010000093.1, read on the forward strand.
GTTGAAGTCAGATCGCCCGCGCCGGTGATCTACGGCTTCCCCGCCGAAAAACCCAAGGACAGAGAACAAACGCCGGCCCAGGAAACCATATCGCAACCCGAACAATTCCGGATTATAGGCGAAGCGTACAACCTGTACATTTTCGCACAGTTCGGCGACAAAATCATTATCGTGGACAAGCATGCGGCCCACGAGCGGATTATATACGAAAAGCTGAAGGACCGCAAAACGGTAACACCGCAGGCGCTGTTGTTCCCCGTGACGGTCACGCTCCCGCCTTCGGAAGCGGAAACGCTGCTCGCAAACGCGGATTATTTAAGAGGATACGGCTTTATGATCGAAGAGTTCGGCCCATCGACCGTCGCGGTGCGCGAAATCCCCTCGGCGTTGAAAAACACAGCGGGGGTTGCGCAGCTTTTGGAATCGTTCGCCAAGGATCTGGCGCTTTCGGAAAGCCCGGCGTTGAAATTTGAAGAGAGGGTCGACAAAGCGCTGTACTCCGTGGCTTGCAAAGCCGCGGTCAAAGCGGGGGACTCCACCGGCGAACGCGACGCGGAATATATCGTAAAAAACATATTGAACCTCGGTTTGAGGTATTGTCCCCACGGCAGGCCTTTCTTAAAAGAGCTTTCCAAGCGGGAAATTGACAAATACTTTGACAGGTAGAACATTAAAATGGCGAAATTTACATTGATTGCCCGCGAAGGGAGAGCGCGCCGCGGCAGATTTGAGACGGTCCACGGCGTTATCGAAACGCCCGTTTTCATGAACGTGGGCACCTCCGCGGCGATAAAGGGCGGTGTTTCCACCCTTGACCTTAAAAATATAAAATGCCAGGTCGAACTATCCAACACCTATCACCTGCACGTCCGCCCGGGCGAGGACGTGATCCGCGCGCTCGGCGGCATACGAAAGTTTTTTAATTGGGACAGACCGGTGCTGACCGACTCGGGCGGCTTTCAGGTTTTTTCGCTCGCCAAGCTCAGGAATATCACCGAGGAGGGCGTCAGCTTTCAATCGCACATGGACGGCGCGAGCATATTCATGTCGCCTGAAACTTCGATGCAAATACAATCCTACCTCGCCTCCACCATAGCGATGGCTTTCGACGAATGCCCTTCCTCCGTGGCGGAGTATGGTTATATTAAGGATTCCTGCGACAGGACGACGAGATGGCTTGAGCGATGCAAAACGGAATTGGAGCGTTTGAATTCGCTCGACGGCACCATCAATAAAGACCAAATTTTATTCGGGATAAATCAGGGCGGAGTTTACGAGGACCTGCGCGCCGACCATATGCGCCGCATCAATGAACTGGACCTCGACGGCTACGCCATAGGCGGGCTGGCGGTGGGCGAGTCCAACGAGCGGATGTACGAGATAATCGACATCGTCGAGCCGTATATGTACGCGGATCGCCCCCGTTATCTTATGGGTGTCGGCACACCCGTGGACATACTCGAAGCGGTAGAAAGAGGCGTGGATTTCTTCGATTGCGTCATGCCGTCGCGCAACGCCCGACATGGCAATTTGTTCACGTCGAGGGGGTTTTTAAATCTCAACAACAACAAGTACAAATACGATCCCCGTCCTATAGACGAAAACTGCGGTTGCGAGGTGTGCGCAAACTTTTCACGCGCGTACATCCGCCATCTTTTTAAAGCGAGGGAGCTTCTCGCCATGCGGCTGTGCGTGCTGCACAATCTCTATTTTTACAACACCCTGACCGAAACCATACGATCTCATATCGAAAGCGGCACCTTTGCCGCGTATAAAAAACACCAGGTCGAAATACTTGGAAAAAGGGCGGACGATTAACAAAAAATCGGTTAAAACATTAATAAATTCTCCCTTTTTTATAAACTTTCCTATTGACAGTTGTTAAATTTCATGATACTATTTATTAGGTAATTTTTTATAAAAATATATAACGGAGGAAAAACATGAAAAGGTACTTAGCGTTCACCCTTGCGTTTATTATGATTATCTCCCTCTGCGGCATTTTCGTGACTGCGGCGGACGAAGAATCCGGAGACCCTTCTTCCTACCTTTGGCTAAAAGCCGATTCTACTTATACCCCTTTTATCAACTTTAAAATTGACGGCAGCATTTTTAGTAATAAATTGTATAATATCCGTGCTTCCGTTTGTTTTGAAGACGATTGTACCGGGACCGGCTCCGTTACCGACAATTCCATTTACGTAAACTATTACAGTTACGCGGATGCCGCGAAGTTTAACGATTTTGACTATCTTATAAACTACGCCGATTTCGCCAAGTACAGCGACGAAACCGCCGTAATCGGCGGCTGGAAAGATTACAGCATACAATTTAATCCTTTCGAGACCACTTATTCCTCCGGCAGAACATCGTCCAAGGTTAAAAATACCGGCGGCTACACCGACTCCGTGGGGCTTGTCACCATAGGCATGGGCTTTTGGAACGCCACCGGTACGGTTAAGGTGACTTCAATATTAATCAGCGAAGCTGAAGGGCAAAGGGTCGTTTGGGCGCGCGGATTTGCCACCGGACTTGAAGCCGACGACGAAGAAATAATGACTTGCGCGCTCGACGCCCAATACAAAGATACTAACTGGGGTGTGGTTGTTCCCCCGGAAGGCAGCGCCGGTAATTTAGCAGTTAACGCCACCGCCAATTATCCCACGGGTTTCGAAAAATATACCGCTTCTTTAAACGACGGCGTTGCCATTACCGATAAAGCCTACACCAACGACTGGTTTGGTTTTTATCACAACGGCGAAAATCCCGGTAACAACACCACAGCCGAAAACATTGAAGGCACCGATTATAACGTGGGCACAGTGGTGTTCGATTTCGGTTCTGCCAAGTCATGGGATAAAGTCAGAGCCAATGTATGGGACGGCGCGGCGAGTTCCGGTATCGCAAGTCCCGCTCTCATACTTGTTTCTTCTTCTGCTAACGGCACCGACTGGACCGAGGAAGGCGATTTGCTGCTCGGAACCGCGGGCGAGGTTTACTGGGCAGAAAAAGAGTTCTCCTCACCTGTTACCGCCCAATACTGCAGACTTCAATTCTGCTGGGCGACCGGCGGCGTGTTCCTTTTCGTCAACGAAATTGAGGTTATCGAAGCCGGCGGCGTTATCGACCCGAACGACGAATCCGACGAAACCAGTAAAGATACAAGCACCAGCC
>CAYOGQ010000094.1:0-1475 GCA_964403645.1 uncultured Ruminococcus sp.
GATTATAAACGATTCCACCGATCCGTTCGGACACACCGCAGGGCTTTTTACCAAGGAGTTCTACGGCAATTGTTACAAGGCTCTCAAGGAGGACGGGATAATGGTTTATCAACACGGCAGCCCGTTTTACGACGAAGACGAAGAAGCCTGTCGTGTCATGCACCGCCGGGCGTTCCGCTGCTTTCCGATAAGCCGCGTGTACCAGGCGCATATCCCCACCTGCCCTTCGGGGTACTGGCTGTTCGGCTTCGCGTCGAAAAAATATCACCCCGTGACAGACTTCAACCCCAAGCGCTGGCGGGAACGCGGCATAAAGACCTGGTATTACACCGCGAACCTTCATACGGGAGCGTTTATGCTGCCTAAATATGTGGAGGATCTTCTTGAAGAAGCTGAACGCACGAATAATTAAATAGGCTTTTCACGCAAGCCGAGACGATGGGGCTAAGGTACGAGTGAAGAGATAAAAAATAAAAGAGAAAAGAGAAAAGAGAAAAGAGAAAAGAGAAAAGAGAAAAAAGAAAAAAGAAGAAAAAAGGTAATTTTCGCTTCGCAAAAAGAATTACATTTTTATAAATTATCGAAAGGACAGTCATACAATGAGCAGACTTCTTATAATAGGCTGCGGGGGAGTCGCCGCCGCGGCTATCCATAAATGCTGCCAGAACAGCGGAGTTTTTACCGAAATACTCATCGCCAGCCGCACCAAGTCCAAGTGCGACGCTCTTAAAGCCAAGCTGGAGGGCACGACGAAAACCGTCGTCACCACCGCAGAAGTCAACGCCGACGACGCGGACGAAGTGACTTCGCTTATAAAAAAATATAAGCCCAAAGCTGTTTTAAACCTCGCGCTGCCGTATCAGGACCTCGCCGTCATGGATGCCTGTCTTGTGACCAAGACGGATTATATCGACACCGCCAACTATGAGCCGGAGGACACCGACGACCCCGCCTGGCGCGCGGGATACGAAATGCGTTGCAAAGAAGCGGGTTTTACCGCTTATTTCGACTATTCCTATCAGTGGGCGTACCGCGAAAGGTTTGAAAAAGCCGGAATAACCGCCCTGCTTGGCAGCGGTTTTGACCCCGGCGTGACGGGTGTGTTCACGGCGTACGCGCTTAAACATTATTTCGATAAAATCGAGTATATCGACATCCTCGACTGCAACGGCGGCGACCACGGTTACCCTTTCGCCACCAACTTCAACCCGGAAATCAACCTCCGCGAGGTTTCCGCCAACGGCTCGTACTGGGAAAACGGGCGATGGGTGGAGACCGCTCCCATGGAGATAAAGCGCGTTTACGATTTCCCGGAGGTGGGAAAGAAAGATATGTATCTGCTCCACCACGAGGAGATCGAGTCGCTGGCGCAAAACGTCCCCGGCGTGAAACGCATACGGTTTTTCATGACCTTTGGTCAAAGCTACCTTACGCACATGAAGTGCCTTGAAAACGTCGGAATGCTTTCCACCACG
>CAYOGQ010000094.1:1485-6581 GCA_964403645.1 uncultured Ruminococcus sp.
GGTCCGCGCACCAAGGGCAAGACAAATATCGGTTGCATTTTTACAGGTTATAAGGACGGCAAGCCTAAGACTATCTACATTTATAACGTGTGCGACCATCAGGAATGTTACCGGGAGATTGGCTCTCAGGCGATTTCCTACACCACGGGCGTGCCCGCGATGATCGGCGCGGCGATGGTGGTTTCGGGCGTATGGGACAAAAAGGGCGTGCATAATATCGAAGAATTCGACCCCGACCCTTTTATGGACGCGCTTAATAAGTTCGGCTTGCCGTGGGTTGTGGACGAAGCTCCCGCCGTCGTCGAATAATATGCGCCCGGATAATCTGCCGACGCCCGTCTATGTGATCGACGAAGCGAAGCTTATTCAAAACCTGAAAATCCTCCGCGGTGTGCAGGACCGCGCCGGTTGCAAAATACTTTTGGCGCAGAAAGCGTTTTCCGCGTTCGCCCTCTATCCGTTAATAAGTAAATATTTAAGCGGCACCGCGTCGAGCGGACTTTACGAGGCAAGGCTTTCAGCTGAAGAATTTAAAAAAGAAAACCATGTTTTCGCGCCGGCTTACAAACCGGAGGAATTCTCCGAGCTGTGCGAAATCTGCGACCATATCATTTTTAATTCTTTTTCACAGCTCGAAAAGTTCCGCCCCGTGTGGTCAGCGTCGCGCGCCGGCGTGGGTATACGGATAAACCCCGCTTTTTCCACCCGAAAAAACGCGGCGTTCGAGCGGTACGACCCCTGCGCCCCTTTTTCGCGGATGGGCGTGACATATGACGCTTTCCGCCCCGATTTATTGGAAGGCGTCGAGGGCATACATTTTCATACCCTGTGCGAGCAGGGCGCGGACGACCTGATATCCACGTTTAGTGCGGCGGAAGAGCTTTTCGGCAAATATTTTTACCGTATTAAATGGCTGAACCTCGGCGGCGGGCATCATATCACCCGCGAGAACTATGATCTGGCGGCGCTGGAAAGGCTGATTTTATATATAAAGGAAAAGTACGGTGTCGAGGTTTACCTCGAACCGGGGGAAGCGATAGCGCTGGACGCGGGATATCTGGTCACTGCGGTTATGGATATCGTTGATAACGGTATGAAAACTCTCATCCTTGACGCTTCCGCCGCCTGCCACGCGCCCGACGTGACGGAGATACCCTATCGCCCGCCGCTTAAAGGCGCCGGTGAACCGAACGAAAAGGCGTTCACCTATCGGCTCGCTTCGCGTACCTGCCTTGCGGGCGACGTTTTCGGTGATTACAGCTTCGACCGCCCCGTCGCGGAGGGGGACAGGCTGTATTTTGAGGATATGGTGATCTATACTATGGTCAAAAACAACACATTCAACGGTATGCCCCTCCCCGCGATAGCGTTGCTGCGGGAGAGCGGCGAGGTTGACATAATCCGCGAGTTCGGTTATGAAGATTTCAAGGAACGGTTATCATGACAAGCGTTAATGAACAAAAAAGTGAGTGCGAACCCATGCTCACTTTCATCGCTGTTTATGCGGGTATGAAGCATGGGCATTAAAATGACAAACAATACCCCCGCCGGTGATGGCTTTCATATGCCCGGCGAATTCGAGCCGCACGAAGCCTGTATAATGATATGGCCGAGCCGTCCGGGAAGCTGGCCTTACGGAGCGGCGGCGGCACGCGAAGCCTTTGCCAATGTCGCCGCGGCGATAGCCCAAAGCGAACGGGTGATAATGTTGACGGGCGAAAACTGCGCAGAATCCGCAAGAGCGGCGCTGCCGAATAATATCGAAATACAGCTTATCGAAAGCGACGACGCATGGGCGAGAGATACCGCTCCCACTTTTGTAAAAAACGCGTTGGGCGTCGTACGCGGCGTAAATTGGCGGTTTAACGCCTGGGGCGGAGAAAACGGCGGCTTATATTCGTCTTTTGAAAAGGACGACGCTTTGGCGGTCGGGTTTTGCGAAAAAAACGATTACGATTATTATGACGCGTCGCCGTTTGTGTTGGAAGGCGGTGCGGTGCATTCCGACGGGGAGGGTACCGTTATCGCCGTCGAACCCTGCCTGCGCGGACGCAATCCCTATCTCACAATAAAGCAAATCGAACAAAAACTGCATGAATATCTCGGCGCGGAAAAAATCGTTTGGCTGCCCTGCGGGATATACAACGACGAGACCGACGGACATGTAGATAATATCTGCGCGTTTGTGCGCCCGGGGGAGGCTGTGCTCGCGTGGACGGATAACCGGGACGATGAGCAATATCCGCTCTCCAAGCGCTGTCTTGAAGTATTAAATGCCGTGACGGACGCGCGCGGCAGGAAAATTACAATCCATAAACTGCCCATTCCCGACCGTCTCGTGTGCGTTTCGCAACACGATCTGGACGGGTTGACTTTCGCGGAAGGCGAAGAGCGTCGCACGGCGGGCGAACGGCTCGCGGCGTCGTATGTCAACTTTTATTTTTCCAACGGCGCGGTGATACTGCCGCAGTTCGGCGGCGAAAATATAAAAAGCGACAGGCGCGCCGCAGAAATTATGGCGTCACTTTGCCCGGAACGTAAAATAATCCCCGTCCCCGCTTCGGCGATAATCATCGGCGGCGGGAACATACATTGCATCACCCAACAGATCCCCAAAGGTGTTTTAAAGAATTTTTCAAACGGTTTATTGTAAAGGAATGATCATATTTATGCGAAAAATAACCGCCGCCGCCGTGCAGATGAGCTGTTCGCCGGACACCGTGGAAAATATAAAAAAAGCCGAACGCTTGGTTCGGCGCGCCGCTTCGGAGGGCGCGCAAATAATACTGCTGCCGGAACTGTTCGAGCGATTTTATTTTTGTCAGGAAAAGAATTACGATAATTACGCCTTTGCTCTGCCCGCTGACGAAAACGCCGGGGTAAAGCGCTTTAAAGAAGTCGCACGCGAGCTTAATGTCGTGCTGCCGGTGAGCTTTTATGAAAAGGATAAAAACCGGCTTTACAATTCGGTCGCGGTCATCGACGCGGACGGGAGCGTTTCAGGCGTCTACCGCAAGACACATATCCCCGATGACCAGTTTTACCAGGAAAAGTTTTATTTCGCTCCCGGCGACACCGGTTTTCGCGTCTGGGAAACGCGTTACGGCAGAATCGGGGTGGGGATTTGCTGGGACCAGTGGTTCCCGGAATCCGCTCGATGCATGGCGCTTTCTGGCGCGGAACTGATTTTATACCCTTCCGCCATAGGCTCGGAGCCGATACTCGGCTGCGACAGCGCCGGTCATTGGCGACGCTGCATGCAAGGGAACGCCGCCGCGAACCTGGTTCCGGTTATTGCCGCCAACCGTTACGGGAAAGAAATTATCGCACCGTCTGCGGAAAACGGTATGCAGTCGTCGGAGCTGGTCTTTTACGGGTCGTCGTTTTTGACCGACAATACCGGGGAAATAGCCGCCCGCGCCGGAAGGGATGAAGAAGCCGTCATAGCCGCGACCTACGACCTTGACGCGCTTGCGGAATTCCGCTTATCCTGGGGCGTTTTCCGCGACAGGCGACCGGAATGTTATAAAAGCATAACCGAATAAATCTATGGCATTAGCCGCGGTTTTTAATAAACCGCGGCTTTTTGTGTATGAATTTACAAAGGAGGTATATTTATCCTTTTTGCGTTTATTATAAACGTTGATATGTTATAATGTGATTACGGAATAAATTTATATGCAGATAATCGAAAATCTTCAATATCCCGATATTGTCTTGATAATGAGCGGGATAGTGATGGGTACGTTGGCGCGCGTCTTTACTCTGCGCGCCGACAGCCGGCAAAACCCGAGCTTCCCCGGCGGGGTGTTCATCAACCTTGTCACCGGTTTTATTTCGTCCATATTGGGCGCGGTGGCGATACCCGCGATAATGTCGAGGGATTTTACCGCCGTCACCTTTCTTGCGCTCGCGATACAGCATTTCAGGGATATACGCAGACTTGAGAGCGACAGTCTTTCCAAACTGGAAAACACCGAATATACCGAACGCGGCGAGGCGTATATCGACGGTATTGCCAAAACCTATGAGGCGCGGAATTATATTTCGCTGATCACTTCTCTTTTGACCGTGTTCGCCATGAAAATCTGCTACACCGGCGTCCTCGCCGTTGACTGCGCGGTGGGCGCCGCAGCCGGGTCAGTCGTTATCATACTTTTAAAGACATTCACCAAGGGCAAGACTATCGGCGATATCTGCGAGGTTTCCGAGGGAAAAGTCGAGGTTAAGGGTTCCGAGCTAATGGTGGACGGGATGTTCGTTTCAAACCTGCTCGGTACCGATATCAGCCGCGAGCTGTTCCAAAACGAAGGGCTTGCGTTCATCATAACCCCCAAAAAAGAAATATACCGCGTGACGCTCGATAATTACGGGCAGCGTCAGGCGATATTATTCGAAGCCGTCCGCTCGTACGGCGTCAAGAGGTATAAGTTCACAAGAAAAAATTATCAAACCGGAAAAATTGTTATAGCGTTCGTACCGATTATCCGCGACGCGAAGGGTGTTGTGAACACCATTAAAAAAACGCCCATTTTAGAAAACAGCAGAAAAATCCGCGTGCTTTTAAAAACAGGCAAGGGAGATACAAATAAAGATGATTAGGCGTTCGCCCGAAATAATGGCGTTTATCACCGCCGACGAAAATATTGTAAAAACAGGAAATCCATTGACCCTGTTAATAACCGACGAGGTTTTACGGAAAAAAGTCGTTGCTGATATATGCAAAGCGCTGCGTGCCGACGCCGTGCAGCTGACAAACGGAGATTATCTGATTATCAGCAGCGACAGTTGAGGATTTTTTTAAGCGGTTTTGACAATTTTTCAGCGGTAATAGCTTTCATACCCTATTATGTAGGCTTTCGGGTCCGTTCGGTAATAACCGCCGTTGCCGTCAGGTAACCTGACTTCAAAATGTACGTGCGGGCCTGTCGATTGCCCTGTCGAACCGATGCGTCCTATATTCTCGCCCTGCCGGACGGTGTCCCCCTCGTCCACCAATATTTCGCTTTGGTGGGCATAATAGGTGCGGACGCCATTTTTGTGTTCAATAATGACCAAATTGCCAAAATCGCCGCCATTTTCCGCAAAAACCACCG
>CAYOGQ010000094.1:6591-7744 GCA_964403645.1 uncultured Ruminococcus sp.
TTTTATTCTGCTTCAACAATGACCTTGGCCGGCCTGATTACCCTGCCGTTGAGCCGCCGCCATTATATAGTCGCCATAACAATAACCGCCCGCTTTTTTAGCCGCTATATCCAATCCGCCGTGAAAAGTGCCGCCCAACAGATAACGCGAGCCGTATTCGGAGGTTATACCGCCGTTATATGGCATGATGAACATTTTCAGCCCGGTCGGAACGGTTTCGGTCCGCAATTTGATCCCGCGGCTTATGACTTCGCGCACGGGCGTTTTTATAACGGCGGAAGAAACCAGCCTTTCGCCGGTTTTTACTCCGTTTGTATATGTGATTTCGTAAGTGTTTTCTATTACCCCGGTTTTACCCGCTTGCGAAACGTTTTCTACGCCCTCGTAGGCTTCGGAGTCGTCGACATAAACCGTGGTAAAAGGCAGTTCGGATTCCCTCTTGTCGTAAGCCGTGACCGCCAGTGTAAGCTTGTATTCGGAAAGCCTTTCGATAATCACGTCGTCGCTGTCGATTGTGTCGGCGGCGGCATAGCCATAAGCCACTTCATCCTGAATTTCTACCGAACGGTAGTCGCCGTAAACGGACGCCTGCGATTGGGCGGATTCCCCGAGCATAGTTTCAAGGGCGGCTTCGTCCGACGAAGCGCCGATTTTTTCCCCGTTTATGTAGAGGGCGTAGCCGTGGCTTACGGCCGCGTTTTCATCGCTTGGGTCCTGTGTGTCGGATGTCCGGTTATTGTAAACCGCGGGGGTGTATGTGTTCTCCGGTATTTCGGTAAAATATGCATCCTCACCGCGTGAGGAGGCTTGTCCGCTTGAAAATAATAAGGACAGCGAAAACGCCGCCGTTATGAGGAAAACGGATACAATGATGTCGGCATTGGATTTCAGAAGGTTATGTATCCTTTTGATCACTTAATCGATACCCGCCTTTGCTAATCTATTTGCGCCAAACGCTTTTTTATTGCGCTCCGATATTTAATTATAGCACGTGAAAAAAACTTTGCAAGCATTTTGTTCATTAATAATGCAGAAAATTACTGGAAATTTGTATTTTAAGTCAAAATATAAGCGATTTATCGAATATAATTGGTTATTTGTAAAACTTGAATTAAACACAACAAAAATTATAAAAGATGTATATGTTACAATG
>CAYOGQ010000095.1:0-7639 GCA_964403645.1 uncultured Ruminococcus sp.
CGAAAGCCTATTCACACTGTTTTCTCCGGGCGCAGACGCTTGTTTAATTTCCCCACAGCCGCCGGGAAACGTCACCCTGCGGTGCGGGTAGCTTCATTAGTTCATGACCGCCGGCAAAGCTTAGGGCGATTCACGTTCACTGCTGTGTCACGCCGCGTCCCGGACCGCAGTCCTTCCGGGCGCGACGGTCACCGCTTAAGCGGCGACTGCTAAACTTCTGTTGTTAGCGTTTATTTTTTTTTGCGTCTTTTATGGAAGGCACGCTCTTCCGCCCGCTTACCTTGCTTCAAAACCCCCGTCGAAACCATTACGCCCCCATGTTATGCTTTGCAAAATGTGCAAAGCGTCTTCTTTTACCGTTTCCGGGGTGATATATCATCCAACCGGGATAATGGCGTTTGCCGTTTATCTATATTATATCGTACCCATATCTTTTGTCAAGGTGGTTTTTATAACTGATATGTCAAATGATGGAATTTTAATATTTATCGCGTCCGGCCCGCTCGATTTCGCGGGCGGCGGACTTTTTGGCGTCGTCCTCGCGCTTGTCGTACAGTTTTTTGCCCTTGCACAAGCCGATTTCCAGCTTAACCCACTTGCCGTCGAAATACATCGAAAGCGGTATGATGGAATAACCCTGCTGACCGACCAGCCCGAACAGCTTGAGTATCTCTTTACGGTGCAGAAGCAGCTTGCGCGGGCGGTAGGGTTCCCGGTTGAAGATGTTGCCTTTTTCGTAAGGGCTGATATGCATGCCCTCTACAAACATTTCGCCGTCTTTAATCTTGCAATACGAATCCTTGAGGTTAACCTGCCCCAGCCGGAGAGACTTGACCTCTGTGCCGCACAGGGATATCCCGGTTTCGTAGGTATCGGTGACGAAATAGTCGTGGTACGCCTTTTTATTGGTGGTGATGTTTCGCTTTGACCCCGCCATTTTGCTCTGCCTCCTTTCAATTTTATATAACGACGCTTCTCAGGAGAACGAAATTTTCGCCTCGAAGCAGTTTTTGCCGGTTTCCTTATTGACGCAGGACACTATATGCCCGTTTTCCGTCCTTTTGACCCTGATATTCAGCACGTCGCCCAGCCGCGCCTCGCCGTTATAATAGATACGGCATGTCTTAACGTGTTTTTCGATAATATACGGCGCGTGGTCGTAAACCAAATCCGCGTAAACCGTGTTGTTCATATGGCGGTTTTCGTCCAGTTCGCTGAACACGACCTTGTGCTCCGTTTCGGTGTCGAAACCCGTTTCGGCGTTAAAATTCGTATCGTCGAACAAAAAGCGCGGCAGCTCCACGCCGGGAATCGCCATTTCGGGGCTGGTCGTGCGGTATTTTATCGACGAGGGTCGCGCCGGGGTGCGTTTGCTGTAACTCATCAGCACCCAGTGCGTGGTTGCCTGCGCCACGGGCAGGCTGTCCTTGTAAATGATAAATTCGCGGACGAACACGATGCCCCGCACGTCGGTGTTGAGCGTCATGATTTCGATTTCGTCGCCCTTGACGATCTCTCCCTTGAACGTCACACCCATTTTTATGATAACGAATACAAGGTCGTCTTTCCGCATATTCGCATAAGTCGCGCCGTATTGGTCTAGATCGTCGCAGGCGATCTGCTGCATATGTTTCATGAGCGCCGAAAGCTTGACTTTCCCGTCGGGGAACACCTCATAGCCTTCGATTTTAATTTTTTTCCTGATCATTTAAACTTATTACTTTCCATTCATTTTTCCGATATCCGCCAGCGGGTTGGCTTCCATGGCTTTTTCCAAATTTTTATCGGAAACGTGGGTGTATATCTGCGTGGTGTTGAGCTGCTCGTGCCCCAAAATATCTTTGAGCGTCCGCACGTCCACGCCGCCCTGATTGTACATGAGCGTCGCCGCCGTGTGCCGCAACTTGTGCGTGGAGTAGCCCTTGCCGCTCAAATCCGCTTTGCCGAGATATTTCTGTACCAGCCACTGCACCGTTTTGTTCGATATGCGGCGGTTCCGCTTGGATAAAAACAATGCGTTTTTGGATTCCTGCTCTATCGGGACGGAGCATTTCGAAGCCGTTTTGTTCCTTTCAGGAACATAGTTTTGTATCGCCGCGCGGCAGGCGGCATTGAGGTAGATCACCCTCATTTTTCCGCCCTTGCCGGTGACGCGGAGTTTCTTATAATCGGCGTCGATATCCGCGAGATTTATGCCGACAAGCTCGGAAAGCCGTATACCGCAGTTGAGAAACAGCGTGAGGATGCAGTAGTCCCGCGCATAAAAGGGTTCGGCTTTGTCGACCGCGCCGAGCAGGTTCAGCGATTCGTCGAGCGACAGAAACTTCGGCAGCGGCTGCTTTATCGACGGCGCGTCGATATCCCGCGCGGGGTTGGTTTCGACCAGTTTGGATTTCGCCGTGTGGTATTTGTAAAACGCCTTTATCGCCGAAAGTTTGCGCGCCATTGTCCGCGCGGAATCCTTGCGCTCCTGCGCCAGATAGAGCAGAAACGCGTAAATCTCCCCGGTAGTCACAGAATTTATGAACGCCCCGTCGATGGCGGATAAATCGGGCTTTTCAACTTTCCTCTTTGTCAAAAGGTAACGGAAAAACATTTCGAGATCGCGGCGGTATTCGATTGCCGTCAACGGGGAGCGGTTCTGGATGACTTCTTTATACGATAAAAACTGTACGATAACCTGCGGCGCGTTGTCCATTATTTTTATCCTAATCGTTTTCGTGTATCTTGGGCAGCCATTCGCGCAGCTTTGCAATGGTTTGGTCGAGTTTATCGTCGATATTGTAATAGTTGGTGATATAATAGGTGCCGTCCACATCGGCATAGTCGTTGGCGGAAAACCAAACGGCGGCCTTTATCTTGTTGGCAAACTCATAACCTTCTTCGGTCGATTTTTCAAAACACTTGAACATCTCCTCGACCCACGCCGCCTGTTCGGATTCGGCTCTGCCGAGGACGGTGTCCTTATAGGACCTGCTGCCCCAGTCAAACTGCTTGACGCCACCGGCTCCGCATGCGAACTCGCCTATCATCCAGGGATATTTGTCGAACTGCGGCTGATACTGCTCATAAACCTCCGAATACATGGTTTGAAAAGAGGTGAGATAACCGTTACCGGTCTCGTAATCGGTCAGCCCCAGCATTTGCACATACTCGGTGCCGGGGAAATAGGTTTGGTAAGCGCCCCAGTCGCTGTACGGGCAGGTAATTTTGATGGGGTTGAACACCCAGATGGTGTTGTCAACGCCCTCCTCACGGAAAATATCGTACATTCTCTGCCAGGTCATAACGAAGATATCGGGATCGAGCAGCGTCACTATTCCGCAGTAGGAGGTCCAGTCGGTGTTCATCTCGTTGTTCAAGCGGAATATCACCGGCTTGCCGTAGGCTTTGAGGTCCCGCGCCAGGCGGCGGAAATGTTCGTCGTATTCGCCGCGAATAATGTCGAACATGGGGGAATAACCCGTTATCGAGTTGTTGGTGGTGGTGAACTGATAGGTCAGGTTAAAGACGGGCTTGCCGTTGAAGCCGTTCCCGCCGGCGTTTTTATTGACATAATCGAGGTCAAGGTAATTGAGGTCGCTGTACCAGCCGATATGGAGGTAGGTCATGAAAATCTCGGGATCGTAATCAATACCGGTTTCGCCCGTTATCCAGTCGATATATTCCTGGCTGTTGCCGGCGTAGAAGAAGCCCCAGTCGGGGACGTTGTTGCTCATGAGCTTGTCGTAATAAGCGCGGGTTTCCTCAGACCAGTATTCGGGAATATTAAGCTCGTATTGGCCTACATGGTTGGCGGCTTTGCCCACGCCGTCGAAAAAGTTCATGGAGCCTATCATAGCTCTGAACTGGTCGTTCACCTTGGCGGTGGATTTCATCACCACAAGGTAAAAGTTAATATAATCGTCGGGTTTCTTAATGATGGCTATGTTATAATAGGGGCGTTCGATCTCTTTGGGGAGCTTTATGAACATATCGTATTCAATGACCTCATAACCGTCAATAAGGTCGGTGTGGGTCTTGGACTGCGTTGTGCGCATTATATTATTGGCGGCAAGGAAGTTGAGGTCGGCAATCCTTATGTTGAGCCATTCCGTGAGGTATATGTTCCAGCCTTCCGCGGTGTTGCCGTACGGGCTTTGGTCCTCCTTGGAGATGGCAATAACCGCGTCGCCGCCGGTAAGCTTGCAACGGTTTTCGGAAAGAGAGAAGTCGCCGCTCACGTCGGGGTAAGGCAGGGTCATCATATAGCCGTCCGCGACGTTGACAAAGCGGGAGGCATTTTCGCCGTTAAATATGTACTTGGCATCGCCCGCAGAGGGATCCTGCGCGTAATTTGAAATAACGCCGCCGTCAAAATAGTACTTGGCGTCAAAAATATCCTGCGCGGAATCAAGCCCCGCGCCCGCGTCGGCGTAATCGTCGTTCCAGATAAGCGGCGCGTTTTCGTCGGGGACGAGCGGCGCGCTGGTTTCCTCGGAGGTTTCCTCGGAAGTATCCCCGGAAACCGGTTCGGAAGACGAGGAAGAGGTTTCTTCCGCTCCGCAGGAGGGCAGAAACGCGAAAGAAGTTAATAACCCGAATAAAAACGCGAACGATACGAATTTTTTCATCGACAAAATTGCCTCCGTAAAAAGTATTGGCATAATGTTTTAAGCTTGCGCGATATGAATGCTATTATTATTATATCATGTTTTCGCTGCGTTTTCAAGTGCTAATATCGTTATTATGGTTATAGTTCATTTTTTTGGATAACAGTTTCCCGACAAACGGCAGCGCGTCGTCAACACGCACTTTTTCGCTTATCTTTTTATCCCGTGTGACGATTTCGCATAATCCTTCTTTCATATTGCGCGGGCTGACAATGACGCGAACCGGCACGCCGAGGAGATCGGCGTCGGAAAACATGACCCCGGCGCTGACGGGACGGTCGTCATATATCACTTCGATGTTTTCCGCTTGCATTTTATCGTACAGTTCGTCGGCAAGCGCTTTTGATTCCGCGTCGTCCGCGCGCAGACAGCACAAATGCACCTGCCACGGCGCGACGGATACCGGCCAGATGGGTCCGTATTCATCGTGGCGCGCTTCGCAGACCGAAGCCGCCAAACGACCGACGCCGATCCCGTAGCAGCCCATTAAGGGATAATGCAAATCGCCGCTTTCGTCGGAATATTGCATATTCATCGCTTCCGTGTATTTTGTCCCCAATTGAAATATGTTCCCGACTTCTATCCCGCGCGATACCGAAAGGGACTTATTTCCGCATTTCGGGCAGATCCCGCCTTCGACCGCTTTCGCAAAGTCGTGATATTCAACGTCGCCGCAATCGCGCCCGATATTAAAACCGGTGCAGTGATGATCAATCTCGTTGGCTCCGCAGCAGAGGTTTTGTGTTCCTTTCAGCGAGCGGTCAAACAGCACTTCGGCTTTAACCGATCCGACAGGACCGATAAACCCGGCGGCGATGCCGTCATCCGCCGTAATGACGGCGGGGCGGATATCATCGCGCAGAAAATTTTTAAGTTTGGTTTCGTTAATTTCCATATCGCCGCGGATAAATACGACAACATATCCGTTAGTCGCGTTTTTTTGGTAAACGACCGCTTTGCAGGATTTTTCGATCGGCAGTTTTAACAAACCGCATACATCCCCGATAGTTTTGGCGTTCGGAGTATAAACTTTTTTCAACGGTTCCTCCGAACCGCCGTTTTTGTTTATGACGATGCTTTCCGCAGCTTCCATATTGGCGCGGTAATCGCAGCTTTTACAGGTGACGACAGAGTCTTCGCCCACCGGCGTCAGCAGCATAAATTCGTGAGAAATTTTCCCGCCCATCATGCCGGCGTCGGATGCGACGGCAATCACTTCCGGAATGCCAACCCGTTCAAAAATCCGCTCGTATGCTTCAAAACAGCGCTTATAATATGCCTCCAAATCATCCTGCGAGGTGTGGAAGGAATATGCGTCCTTCATGGTGAATTCGCGCACGCGAATCAACCCGCCGCGCGGGCGGGCTTCGTCACGGAATTTGGTTTGTATCTGATAAATCATAAAAGGATATTTTGCGTACGACCGCCCGTATTCCCGAACCAGATGCACGGCGGCTTCTTCATGCGTCATGCCGAGCACAAAAGGTGTTTCGTTCCTGTCCTTAAAGCGCAACAATTCTTCGCCGACGCTCTCATACCTGCCCGATTCCCGCCAAAGCGACGCGGGCATCGCCACCGGCAATAAAACCTCCTGTCCTTCGATTTTATCCATTTCTTCGCGTATAATCTGTTCGATTTTGCGCGTTATCCGGCGAAGCACGGTGTATGACGAAAAAATTCCGTTGGCGACGTGTTTCATATAACCGCCGCGGATCATCAGCGCATGGCTGTCGACGGCGCAGTCCGCCGGACATTCCTTAAACCGTTCCCCGACCAATTTTTCAAGTTTCATATTAAACCTCCAAAATAAAAAATCCCAAGCCGATATCCGGCTTAGGGCGAACTTCTCAGTCCGTGGTGCCACCTAAATTCAGAGTAAATCTCTGCGCTCACAGCGTAAATACGCTGTCCCATAACGGAGGGACGCCGACGGTTCTTACTGACTGCCGTTCGGAACCGCAGCTCAAAGACGGGTTCGACATTTTTCAATGAAGATTCGCACCCAAGGGCTTTAATCCTTATCCATCTTCTCTCTGAAAAATCAAAATGCCTACTGTTTCTTCTCAACGCTTTTTATATTCGGTTTTTCATGAGTATACACGCATTTTGAATAAATAGCAATAATTATTTTGAGCTTTTTCATATGAATTTTATTTTTCCATAAACTCAGCGTCAAAAAAGCACATTATTAAGTTGAGTTTATTACAACCAATGCGTTATTGAATAAAAATCTGATACGATTATAATTTGAATATAATAAACATAAAGGAGATCAAACCATGTTATTTTTATCTGAAAACTTAAAGAGAAACCGCATATTGAAAAACTTAACGCAGGAAGAGGTCGCAGACTATCTCAACGTCACACCGCAGAGCGTTTCAAAATGGGAGCGCGGGGAGAGCTATCCGGATATTACTTTTTTGCCTGCTCTCGCAAATATATTTGAAACGAGCATTGATGCGTTAATAGGTATGGATATCATTCGCGCAGAAGAAACAATCTATTATATCCACAAAACAGCGGGTGACTTTCAGCGTGACGGTAATAATGCCGCAGCTGAAAAAGTTTATCGTGACGCTCTGCTTATTTATCCCAATAAACCCGGCATGATGCTTGGCTTAGCGGGGGCGTTAGCTTTGCAAGGCAAATGCGAAGAAGCGATTGAACTGATGGAAAAAGGGCACCGCTTTCCGTCAGCGAAAAACAAAAAGCAACATCTCGTGCGGTTCTCTGCTTTTTATATCTTAAACGCGGAGAAACGAAAAAAGCAAATGCGCTTGCAGCAACATTGCCCCATACAAGGGAAAGCCGTGAAGTCATACAGCCGCTGATATCAAAAGGTCTTGATGACAATGAAATAGATGCTAATATCAAATCACTTATTGGTTAAATGTAATAATAAAAAATCGAACCGTTAAAGTTCGATTTTTTTATGGTCGGAGCGATGTGATTTGAACACACGGCCTCTTGGTCCCGAACCAAGCGCT
>CAYOGQ010000096.1:0-2069 GCA_964403645.1 uncultured Ruminococcus sp.
CTGTCAAGATAAACACCGACACCAAGAACGGCAGAGTGGCGGTGGTGTTCAAGGATTCCTTCGGCAACGCCCTGATACCCACCATGCTTTCTTCTTTTGAAACCATCTACGCCATCGATATCAGATATTTCCCCCTCGATTCCATAGATTTTATCCAAAAGGTCAAAGCGACCGACGTGGTTTTTGCCGTCAGCGCGTTCACAGCCTTGGGTAAAAACCATAAATATATAGAAATGATGCGCGTGGTAAATACGCAGAAGTATATCGGAGATTAATCAAAAATAAGATGAAAAAATTTATTGCATTAGTTCTTATATTGGCGTCCGTCACCGCCGTCGTTTCCTCATGCGCCGGCAAGACATCGCCCTCCGTAAGCAGCGACGCGACAAGCGAAAATATTTCCTCGTCAAATGACGAAACGGCGTCGTCGCGGGAAGAAATTTCGGACAACGAATCGTCAAGCGCCGGCGACGAAAGCGATACATCCGTAAACGAGGAATCATCCGCGGAATCGTCCGCCGAACCAAGCACCGAACAATCGCGTGAGGAATCCTCCGAAGAAATTTCCGAAGAAACCCCATCGGAAACTTCGGACTACCCCGAAATCTTCGAGCAGGAGGGCATACTAATCGTCGGCACGATGGGGATGGAAAAGTTCTACGGCAGCGACGTTTCCGGGCTTAAATATTCGCAGTGCGTGCAAAACATTAAAGCCGCCCTCGGCTCAGGGGTCGCCGTCTATTCGATGGTCGCGCCCCACGCTTCCGTATTTTATGCCCCGAAGAACAAATACTCGTCGCTTCTCTCCACGGGCAAGGACCGGCACGACTTTTTAAAGGCAAACGCCGGGGAGGACGTCGTCTATGTCGACGCGTACGGTGCGCTTTCAAAACACACCGACGAACCGCTGTATTACCGCACCGAGCACCACTGGGCCGCGCTGGGTGCGTATTACGCCGCGAAAGAGTTCGCAAGACTGGCGGGAGCGGATTTTCCGGACATTTCCGAATACGAGGAGCATATAAACCCCGGTTTCGTGGGTTCGCTTTATAACTTTTCGGGCAAAGCGCAGATATTGAAGGACAACCCCGACGATTTGGTTTATTATCTGAATAAAAACGTCGCTTTGACCGCTTATTACTGCGACGAGGGCAATTTTGATTTTGCCAACTACGATTTTAAGCGCGACACGGTTGTGTACGACCGGGCGAATTACAGCGCGTTCCTCGGAGGCGACGGCTACGGCATAAAAATCGTCACGAATAACCATACCGGCAGGACATTGGTGGTGTTGAAAGACAGCTACGGCAACGCCGTGATGCCCTTCCTGCTCTCGTCGTTCGATACCATTTATGTGCTCGATTACCGTTATTATCAGCGCAACTGCTGCGACTTCGCCAATGATGTGGGCGCGACCGACGTGCTGGTCATAGCCTCCGGCTTTACCGCCTGCGGCACCATATGGAAAAAACTCGAAGCCATGAGGACGATGAATTAACACTCCACACTAAACAGCAAAGAAGTGAAAATCAGTGAAAAAGGGTGCGGTTCTGCTTGCAACTCTTACAACCTGTATAATAACCCTGTTTTCCTGTATAAAAAGCGGCGGAATATTTGTTTCAACCGGCAGCGATTATGATATCGGCGTCGAGAGCGATTCCGACGCAAGCGGAGAACCCTCGGAAGAACCTTCGGAGGATTTTTCAGAGAATTTGTCGGAGGAACCCTCGCAAGAGTCGTCGCAAGAACCCTCTGAGGAGTCTTCGGAAGAATCTTCTGAAGAACCCTCGCAAGAACCCTCGCAAGAGCCCTCGCAAGAGCCCTCGCAAGAGCCTTCAGAAGAAGCTTTTGAAGAACTGTCGGAAGAACCCTCGGAGGAAACATCAGAACCCGAGCCCGCGGACTGCGAGATCTTCGAACAGAACGGTATTGTTTTCGTGGGCACGCGCGCGATGGAGCAGTTTTACGGAAATATGGCTGACGGAAAAAAATTTTGCGACAACATTGCACAGCTGTGGGTGACGCTCGGCGGGGAGACTAAGGTTTCCCTGATGATATGCCCCCAAGCG
>CAYOGQ010000096.1:2079-7607 GCA_964403645.1 uncultured Ruminococcus sp.
CAGCCCGAGCTTGCCAAGGCGGCGTTCACGCTCAAGGAAGGCGAATACTCCAAGCTTCTAAACAGAGGTAAAAAGGTTTTCGGCAATCTTAAAGAATGGTCCGAAAATTCGGGCACATATAATTATGTCAACGCTTACGACACGTTGGCCGCCCATACCGGCGAACCGATATTTTTCCGTACCGAGCATCATTGGACGGCGCTCGGAGCATATTACGCCGCGCAGGAGTTTGCAAAAACGGTTGATGTACCGTTCCCGCCGCTTTCGGAATACGAAATGCGGGTGAAGCACGGTTTTACCGGCAGCTTGTACGTTTCCAAGCACGCGCAGATATTAAAGGATTATCCCGACGACATAGAATATTATGTAAACAAAAACGCCGTCTACACCGCCTATTGTCTGTCGGGCGGCAAGACGGATTTCAAGACCCAAAGCTACATACGCCACAGCATACTCTACGAAAACCACAACAATTACGGCATCTTTTTGGCGCTGGACGATATGTCATATAAGATTGTGACAAACGCCGGCACCGGCAGGTCGCTGGTGGTTCTGAAAGACAGCTTCGGCAACGCGGTCGTACCGTTTCTGCTATCCTCGTTCGATACCATTTATGTGGTTGATTTTCGGTTTTACAAGCGCAACTGCGTAAATTTTATAAAAGAGACAGGCGTGACCGATGTGCTGGTCGTCGCTTCCGGCTTTTCCGCCTGCGGATCGGTCGGCAGAGAGATCAAGAAAATGATAGATATGGAGGAATAATACCATCCAATCAATTTTTATATAATTGCGATTGCATAGGTATTAAAAAATTATGCCGATTTCTTATCCGTTTGACAGCGGTTTTCTTATCAAAAACAAAAAGAAATTAAAAAAACAGTTCCTCGCCGACGGTGCGAAAAGAACCAAAAAGAAAATTGCTTTCCTTTGCGGCTCCACCGCCGACGATATCGCCGACCTTTGCGGGCTTTTTTTGCTTGACGGCGGCATAGAACCCTCGTTTTATATCTCCGAATACAACCAGTACTGGCAGGACGCCGTTTTCGGCAGCGAGCGACTGGACGCGTTCGCCCCGGATATCATCTATATCCACACCACGACCCGGAATATCGAAAAATATTTCCCCTCCCCCGCGGACAGCCGTGAAAAGTGCGATATCCTTCTCGCGGAGGCAAAAGAGCATTACCGAGTGATGTGGGAAAAGCTGCAAGAAAGATACCGCTGCCCCGTTATCCAAAACAACTTCGAATACCCACGCTACCGCTTGATGGGGAACCGTGACGCGTTCGATTACCGCGGCGGAGTATATTTCGTGAACCAAATGAACGCGTATATCGCGTCCCGCGCCGCGGACGGAGATAATTTTTATATAAACGACGCGGCGTATGTATCCGCGTGCTACGGGCTGGACAAATGGTCGGACCAATCCGCGTGGTATATGTATAAATACGCCATGGCGGTCGAAGCGATGCCCGAATTCGCATTCAACCTTGCCAATATCGTCAAATCGGTGTTCGGCAAGAGCAAAAAGGCGCTCGCTCTCGACCTCGACAACACCCTCTGGGGCGGCGTGGTCGGCGACGACGGCGTGGAAAACCTGAGCCTCGGTGAAGAAACCGCAGAAGCGCAGGGATATCTGGATTTTCAGAAATACCTGAAAAAAGTCAGGGACACCGGGGTCATGCTGACGGTGAATTCCAAAAACGATTATGAAAACGCCGTCGCAGGGCTGAACCACAAGGACGGCGAACTGAAGCCGGATGATTTTATCGTCATAAAAGCCAACTGGGAACCTAAAAACCAAAACATCGCAGCTATTGCCGGCGAGCTTAACATAGGCGTCGACGCCATAGTTTTCGTGGACGACAATCCCGCCGAAAGGCATATCGTCGCTTCGACTCTGCCGGTTTCAACGCCGGAAATGGAGGGCGTCGAAAACTACATACGCGTCCTCGACCGGAACGGTTATTTTGAAAAAACCTCTTTTTCAAATGAAGACCTGCAAAGAAACGAGATGTACAAAGCCAACATACGCCGCGAAAAAGAACAAAACGCGTTCGGCAGTTATGAGGATTACCTGAAAAGCCTTGAAATGACGGCTGAAATATCGAACTTTATTCCCACATATATTCAGCGCATCGCGCAGCTCACCAACAAATCCAATCAGTTCAACGTCACCACCCGCCGTTATACCGCCACGGAAATCGAAGAGATCGCTGCCGACGGCAATTTTATCGCGCTGTACGGCAAGCTTGTCGACCGTTTCGGCGACAACGGCGTGGTTTCGGTGGTCATAGGGCGGAAAGAAGATGATCTTCTTCATATGGACCTCTGGATAATGTCCTGCCGCGTGCTCAAACGCGATATGGAATTCGCCATGCTCGACGAGCTGGTCAGGCGAGCCGCCGGGCAGGGGATAAACGAAATACGCGGCTATTATTACCCCACCGCCAAAAACGGGATGGTAAGGGAGCTGTTCGGCGCGCTTGGCTTTAAGCGACTAAGCCTTGACGGCGAAGGCAACTCCGTCTGGTCGCTTAAAATAAATAATTATAAAAATCAAAACCGATATATTACCGTTGCCGCGGATAAAGAAAAGGAAGAATAGTGTTATGACCGTTAATGAAATTTACACCCGCTTGGAAAGCGTGTTCGAGGACGTTTTCGACGAAAAAATAAAGCTCGCCCCGCAGACCACGGCGAACGACGTTGAGGACTGGGATTCGCTCACTCACATCACGCTGATCGCGGCGGTCGAGGACGAGTTCGGAGTAAAATTTAAGATGAAAGAGGTTTCGTCTATGAAAAACGTGGGCGAAATGGTTTCGATTATCGCCGAAAGGGCAACAAAATAACAGCCGTTTATGGTTTATATAATTTTCTGCTGCCTTTTTTCCAAAACGGTATTCCGACCGCCGAAACGATAAGCCCCGCCGCGGCAACCGCTGCCCAGCTTAAAACGGTGGCGCTCCATCCGTAATTTTCGGCGATATACCCGATAGTCACCGCCGAGAACGCGGACGCCAAATACGAGCAGGCGTCGAGGAAGCCGGTGAGCGTCGACGCTCTCCCGACCGCGGCGAACCGCATTGGCAGAAAAGTCAAAAGCATCGTGTTGGCGCCGAGCATCGACGAAGTGAACGCCGATATAAAAAGTACCGCCGCGACGACATTGTATTTGCCAAACAGCGCAAGCAGGATTATTCCCGAAAGGGAGATTACGAACATCGCGCAGGCGGTGGCGAACTCATTTTTGAGCTTTTTCGCATTGAGACGGACGGCGACGAACGCCCCCGCGAGGTTTACCGCGGGGAGAATTAAAAGTATTATCGCAGCGGCGGATTCGGATACGCCGAAAAAGTCATGCAAATAAGCCGGCAGCCACAGCGTGACACCGTCTTTTAATATACCGTTGAAGATTATGCAGCCAACGGCGAAAACGGCACCCGTTGAAAACAGCAATTCGGCAAACCCCGCGCCCGCGTTTTCGCGGGCGGCTTTTTTTATCGCCGGGTTGTAATTGGCTTTGGCGAAGGCGAGGTAATCAGCAAGGCGTCCCATGCCGTAAAACCAAACCGCAGCCATAATGACACCCACGCCACCGGCGGCGAAAAACACCGTTTTATAGGTGGAAATTTTTAAGAACAATCCTCCCAGGGCATAAGCGACAAGGGTTCCGGCGGGGATAGTCGCCGATATGTATGTCCCGGCTTTGGCCTTTGCCTCCTCCGGCAGGTATTCGGAAATACAGCGCAGCACCGGCGCCCACAGCATGGAGCAAGCCGCGCCGTTGACGCACCACACTGCGAGGATCATGTGCTTGTTTTCAAATACGCCCATGGCAAAATTCGCCGCCGACGATATGATAAGTCCCAAGCCCACCATGTATTTGGGGTCGATTTTATCGCCGAGCCGTCCGTTGACAAGCTGTCCGATACCGTAGCTGGTTAAAAATGCCGTGGCAACCGCCCCGCCGAAAGCGAGGGTGAACAGCCCGTTATCCGCCATTGCGGCCATGGAAAGCGAATAGCAGAGCTTTGTGACATAAGAAGCCGAATAAGCGAACCAGCAAAGCCAAAAAAGACGCGAAGGGGATTTTAAAAATTTTTCTTCCATATATCCTTTATTGAACCAATATGATTATCAAAGTGATAAGACAGCTTATCGCCGCGCAGCAGGGGAACGTAAAAAGCCAAGCCGCTCCGATGCTCCGGGCGATATTTTTGTTCATTTTTTCATGGCAGCACCCCATAATGGCGGCGGTTTTGGTGTGCGTGGTGGAGACGGGAATTCCTGCCGCCGTAAGGCAGAACAAACAAATGAAGGACGCCGTATCGGCGGCGACGCCCTGATATTTTTGCATCGTGACCATTTTTACGCCGACATTTTCAATAATGCGCCTTCCGCCCATGCGTGTGCCGAACGCCATAACCAGCCCGCAGACTGCCGGGACATAAA
This sequence comes from uncultured Ruminococcus sp., assembly GCA_964403645.1. GTDB lineage: Bacteria > Bacillota > Clostridia > Oscillospirales > CAG-382 > UBA1206. The sequence continues at coordinate 6,538 of CAYOGQ010000096.1, forward strand.
ACGGACAAGCTCCGTCCGATAAAATAATGTAAATTCCTATAAATTTCAGTCCGTCCTGCGCGCCGTGCATGAAAGCGGTCGCCGCCGCTGCGGTTATCTGACTTCTACGGTAGGTTTTGTCGGTAAATTTACGCTTTTTCAACACCGCCCCCGCGAAATTCCCCATAAGAAAACCTCCCGGGACCGAAATCAAAAGCCCGGAAAGCAGTTTCAGCCATTCGCCGCCTCCGAAAGCCGCGCTTGAGAAGGCGCCCGTTGTACCTTTGCAGGCGAGCGCCGCGCCCGCCAGCCCCGCGGCGAGCGCGTGGCTTTCCGAAGTGGGGATACCGAACCTCCATGCTGCGACCGACCAGACGGCGACGGCGGCGAGCGAAGCGGCGACCGCGACCTGCGACTTAGCCGGGTCGGAAAACCGCACAAGCCCGCTCACCGCGTTAGCCACAGGCTTGGCTGTGTAAAAACCCGCCGCCGTGCCCGTCAAATTGCAAAGCGCTGCCATGAACGCCGCTTTTTTAAACGGCAGGCAACCCGAAGCGACGCAGTTCACAATAGCGTTCGGGGCGTCGGTGAAGCCGTTGACAAATACCGCCGCCGCGAGGATAATGATTGAAAAGTCCGTTAAATTGAACGAAATTAAATTTATCAGGAATCCGACAGGGCGCGCCGCACCGCTTTGCGCCATTCGGCCATCGCTGTTTCGCGTCTGGCGTTTTCAAGGCTCGGTTTATACAACCGGGCGGTTTTACGCAAACCGCGCAGCTCGTTTTTATCCTTTATTAATCCCGCGCCGAGCAGGGCGAAAAACGCGGCTCCCAGCGCCGTGGTTTCCACAATTTCGGGACGGTCAACCTCCACTCCGAGCATATCCGCCTGAAAGGCCATCATAAAATCGCTTACCGAAGCGCCGCCGTCCGCCCTGAGGGCGGATATGCGGCAGCCGCAGTAAACCTCCATGGCGGCGACGAGGTCGCATACTTGAAACGCGATGCCTTCCAGCAGCGCGCGGCAGATATGCGCGCGCGTTGCGCCGCGGGTTATGCCGCTTATTATCCCTCTGGCGTACATATCCC
>CAYOGQ010000097.1:0-7492 GCA_964403645.1 uncultured Ruminococcus sp.
TGAAACGGTTTATACCCGATTCGGTGCGGATACCGGCGTACATAACCCTGATAGCGTCGTTTGTTTCGGTAATACAGATGCTTATCAAGGCTTATGTGCCGTCGCTCGACAAGTCGCTGGGCATTTTCCTCCCGCTCATAGTGGTCAACTGCATAATCCTGGGCAGGGCGGAGATGTTCGCTTCTAAAAATAAAGTTCTGCCTTCGATTCTCGACGGAGCGGGTATGGGCGTCGGATTTACGCTTGCCATAACCTCCATGGGCGTTATACGCGAAATCCTCGGCGCCGGCACTGTGTTCGGACTGACGGTTTCCAAATCGTTTTTGGAACCCGCCGGCATATTTGCCGTAACCGCCGGAGGTTTCTTTGTTTATGGGATAATCATTGCCACCGTCAATAAGTTCGCTAAAAGGGAAAACCAACAACCGGGCTGCGCCTCCTGCCCGGCGGCTTCGCTTTGCTCTAAAACCGCGCGCTGCACCGAAATCGACCGTAAGGAGGATGCGGGTATATGAATTCCATGTTAATTTCGCTGACCGCGATAGTATTGTCATCCATACTGACGGAAAATTATGTGCTGACGCAATCCATAGGCATATGCCCGTTCCTGGGCGTTTCCAAACGGATGAACACCGCCGTCGGGATGTCTCTCGCCGTAACGTTCGTCATGGCGATGGCGGTGGCGGCGACCTGGCCGATACAGCATTTTATACTTGAAAAGCTCGATTTGGAATATCTTCAAACCATTGTGTTCATACTCGTCATAGCCGCTCTTGTCCAGATAGTCGAAGCGGTGCTTAAAAAGTATGTCCCTGCGCTGCACAGGGCGCTCGGAGTATATCTGCCGCTTATCACCACCAACTGCGCGGTGCTCGCCGTGACGGTGCTGTGCGCCGGCAGGACGGGGACCGACGTCTACGGCATGAAATACGGATTCGTATCGGCACTCTTCAACGCCGTCGGCGCGGGCGTGGGGTATATGGTGGCGATGGTGTTGTTTTCCGGCGTAAGGCAGAAGATGGAGGATTCCGACATACCCGATTTCCTCAAAGGAATGCCGATAACGCTTATAGCCGCGTCCATACTCGCTCTGTCCTTTTTGGGCTTCGGCGGTATAGTCGAAAATTTGTTGGGAGTATAAAGTCCGATAATTTAAATTTCCGATAACGGTTAACGGCTTTATTGAAAGGAATGGTCATATATGGAACTGATATTATCCGCCGTGGCGGTGGTCGCGGGGATCGGCCTGATTCTCGGGATAGTGCTGTCCGTCGCCGCGGCGTTATTTAAAGTCGACGAAAACGAAACCGAACAGAAATTGCTCGAAGTCCTGCCCGGAGCAAACTGCGGAGCTTGTTCTTTCCCCGGCTGCGCCGAATACGCCAAAGCGCTCGCCACCGGTAAAGTAAAGACAACCCTCTGTCCTGTGGGCGGCGAAGAGGGCGTCAAAAAAATATCCGCCATATTGGGCGTGGACGCCGCCGCGGTCAAAAAGAAAATCGCTTTCGTGCAGTGTCAGGGCTCGTTCGTACATACCAAAAAAGCGAGAGAATACGAGGGTATCAACACCTGCCGCGCCGTGCGGCTTTTGTGCGCGGGAAAGGGCGAATGCGTCTACGGCTGCGACGGTTTCGGCGACTGCGCCGCCGCTTGCCCCCACGACGCCATATCGTTGATCGACGGCGTTGCAAAAGTGGATTGTTCCAAATGCACGGGTTGCGGGTTGTGCGTATCCGCCTGCCCAAAAAAGCTTATCACGCTGCTTTACGCGGGTAATTACGCCAAGGACGCCTGCAAAAACCTCGATAAAGGCGCCGAGACGCGAAAAGCCTGCGACATAGGCTGCATAGCTTGTGGAAAATGCGCGAAGGCCTGCCCGGAGGACGCCATAACGATTGTTGAAAACCGCGCGGTCGTGGACGAAAACAAATGTATCGGCTGCGGCGTCTGCGTACAAGCCTGCCCCACGGGGTCGCTCGTTATATAGGGACTAAAAATGATTCAAAAAATTGACGGCTTTAAAAAACGGCACCAATACACGTTTATATTGGCGGGGATGGTATTAATCCTCTGCGTGGTTCCGCTGCTGCGCGCGGACCTCTACACGGGTCACGACTTCAAGTTTCACCTGTGCCGGATTTCCTGTATCGCTGACAATATTGAGCACGGCAAATGGTTTTCGCCGATATACCGCACATATCTCGAAGGCTATGGCTACGCCGCTCCTCTATTTTACGGCGACGTCTTCCTCCATATCCCCGGATTTTTCGTCAGCCTGGGCATGAGGCCGGAGACGGCGCTGAAAGTTTTTATCATGCTGATAACCGCCGCCTGCGCTTTCGTGACCTATTTTTGCGCAAAGGGCGTCTTTAAGGACAAAACGGCGTCGCTCGTCACCGCCGCTGCCTATACCTTTTCATCGTACTTCTGCGTGGACGCGATTATCCGCACCGCGTTAGGCGAGCTCCAGGCGTTTGTGTTCCTGCCCGTCATATTCCTGGGCTTTTATTCGATAGTTTTCGAGGACGGAAAAAAGTGGTTTCTCCTGCCGCTCGGTTTGACAGGTTGTCTGGTCAGCCATGTGCTGACGGCGGCGATAACGGTGTTTTTCCTCGCGGCGTTCGCTGTCGCGGGATATAAAAAATTTTTGGAAAATAAAAAGCGCTTTGTTTATATAGGAATTTCGGCGCTGGTTTTTTTCGGTTTTTCGGCGTTTTTCACTTTCCCGCTAATCGAGCAGTTTATGTCCCACGACTTCGCCGTCACCAACGGCGCGGCGGCTTCGGCCTGGGGCAGTCTTTACGAAAGAGCGATGCCCTCCTGGGCGTTGATCTGCGACTTCACCATGAAAGTTCGCGTGGGGCAGTGGATACCCAACGGCGTCGGGTTTTCGGTCGTCGCCTGCGCGGCGGGGTTGTACTACGCACAGTTGAAAAAATGGAAACCCGGCAAGCGCGCCTGGACGCTTATGATCGCAGGGACCGCCTGCCTGCTCGCCACCACCAACCTTTTCCCCTGGAAATATGTTCAGGGACTTTTCGGTTCCATGCAGTTCCCGTGGCGGCTTCTCACCTTCGTGACCTTCTTTTTCGCGGCGGCGGCGGGTTTTGTTTTGACAAGATCGAAATCGGAGCGGTTTTCCGCCGTTTTCGCCGTGATTATCGTGGGGCTTTCGGTATTTTCCTACACATTCAGCGGCTCGGATATGTACACGAGCATGTATAAACGCACCGCCGAAGGGAAAAACGAACCTATTGAATATAAAAATACCATCGGCGCGGGCGAATATATACCCGTTTACAGAAACAGCGCAAGCGGCGAATGGGAAGCCGCATCCGCCATCAAGGGCAGAGCGCTGTCCCGCGGCGACGTCGTCACCTCCGACAGCCTTAACGCTTCCGACATTAATTACAGCCGCAGCTTCGATACGCTGACCGTCGACTTTCAAAACAATTCCGGGGAAGATACCTACCTCGACTTCCCTCTCCTTATGTACAAAGGCTATCGCGCCGAGATAAACGGCAAAAAAGCCGAAATCGGCTACGGTGTCAACAGCCTTGTGAGGGTGCGCCTTGGCGGCACCGAAAGCGGAACGATCACCGTGCGGTACGAGGGCACAGCGATCCAGACCGTTTCCAAAATTATATCCGCGGTATCGTTCGCCGCGCTTGCGTGTTATTTGGTTTATTTAAAGAAAGATGTTTTAAAGCGGCTGTACAAAAACAGCTCGCCGAGCGTGCCGAACCGGTAACCCTGCTCTTCCAGCGAATCGAGCACCTTCCCGAGCACGGCGGCGTTGGTGGCGGAGGTGGGGTGCAGCAGCAGCACCATACCGTTGTGGACGTTCGACATAATCTTTTCATACGCCCAGTCGACGCCCTTTTGCGCTCCGTTGTCCCAGTCCGCGTAGGCGAACGACCAAAATACCGGTATATAACCCGCCCTTTTACAGAATTCCAATGTTTTTTCGGAAAAAGCGCCTTCCGGCGGGCGGAAATATTTAGCCATCTCAACTCCGGTGCACTTGCGGCAGATATTTTCCAAACCTTCGAGTTCGGCTTGGAATTCGTCAAAATCGGTAATGTCCGCCATATTTCTATGGGTGGTCGAATGGTTGCACACCAGATGTCCCTCTTCCGTCATGCGCTTTATAAGCTCAGGGTAACGTCTTGGGATTTCCGGCAATATGAAAAACGCCGCGGGAGTGTTATGCTCCTTTAAAATATCCAATATTTTTTCGACGTTGCCGTTTTCGTAACCGGCGTCGAAAGTTAAATAGACCACTTTTTCGCCGGGAGAACCGAGATACAGCGCGCCGTATTTACCGGGCAGCTTGCTGCCGTCGAAAACCACCGGCTGAAGATGATTTGCATTGCCCTTGAAAAACCAGTCGTAAGCTTCGCCCGCCGCGGACGGGACCAACCCAAAGCGCGGCGCGGCGGATAAAACGCATAATAGCAACAACGTTAATGTTATACATTTAAATATCTTTTTCATATACTTTCCTCGCGCTCACTTTAATATTTTTATTTTGTACTTTACGTTAATACACATCTTATTTTTGAAATAAAATAAATTTAAAATACATAAAAAAAAAGGAAGTTTCTGTATGGATGTCCGAGAAGAATCACTGCAAAAGCATTACGAATGGAAAGGAAAAATTGAAATTAAAGCGCGCGTCGGCGCGAAAAGCCGCAGAGAGCTTTCGCTCGCCTACACTCCAGGAGTCGCCGAACCCTGCCTTGAAATACAAAAGGACATTTCCAAATCATATCTGTTGACCAGAAGGTGGAACACCGTCGCCGTCATAACCGACGGCACCGCCGTGCTGGGGCTGGGCGACATAGGTCCGGAAGCGGGGATGCCCGTAATGGAAGGCAAATGCCTGCTTTTTAAAGAATTCGCCGGGATCGACGCGATCCCGCTTTGCATACGGAGCAAGAGCCCCGACGAGATAGTCAACACCGTCCGGCTGCTCTGCGGTTCGTTCGGCGGCGTCAATCTTGAAGATATATCCGCTCCCCGCTGCTTCGAGATCGAACGCAGGCTCAAGGAGTGCTGCGACATACCGATATTTCACGACGATCAGCACGGCACCGCGGTTATCGTGTCGGCGTCGCTCATAAACGCTTGCCGCGTGACCGGAAAGGATATCAAAAAGATTTTGGTGGTGATCAACGGTCCGGGAGCGGCGGGGCTGGCAATAGGAGCGATGCTCCGTAATATCGGCGTCACCGACCTCACCTTTGTGGGTAGGCACGGCGCGTTTTACGAAGGCAGACCGGGCATGAACGACGCGCAGACAGCGGCGGTCAGGGGCACCAACAGAGCGGGCGTGACGGGTTCGCTTAGGGACGCGATGGTCGGCAAAGACGTTTTCATAGGCGTTTCCGGCGCCAATCTCGTGGACGGGGATATGGTAAAATCCATGGCTAAGGACGCCGTAATATTAGCTCTGGCGAACCCCAACCCCGAAATCCTGCCCGACGTAGCCAAAGCCGCCGGAGCCGCGGTGGTGGGAACGGGAAGGTCCGATTATCCAAATCAAGTGAACAATGTGCTCGCGTTCCCCGGCATTTTCCGCGGTGCGCTCGACGCGAGAGCGGCGCAGATCACCGAAAACATGAAAACCGCGGCGGCGTACGCTCTGTCTGCACTCGTGACCGACGACCGTCTTTCCGCCGACTATATAATCCCCGACGCTTTCGACGAGCGCGTCTGTCCCGCGGTGGCGCTCGCAGTCTATAACGAAGCCATTAAAGAAAAAGAAAAAACAGCAGATAATAAATAATAAAAATCAACTTATTTATTTGAAAGGCGTGCATCATAAATGATTATATCCGTACCCGTCGCGGACGTTTTCCGCTATCCTTCGGATGATTCGGAGCATATCGACGAGGTTATGTTCGGCACGGACGTGAAGGTTATTGACCGGATAGGACGTTTCGCGCACATTATAACCGAATACGGCTATTCCGGCTGGACGGACGGGAGCGGGATTTCAAAAAAACTCGCCGAGGCCAACAAAGTAATTGTCCTTCCGTGGGCGGACCTTTTGAAAGACGACCGCAATTTCCGCGCCCCGGTTATGACTTTGCCTTTTGGCTCTAAGGTGGACGTCGGCTATTCGGAGCAGTTTCCCCGCCACGCCTTTGTGGTGCTGCCGGATAAAAGGATGTTCTACATACGCAAGGAGGCGTTGGGGGATATTCCCCGAAGGCAGGAGGAGAAAAAAGCGAGGGAGACTGTATGCTCGTCGGCGTTATCATTTTTGGGCGTGCAATACCGCTGGGGCGGCAGGACGCACTGCGGCGTGGATTGTTCGGGTCTTGCCTTTACCGCCTGCCGTATGGCAGGAATAAATATCTGGCGCGACGCCGATCCCGACAAGACGCCGGGCTTAAAAAAAATCGACCTCGGCGACGCCAAATGCGGCGACCTGCTGTTTTTCCCCGGGCATATGGCGGTTTACCTTGGCGGTATGACTTTCATCCACGCCTCGTCGGGAGCGGCTAAAGTGACAATCGCATCGTTTGACAGCGCGTCTTCCGATTATTCCGAATGGTGTGCGCAAAACCTTATCTGCGCGGGAACGGTATTTTAATGGAAATCTATATAACAGAAGAAGAAAACGCGAAACAAAAAGACATCGCCGCCGCAATCGCCGCTTTATTTAAAGCGAGCGGCGCAAAACCCAAAGTGTTCATACAGACCTACGGCTGCCAGCAGAACGAAGCGGACAGCGAAAGGCTGTACGGGCTTTCCGCGCTGTGCGGTTACGGCAGGGCGGAGCGCGCCGCCGACGCCGAATTGATTATCGTTAACACCTGCGCCATAAGAGAACACGCGGAGCTGCGTACGCTTTCGATCACCGGCGGCTATAAAAAACTGAAAGAAACCAAGCCGGACACGCTCATCATGTTCTGCGGCTGCATGGCGCAGGAGGAACATATCCGGAAAAAGCTGTACTCGTCCTACCCGTATGTGGACGCGGTATTCGGCACCGACATGAACCACAAACTGCCGGAGATCATTTGGGGGGCGTTAAATTCCGAAAAGCGGCTGACCTTCGTGAACGACTTCCCCCACGATGAATTCGGGGTTATAGCCGAGGATACCCCCGTCGAGAGACTTTTAAGCTACAAAGCTTGGGTTTCGATCATGTACGGCTGCGACAACTACTGCTCCTACTGCGTGGTGCCGTATGTGCGCGGACGCGAGCGGAGCCGAAACGCCGAAAAGATATTCGCGGAAATAAAGTCGCTCGTAAATTCCGGGTATAAGGACATAACCCTATTGGGGCAGAACGTCAACAGCTATCGCGGGGAGTACTCCTTTCCGGGGTTAATGAAAGAAATCGCCTCTTTCGACGGCGATTTTTGGCTGCGTTTCATGACCAGCCACCCCAAGGACGCGTCGAGGGAGCTTATCGACCTGATGGCGTCGTCGGATAAAATAGCAAAACAGTTTCACCTTCCCGTCCAGTCTGGCA
>CAYOGQ010000098.1:0-7426 GCA_964403645.1 uncultured Ruminococcus sp.
TGGAGCGGTCAGGAAATTTCTATAAGGCAATACGGTTGGGATATATACTTATCTCATTAGTGTCCACTAAAAATTAGAGGACGATTTAAAAATTATAATTACTAAATAATTTTGGTCCATCAAGACCGCTTTGTTCTTTGACATCATTGAATTTAGTTTTGCTGAAGAGATCCCTTAATAGAGTCTTGTCCGTAAGAGAAATGCCAAGAATTTGTAGGATCTCGTATGTCGATCTGTCCAGTTTCATATCATGTTGCATGATAGCCACAAGACAGTAGGCAATGATTGCTGAGTAGACTTGTATCTTTACTGCGTTCTCGGAAGTACCCCAAAATTTCTTTATTTTAAGGTGTTGCTTGAGCCATTTAAAGAACAGTTCTACCTGCCAACGATTCTTGTAAAGTTCCGCGACCTGTAGGGCTGGAATATGTTTTGCATTTGTCAGATAAATGAACTCCCGTTCGTCTTCTTCATCCCAAAACCTCACCAAACGAATCGTTTCAGGATATGATTTTTGGGTATAGAAACCGGTAAGTTCAATCTCACAGTCGGACAGTATGTTCTTGGGTAAACGCCGTTTCCATTTGAGCACTCTCGCCTTTATGTTTGTCTTAGCCCGTACAACAAAGAACGAATCCATCATATGTATCTTATAGAGACGATGATAATCGTTATATGCACGGTCGAAAACATAAAAAGAGCCAGACTCATAAGGTATTACATCCATTGCCCTGACATCGTTTATCTTTGCTTCGGTTATATGGATAAAGGCAGGCACTTGAGTCTCTACATCATACAACGTGTGGATTTTGATACCTCCCTTATGTGTACGAAAGTTAGCCCAAGGAAACAGTTTCAGGCACAAGTCAATCGTGGTAGAATCGAAGGCATATACATTTCCGTTTAGTTTGAATATGTCATTTACTCTTTTCTTTCTGGCCTCGCTTATCATATAGAATGCGAAATCCTCAAAGATACGGTAGTCTCGGTTCTCGTTTGCTTTTGCAAGGTTACTCCGAGTGACATGTTTCCCAACTCCAAGATGGTAGCATTTCTCTTGATGTGCTTTCAGCGCAACAATCAAATCACGAAGACTTTCACGGTTGCACAATTGTCCGAACATCAAAGTAAGAAGTTGATTCCAGCAAGTAAAATGCTTAACATACCTATTGCCATCATACTTCTTTACGATACGGAGAAACTTGTAGTTATCTAAAAACTCAACCATTTGGGCGAAAACGTATTTGTCTTTATTCATATGCAGCCTAAGTTAAGGCTGCAAAGTTATGATTTCAAATCGTTGCGTAAGAAAATCTCTTGTAATAAACTGTAATTCAATTATTTCAAAGAACTATTTGCGATTTTTAGTGGACAGTAATGACCCGGGAAACAAAAAAAGCATTGCTACGCAATGCCCTATTTTTGTTTTAAACACAATGAAAAGGTAGATGGGTATAATTACCCGTTTCTTATATCCCACCTACCAATTTATCATTTGATTCACAAAATTAACATATTGCTTGAAAATAACAAATTTTAATGTAGGTATATTATAAAAGATGAGGTATTACTTATTTCCCATAGTTTTAAAGTGTTTATTTAATCGCAATATATTTTTTGTTGGACCTTAATTATTTGATTGTTTATGTATTGCAGTAAAAATTATCCTTTCATTTCAAATAATACAAATCTAACTGAACCTAATATTTAGTATCTGAAGAATCAGTGTCTGTAAATAATAGAAATATGTTGTTTAATTGTCTTATTTAAACCCTCCCTCCCTTCGCGCCAGCATTCGTCTCTTGCCCCCCTTGCGTCTCCTTTTCTTCCATCGGCAGTCTCAGCAAGGGGGCAGCTTTAAACATAATGGAAATTATACTGCTCGGCGAAGATGAGCGGGAGCCGGCACTATAATTTACCATTATGTGTACAAGCGCAAGGTCTCATCCTTGGCGCTACGGGAGGGAGGGCTGATGTGCCTTAGTGATTCATTCGTCCGCTTTCGTAAGGTATATGTCCGGTGCTGGGGGTCTGTAAACAACATCCCTTTGATATTCAACATCAATATTCATAGTAGTCCTTATTACCAACATCTCACAACGAAATAAATTCAATTAGTCCTTTTTTCAAATATTCTTATTAGTCTCAACTCATTCTCTTTTATTTCGTACTCTCAAAGTAGTGTTTCACTGTGCTAATTAAATCCCCGCCCAACCCTCACTTAGAGTATGAGCCATTTTATCTACATCTCTTTATTCAATCATTTCTCCTCTCTCGTTAAGTAAAGGATAAATTCAGTCATTCTTCATCTCTCGTTAAATTTAGGCTATATTCTAACATTCTTCATCTCTCGTTAAATTTAGACTATATTCAATCATTGCATCATTTTAGCAATGGCTCATACAAAACGTTTCGGGTCGGTCGGGGGTCGACATCCTTTAGTGTATCGTCGTCCCGCTTCCGACGCGTTTACGATAAATACTTAATATATCTAAACATCTCTCCTCCGTTATTCAACTTCATTTTCATCTTTGTATTTAATTTCAATATGCGGCGGTTTCGCTACGCTCACCGCGGCTCATATGGTTGCAAAAATATTTGCAACTAACTACTATTTATGCTTCTAATAAATCTATTAATCAGTCATTTTTAAAGTTATATTTCGTAACTTTCTATCTGATAATTAACTATATAGCAAACATAACTAAAAATATGAAACCAAATGAAACAGTAATATTTCCTATTACTTTAGATTTTTTACAAGATGAAAATAATCCGGAATGGATTACTTACATTCTTTCTCATCGAGCTTTGAGATATTTTGTAAAATGTTATCTGAAAGAGGCAAATACCATTGATTATTTTCGCACCGAAGAGCTTTTGATTAAAGCAGGACTAAAATATCCATTTAAAGTAAAAAAAGGAACTGAACTTGATATCGAAGAGGGTTTATTTGAAAATAGTACACCTGCAATTTTTAATACCGAGTTTAAAAGAAAGTTTAATAGAATAAGAAAAATGGAACGTCATGAAAAAAGCCTGGGTGTCATACTTCATTACACAATTATAGATGAATAATGATTAAATCAAATTAATCTTTTTATTCCAACCCGGATAAATGAATGCATAGCAAAGTTGTGTGGTTTTCTTTAATCTGCTAAGGTCAAGCACTTCGTGTTTTCGCAAAAATCTCCATTTTCGTTTCTCTCAAATAGTATTTTTCCGAAAAACCTTGCATATTACGAATTCCACAAAGTGCTATACGCTATGCTTTCTGTTATCCTCATCCCTTCATTTAGTGTTTAACCTTCTGTGCAAATCTGAGCATTTCGGTGCAATCTTACGCAAAAATAACCGATTCTTATACATTATTATTTTAACCCTTTTCATTGCATTCGGACAATGATTAGACTATACCAAGTCCTATCCAAGTCCAAGTAGTTTAATATTTAACATTTTAAAAATCTTATTTATGGGTACTATTAAAAAAGGTATTCTCGGAGGTTTCTCCGGAAAGGTGGGCACCGTTGTTGGTGCAAGTTGGAAAGGGATTGATTATATCAGATCACTGCCAACTACTGTGAGAAATCCGCGTACACAAGGACAGGTGTCGCAACGTACGAAGTTTAGCGTGACTATGGATTTTTTGAAACCGCTTACTCCAGTTATTCGCCAGGGGTTTAGTGCTGATGCAAGTGGTAAGATTACTGCTATGAATGCAGCTATGTCTTATAATCTAATGAATGCGATAACAGGTGAATTTCCTGATTTGGTGATTGATTATGAGAGAGCGGTTATTGCACGTGGTAGTTTGTATGGTGCCGAGAGTGCTGCTGCTACGGCTGCTGCAGGTGAGGTGGATTTTGATTGGGATTTGACTACTTCAAGTAATTCCGGAGTGAATGATAGCGTTGTGCTTGTGGCGTATAATGCCGATAAGAAGGATTGCGTTTACAACGATTCTTTTGGAAAGCGTATGGAGGGTTATGGCTCTCTTGCAGTTCCTGCAACATGGGCGGGCGATACTGTGCATACTTATATCTTCTTTATTTCTGAGGATGGTAAGAGAAATTCTAACAGTATTTATACAGGTAGTGTAGAGGTTGTGCTTGCGTGATTTTCTTTGTTTTGGAGCCGCTCCCGTTTGTGGGGGCGGTTTTTTAAATATAAGTATTCCCAATTTGTGTATGGATCTTCTTAAAATAAATATGGATCTTCTTTTCTCGCTTAGTTCTTTTATTGGCGGTGGTGCTTTCGGGGGTTTTGTTTCTACAATTATCAACCGAAAGGAGAATCGTCGCATTAAGAAGAGCGAAGCGATTCAGTCTGAGGCTACTGCAAAGCGTGAGGATGCATCGGCAGCTACGGAGATGATGGGTCTATTAGAGCGTACTGTTGCTCACATGGAGAATATGAATTCATATAATGAATCCAACTCAGAAAGCCTTCTAAAAATGGTACGAGATAAGGATATCATGAATGAAAAACTCAAAAAGGATCTGGAGCTACTACAGTTAAACAGAATCGAAGATCACCGACGAATTACAGGATTAGAAAAAACAGTTGAGAGAGAGTTAAGTTGGCGCAAAAAAAGCGACTACCATTATTGTTCTGTAATCAAGTGTGATTTACGGGAGCCTCCACTTGGTACTTTTAATAGAGCACAACATGAATAAAAATATATTCTTCCAAGATATCCAAAAGTCTCTTTTTAATGGTCGTTTAAATAACTCACAAAAAAGAGGGATAGATAATAAATTGACAGCTTTTGATATTTATGATATTGTTGATGTTAGATGGCAAGCTTATATGCTTGCAACATGTTACCATGAAACGGCAAGAGCCATGCAGCCAATCGAGGAGATTGGAAAAGGAGCCGGAAGGCCTTATGGGAAAAAAATTAAACATAATAGGACAGTATATTATCACCCCGACAAGCTCTATTTTGGTCGTGGTGATGTGCAATTAACTTGGTATGAGAATTATGAGTTGATGGGTAAACTATTAAAGTACCCGTTACTAAAATATCCTGAACTTGCCCTGGAACCAGATATTTCCGCAAGAATCATGATTGAAGGAATGACAAAAGGTGTTTCCAACCGTGGTGACTTCACCGGTGTATCATTAGAGGACTATTTCAACTATCATAAAGAGGACCCAATAAACGCCCGACGTATAATTAATGGGTTAGACCAAGCAAAACTTATTTCAGGTTATTACTATCGTTTCTTGTATGCAATAATAATTTCAAAAGAGTAGGATATGTTAAGAGTTAATTTTAGTGTATTAAGTTTAATAATTCTACTACTGGTTTCCTGCAAGCAAAAACAAATTGTATCAGAGCAGATCTCCTCTCACTCAGACAGTACTAAAGTATTTTTTTATGAAAATGAAATATCTAAAAAAGAAAACATTATTACTGCTCTTCAAAGTGATTTAAAACACTACAAACAAGAAAACATCAAGCTTAGGAATGTAACCTCGTCACATCAAATTAAATATGATACAAGCCTACCAATTAACTCACAAACCAACAAACACCCAATATCATATGAAGTATTCACATCAAATAAAACTCATCGAGAAAAAAACATCATTGAGGATGATATCCTCCTCCAATATACATATAATGAGAATAAAAGTCTCAATACAGAATTAAACAAACAAAAACTTGTAATTGAGAATCTAAAAAATGAAAATAAAATCCTAAAAGCGGAAAACATCACTGATTCCCGCTTCAGAATATTAATTATTGGAATCGTAATAGGTAGTGTTATAGCAATTCCAATTTACAGAATATACTGCAGACTTAACCTGTAGTAACTTTAGAATTAATTGTATTATATTTCCTCTCAGGATTCACCAACTTCATATTAATTTCCCTCCTTTTCTTTGGAGTAAGTTTTACATATCCTGCAGTAACATCCTTCTTGGTACTATGGCCAACCATCTTCTTTACCACAATCGGATTAATAAGCAATTCACTTGTAAGGTGAGTTATATAGCTGTTCCTGGTGTATGAAGTTGAAATATTTGGATCCAGATCTAGTTCATTTGCGATATATTTAAGAGATGAGTTTATAGGTTCCAGCTTTAACCGAGTCTCTCTTTTTATCAACTTTTCGTTATCTTCGGTAGGTTCTATGCCATTTAAAAACGGAAAAATATATTCATCCTGATTTTCATTACCTCGTCTATTTATGATTTCAATCATTGGAGGTAGGATAGGGACATAAATGAATGTTGGTTCCTCACCTTTTCTGAGAGTTTTTTTTCTCTCAAATATGATTTCCTTCCTGGGTGCATCAATATTTTTATAAGTAAGCCGGCAAAGGTCCCCAAAGTTTAAACCATTACAGTAAAACATAAATACAAAAATATCCCTTGCAACTGAAAGAGCTTCATTGTCTGTTTTAAAATTCTCAATTTTCCAGATATCGTCTATCGGCATAGCTATATCCCTTCTGCCGCCTTCAGGTATTTCATATTTCTTGCCATTAATTCCAAACGGATATTTATCACCTTCAAGAAATGGTTTATCCCCATCCTTATTATTGATTATTGCTCTTAGCGTTCTCATGTATATTCCCATGGTTGCAAAAGAAACTTCCGTTGCTTCCCAGAATTTCTCACATTCATTTAAAAACTTTGGTGTGATTTCATCAAATGAAATTTCCTCCTCAACAACCAGGATATCTTTACCGGTGGTAATATGCTTCTTTTCAATACACGTTTCAATGAATTTCTGTTTATCAACTTTTCTCTTTATTAGAGAATAGTGCTTAAACCTCATCAGTGCCTTTAATGTAGATATATAGATAGATGCATTTCCAATTTTATTATTCTCTTCCAGCGAAGTGATTTTATTCTCAAATGCATTGTTTACTGTGCTATTACTATTTTGGTTATATAGCATTGCTTCGAACGCTTCAAATGAAAATGAACTATTTAATACTAAATCTTTGATAATTGGTTTAATATTGTTTTCAAAATAGACTTTAATATCAACTTTGGTTTCTTTGTGTTTTTGAAGTTTTCTGTTTATAAAGTCATCCCATTCAGAATCATGATATTTTAAACCAGTATAATAATATACTTGCTTACGTTTAAAGGTTACCCGCCAATATACTGGTTGTGCTTTTCCTAAGTCACTTTTCTTTATTTTCCTAGTTAATGCTACTTTTACACCGCTAAAAGTATAATCTATCATTGTTTTATGTTTTTTATTGGGTCATACATAGGTCATACAAATATAGCAAATCATCCATAATTATCTATAGATATCAGTAATTATTATTCAAATAATATCCCTAAAAGATTGGTATACAATGATAAGATAGAAATTTAAAAGTTTCGATAAATAATAGGTATAGCCTTCTAAGCTGTAGGTCTTGGGTTCGACCCCCAACCGGATCACTAAAAATAA
>CAYOGQ010000099.1:0-7280 GCA_964403645.1 uncultured Ruminococcus sp.
GATCGTTCCCGGCTCCGCTTTTTCCGAAGTGGCTGCGATCGACCCTGTGGCCGTTTACCAACAGCCGCTCGATTGCGGACCATATCAAGCCGAAAGGTACGATTTTTCACAAGAAAAGTACGTCGAATATACCAAAATTCCTGAACTTTGCATGGAATATCAGGACTACCACTATCTCACCGACGGCATCCTCTGCATCACTTACGAACGCAAAGACGTAAACAGCGAATATGTGGTGACTTCCGTGGGGTTTAACGAAACCTTTGAAATAAGAGATTATAATTCCGTCGGGACGCTGCCTTTGAAAATCGCCCCGGAAGATTATTTCAAAGGGTAAAAACGCGCTAAAATATTGATGAAAGGAGGAAATTCATGAAAAAGAAAGCCATATTAACCGTTTTTGCTTGCTTTTTGGTATGCCTTATCGCATGGACGGCCGTTTATTTTTTGGGTGTGTTCAACGGCGGCGAAGAATCGGCGGTCGGTAATCAATCGCAGGAAAGCGCGAACACACAAGAAAATATAAGCGGCGAGGAAACGGAAAGCGGCATTGAAACGACCTCCGAACCGGATACCGAATTTAAGGAAGGCCCCGCCAGTTATCTGACAAAAACATATCGGTTAACTGATTTTATGTCTGCTCTTGGCCTTTTGTACAACGGCGAATTTTTGGCCAAATCCTCGGCGTTGGTGACGCTTTCAATGATAAACGAGGGGTTCCCGATTGAATATATCAAATATACCGACGATAAATCGGCGTATATTGTTTATTCGATCGGAACGGAGGAAAAACCATGCTATATTTATTTGTTTTATAAATACAAGGAATATTCCGAACCTTACAATGCCGACAACCTCGACAATTGGTGGCTTTTATACCATGCGTTTTTTGTATCCAAACCGTTATGCTACAAAGACTTTGAAAACATAAAAATAGGGTCTACGTTATCGGAGGTCGCGGAAATAGACCCCGTCGTATCGATTCAAAGCCCGGATGTATTGATAAACGGCAGCGAAGAACAATCGTTTTATCCAAAACCGTTGTTGGAATATAGAAATTATCTCTACCTCACCGACGGTATCCTCTGCATCACTTATGAGCGCGAAAACGAGGACAGCAAATTTGCGGTGGCTTCTATTGGATTAAACGAAACCTTTGAAATGCCCGTTTATTATACGGAGGGAACGATGCCCTTTAAAATCGCCTCGGAGGATTATTGCAGGGGATAAAAATGCAGTCAGATAATTATATGACAAATCGCCGCCACCGTAAGGGAGCGGCGATTTGTTTATTATCTTTATATCCCCGTATCAGCCGTCGGGATTTCCGTCTTTCAGATACCGCAAATACTCTTCGTGGTAGGCGTTCTTTTTGACGCCGTCGAGGTAGTAGTGTGAATAGGAGAAGGTGATCAGCTTTTCGGCGTATTTGGATGCCATTTCCATCTGTTTTATCACCCTGTCGAGGGGCGCGGCGCCTTCGCCCGATTTGCCGCTGAAATTTTCCACGTTGATCCAAAACTTGACGTAAGGCTTGGAATCGGCGGCTTTTTTCATTTCCGCGACGTGCTTTTCTATAAAATCTATGGGAAACTGGCTCGCGCCGACCGAATCTTGCGAGCAGAATATATCGCCCGGCCTGAAATCGGTAAGGTTAAAGAAGCTCTGCCACATCGCGCCTGTCTCCTCCGGGGTCTTGTTGAGGTAGCCGCTGATGAAGGGCGACATCAGCACCGGCAGCGAGGGGTCGATGGCGGTGAAGTGCGTGAGCGCCTTGTTCATCATCTTCGCCCAATGCTTTTCGTCGCCGTTGGTGTCGTTGTACATCTCCCAAACCCAATACCAGCCGTAAAAGGCGTTGGGGTATTTCTTTTTATAAACCTCATAAATCTCGTCCGCCATGGCGTTGTTGGCGTCAACCTGCGCGTTTATCCAGTCGTCCTTTCGAAAAGCCCCGCCCCACCACTCGTCGGCGAAGTTAAGCCCGACAAACACCTTTATTCCTTTTTCCGCGGCTTCCAAAGCGTTAGGGAGATAACCGTTTTTAATCGTCAGCTTTTCCGCGGAGTGGGACATCGCGTAACGGCTGTCATAGCCGACATAACTGAATTTGCCGTCGGGAGTTTCGGCTATCCATTGGAGTATCATTATGTCCATGCCCGCTTCAAGCAACCGGTCGTAATGCTCCTCCCATTGCGAAACGTCCCATTTGTCCACCAGCGAGGGTTGAACGAAAGTTCCCTCGAAATGAGGTTTAATAATTTCCATATCGTCCTCCTAAATCTTATGCGGAGCGGTTAATGCAACGCGCCCCCATTTTTTTACAATCTGACGTAATTATAAACCACGGTAATCTGTTTGTCAATAATTTAGTACAACGCGTCTAAAAATTGCCTAAATATAACCATAATATAATATTACGGGTATAATATGATAAAAGACAGTAAATAACGTTGCCGCTGTAAATATTTTAAGAAAGCCGTTGCATTTGAGCTTGCTTTGTTGTATAATAATATCTTGTATAATTATGTTTCGACCCGGCTTTACGGGCGGAAAGGCACGGACAAAGAATGAACAAACCGGTATTCGGCGACGAAAAAAGACCTATAGCGCTTATTATCATGGACGGGGTGGGATATTCCGAAAACACGGAGGGCAACGCGGTGCGCTCTGCCGACACCCCCACCCTTGATATGCTCGATAAACTTTACCCGCGTTATTTACTGCGCGCCCACGGCACGGCGGTGGGGCTGCCCTCCGACGACGACATGGGCAACAGCGAAGTCGGGCACAATGCGCTCGGCTCCGGGCAGGTGTTCGCCCAGGGAGCGAAGCTGGTCAACCGGGCGATACAGACGGGAAAGATTTTTACCTCCGAAGCCTGGATAAAACTCACGGATAATTGTAAAAGCAACAGCTCCGCGCTGCATTTGATAGGGCTGCTTTCCGACGGGAACGTGCATTCGCATATAGACCACCTCAATGCCATGGTCGCCGCGGCAAAAAAGCAGGGCGTATCCAAGGTAAGAATTCATATCCTGCTCGACGGGCGCGACGTCGGCGAAACCTCCGCGCTCGATTATGTCCGCCCCCTCGAAGCGTTTCTTGCCTCGTTAAACGACGGCGCGTTCGACGCGAAAATCGCCTCCGGCGGCGGCAGGATGAACGTCACGATGGACAGGTACGAGGCCGACTGGTCGATAGTCGAAAGGGGCTGGAACACCCACGTTTTAGGGGAGGGGCGGCAGTTTTCCTCCGCCGAGGAAGCCATAATTGTTTACCGCGAAGAAACGCATAAAATTGACCAGTTTCTTCCGCCGTTCGTGATCGCTAAGGACGGCGAACCGGTCGGTAAAATAAACGACGGCGATTCGGTCATATTCTTCAATTTCCGCGGCGACAGAGCGATAGAGATATCGAAAGCGTTTGAAAACCGTCCCTGCGGATTTACCAAGAAAAAGAATGTGGACGTGATGTTCGCGGGTATGCTCGAATACGACGGCGACGCGCATATCCCCCATAATTTCCTTGTATCCCCGCCGGAGATAACCTCCACCATGAGCGAATTTCTCACGGGGAAGGGTTACAGGCAGCTTGCGGTTTCCGAAACGCAGAAATACGGGCATGTCACTTATTTTTGGAACGGCAACAGGACCGGTAAGTTTTCGGAAGAATTGGAAGATTATCTGGAAATTCCTT
Organism: uncultured Ruminococcus sp.; assembly: GCA_964403645.1. Taxonomy (GTDB): domain Bacteria; phylum Bacillota; class Clostridia; order Oscillospirales; family CAG-382; genus UBA1206. The sequence goes on from CAYOGQ010000099.1 coordinate 3,700, forward strand.
CCGATATAATCCCCTTTGAACAACGCCCGTGGATGAAGTGCGCCGAGATAACCGACACATTTATCGAAAAGCTGAAATCAAAAAAATTCGATTTTCTCCGGTGCAACTTCCCCAACGGCGATATGGTGGGTCATACCGGTTCGTTTACAGCCACCAAGGTGAGCATGGAGGCGCTCGACCTCTGTCTGGCGCGTATACTCCGGGCGGTGGACGAGGTAAAGGGTATTGCCATAATCACCGCCGACCACGGCAACGCAGACGAAATGTACGAACTGGACGGCAAGACGCATCTCGCCAAGCTCAACGCCGACGGCACAAAGAAGTCCAAGACCAGCCACACTCTCAATAAAGTGCCCTGCTATATTTACGATAATTTTTATAAAGATAAATATTCCGTTATACCGGGCGAATACGGGCTTGCCAATGTAGCCGCCACCGTCGTCACGCTGCTCGGGGAGACACCTCCCTTGGCGTGGGAAAAGAGCATGGTGAAGCTTTGTCTTTGAAAATTAAAGTTTTCAAATGAAGGTTTACGGTTTAGCGTTAAACGTTTAATGCTTAACGCTTAACGCTTAACGCTTAACGCTTAACGCTTAACGCTTAACGTTTAACGGCTTTGCGGTCGAGTAATTTCGTCATAGGCAAAACCGCCGTAAACATGCGGTACAATGCGAAAGGAAAGTTAATATATGATAATCACTGCTATCAGGACCGGGGCGTATACCGACGCTATATTTATATTGGTTTCGATATTGATATCGCTCACGGTACACGAATACGCGCACGGCTATGTCGCTTATAAATGCGGCGACAGCACCGCGCGCAGCTTCGGCAGGCTGACGTTAAACCCCATAAAGCATCTTGACCTCTTCGGCTTTTTTGCAATGCTTATAGCGGGCTTCGGTTGGGCAAAACCCGTCCCGATAAATATCAGGAACTTCCGCAAGCCGCGGCGCGACACGGCGCTCGTCTCTCTCGCGGGGCCGCTGTCGAACTTCGTTTTGGCTTTTATCGGCGTACTTTTATACAGAATTTTTTTCACATTGATATTCGAGCTGCAGGCCAAAAGCTTCCTTTTTGACTTTCTCTTTAATTTCCACAAGCTGTTCTATTATTTTTCCATATTAAACTTGGGGCTGGGCTTGTTTAACCTTTTGCCTGTCCCGCCGCTGGACGGCTCGAAAATTTTAGCTTCGATACTGCCTCAAAAACTCGGGTACAGGTTTATGCGACTGGAACGCTACGCGGGCTTGTTCATACTCGCTATCTTTGTGATGTCGAATATCGGCGGGCTTGATTATCTCTTCACGCCGCTCGAATATCTGAGAGATAAGATTTGGGAAGGTTATAATTGGTTTTTCGGGCTTTTGCCGTTTATTGATTGACATGGAAGCGCCGAATTTAAAGTTGGAGCGCTACGAAGGACCCCTCGACCTGTTGCTCTCATTAATACAAAAACATAAAATCGACATCTTCGACATCCCCGTCGCCGAGCTGACCGACCAATACCTCGCTTATATCGCCGAAGCGGAGTCATACGACATGGAGCTGTCCTGCGACTTTATAGTCGTCGCGAGCGAGCTTACCTATATAAAATCCAAAATGCTGCTCCCCGTTTTACCGGACGAAGACGATCCGCGCAAGGTGCTGGTGGACGCGCTGACGGAATACCGCAGGGCAAAGTTTGCCGCCGAATTCTTAAAAAAACAAGGCGACGAATATTTCGACCGTTTTACGAAAGAACCGGATGAAATTGACTCCCCGCGCGTATACGAGCGGGAACATTCGGCGTCGTTATTGACGGAAGCGTTTATTAATCTCACAAAGCGCGCGCATTTTGCGCCCGAAAACCGCGTGGAATTGTTTGAAAAATTGAAACATGAAAAGTATTATACCGTAGAGGAAAAAATTATTTTTACGCTTCGTTTTCTTTTCGATGAAAACAGGCATGAGTTCTCCGCCCTTTTCGAAAAATGCCGCACCGTCGGCGAAACCGTGGCAATTTTTCTGGCGCTTTTACAACTGGTCAGGAGCGGCAGGATCAACGTCATAAGGGACGGGGAGGATGTTTACCTTGTTCTTATTAAAAACCTGGAGGAAGCCGGATGAACCCGACGCCGCTTGACGCCGCCCTCGAAGCCGTATTGTTCGCTTCGGGCTCGCCTGTCGCGATAGATAAACTTTCCGAAATATTCTGCGCTGAAAAAGCAGAGATAATCGAAGCCGCAGACCGCGTGGCTTCCTGCCTCAGCGAAGCCGGGCACGGGGTTGAACTGATTTCCGTGGACGGCGCTTACCAGCTATGCACAAAGGCCGCTTACGCCGAGCAGGTCAAACGGGCGCTCGAGCTGCGCAAGACGCCCCCGCTTTCCAAAGCCGCGCTGGAAGTGCTCGCCGTCGTGTCGTACAACCAGCCCGTCACCAAAACCTTTATCGAAGCGGTGCGCGGCGTCGATTCCGACGGCATCGTCAACACCCTCTGCGACAAGGGGCTGATAAAGGAATGCGGTCATCTCGACGCTCCGGGGAAACCCGCGCTCTTTGCCACGACCGAAAACTTTTTACGGTGCTTCGGGCTGGAATCCATAAGCCAGCTCCCAAAAATAGACCTTGAAGAACAAATCGCCCTGATACCCGACGACGGGGTGCCGGTCGGGGAAGGACTGCCGCAGCCATGACAGCGCTGTATATTATCGCCGGAATCATTGTTTTTTTCGTTATAATCGCCTTTTTGAAAATATCGTTCCGTATAAGCTGGTGCGGCGACCTGCTGATAACGGTCAAGGTGGGCTTTTACAAGGCGGAATATTTGCTGTTCGGCGAAAAGACCGAACCCGAGGAGGAAGCTCCCGTTAAAAAAGCCGTAAAGGAAAAAGCCGGAGAACCGGTTAAATTCAACCAAATCCTGCCGATAATAAAGGAAACCTTGTCCGAACTGTACGATAAAACCAAAAAGCACCTGCGCCTTGAAAGGTATATCGTAAAGCTGACGATAGCTTCCGACGACCCCGCTAAAACCGGGATATTGTACGGGGCAGCGTCGGGCGCCGCCGCTTCCCTTCTGCGTTTCGCGGAAGGCGTAAAACATAAAACCAAAAAGCCCGGAAGGATATACACGGAGGCTATTCCCGATTTTATCGGCGATAAAACCGATATTTATATTGACATAATGCTTTCCACACGAGTATGGCGCGGACTTTCCATGGCGCTCTCGCTGGCGGACGGCTATTATAAATACAAAAAACTTAAAATAGGCAAATGTAAAACGTAATTTTAATTAAATCTGTTTTACTACCGGGTTCTCCGGTTGTAAAACACCTTTAAAGGCGTGCTAAGCACGCCCTGCGAGCCGAGGGGGTTCCTTGAAATATCAACCGCGTTGATATTTCAGGGCGATAAGCGAGCGCAATCCCCAGTGTTCGATTGTAAAACCGCAGTTTTACAATCGCCTATGAAAAAGCTCAGAACGAAAGGAGCCACGATATGTACGAACTCCCTCTCAAACAGATAATCGAAGCTTCGCTATCTAAAATAGGCAGCGTGGCGGATGTCAACACCGTTATCGGCACGCCTATAACCAC
>CAYOGQ010000100.1:0-7222 GCA_964403645.1 uncultured Ruminococcus sp.
ATCACATTGCAAAAAGCTTTGACTATTATTGTTTTAATGCTGACCTTATTATTTGCCGGGACAGCTGTTCTTTCAGTCACTGAAGATCGTACCGTATTCCCACACAGTATTTCCGACTTGATTTTCGAAGTTTCCTCTGCGCTTGGAACGGTCGGACTGAGTACAGGAATTACGCCTTTTCTTTCAGAGATAGGTAAATTCGTGTTGATGCTGTGTATGTTTATAGGGCGCATAGGCCCTATTACATTGATTATTTCATTGTCGCACAACCTTCATGCCAACGATGATGTAGTAGGATATCCTTATGAGGACGTAATGATTGGTTAATTGATTGAGGAAAGGAATCTTCACGCATGAAAAAAAAGATTAAGAAAATTCATGTAACCAATAGCACCCAGTTTGCGGTTTTGGGTCTCGGAAAATTCGGACGCAGTATTGCAAAAACACTATATGATAATGGCTTAAATGTGTTATGCTGTGATATGGACGAGCGTATCGTGCAAGAAGCCTCCGCATACTCAACCCACGCTTATCTTGCAGATGTATCTGAAAAATCGGCGCTCGAAAAAATAGGCATCAGTAATTTTGACGTGGTAATCATTGCATTCGGCGCTGATTTTGAAGCAACTGCGATTACCGCGACGATTGCAAAAGAAATGGGTGTGCGCTATATTTTAGCGAAAGCAAATGGTCTGCGCCAGAAACAGATTTTGGAATCGATCGGAGTAGACCGCGTTGTTTTACCGGAAAAAGAAACAGGAGAGCGTATTGCTTACGGATTTATTACAAACGATTTAATGGAGCACATCTACCGATCTGATAAGTATGACATTATTGAAATGAAGCCATATCCGCACTGGGTAGGCAAAAGCCTGCAAAAGCTTCGTCTTCGCCAAACAGAGGGAATTAATATCATAGCGATTATTCGTGATGAGGAAGTGATGGCGGTGCTTGACGCGCAAACAGAGCTATTGGCAGAGGACAACTTGATTGTATTAAAATCAAGAGTCTGATTCCTTTTATATTAAAAGCTTTTATTGCGTAATGCTAATTTCGGTTACCATTAACGGCTTTCTTTAAAATAAAAAATAGACCATATGTTTGACAACCGCAGAACGATAAAAATAGTTTTTATAGAAATGTCTTGACAAACGCGGCAATATAATATACAATAACGCATATTTCAAATTATAAAACTTAAAGGCGTTGACAGGGAAAAAGTCTTGAAGCCAAGCCTATACCAATCCTTTGAAGGATTGGTATTACAGAGAGCCGCCGGACGGTGCAAGGCGGCGCTTGCTTCAAACGCGAACTCACCCTCGAGCCGCCGCCCGAACCGAGCGACAACAAACATCGTCGCAAGGCTGAGGAGCGGACGGGTTTCTCACCGTTATCCAAGAGACGGCGTTGACAGACGCCGAACATTTTCCGGTATTTCGGATTTATAAGCTCTGTCTTTCTGTAAGACGGAGCTTTTTTCAATCGGAACGCCCCATCCGTTTCGGCTTGCGGGGGACGCCGAAACACCTTCCCATGTTGGGAAGGTGATAAGGAATTTTAAATATTATCATAATGCAAGCTTAAACCTGAAAGGATAAAAACCATGAAACTCTCATTTTCCACCCTCGCCTGCCCGGGCTATTCGTTCGCCGACATTTACACCATGGCAAAGGACCTCGGTTTTGACGGGATAGAGCTGCGCGGCGTGGGCGTCGCCGACGGTATGCCTTTCGTCGACGTGTTCGACGGCAAGACCCCGGCGTTTTCCGCCGAAAAGCTTGCAAGTACCAAGGAAACGCTCCGCAAGACCGGGCTTGGGGTTTCCTGCATTTCAAGCGGCTGCTCTTTGAAATCCCCCGCGCGCCGCGCCGCCAATACAGAGGAACTTAAAATATATATCGACGCCTGCGAAAAATTAGGCTGCCCGTACGTCAGAGTGCTCGGCGACGACAACGCCGCACCCGACGGCGAAGGCGATGATGGAGCGGTTTACTCCGTTCTCGCGGAACTTTCGGAATACGCCGCCGCCAGGGGCGTAACGATGCTTGTGGAAACCAACGGCGTCTATTCGGACACTTCCCGCCTTCGCACACTGCTCAACGCCGTCGCCAGCGACGCGGTGGGGGCGCTCTGGGACGTCCACCACACCTACCGTTTCGAAGGCGAATCGCCGGAAGTCACGGTGCAGAACCTCGGCATGTACATAAAGCACGTCCACCTCAAGGATTCCTATACGGTGGACGGAGAGATTAAATATTGTCTGATGGGCGAGGGCGACGTACCCGCGGACGAGGCGATGCAGGCTTTGTCCTCGATCAACTACGAGGGCTATGTCTCGCTCGAATGGGTTAAAAAATGGATGCCCGACCTTCAGGACGCCGGCGTGGTGTTCCCCAACTTTGTGGAATATATGTCAAGGCATAACGCGGGCGGCGGCCGAAGTCGCCTTATCCCCAACGCTGCGGGCACGGGTTATTATGTCTGGGAAAAGGATATCCTTATTGATCTGACTTTTCCGCAGGTATTGGACCGCATGGCGGAGGAGTTCCCCGACCGCCCCGCGTTTTGCTACACCACCTGCGACTACACGCGCACCTACCGCGAATTCCGCAATGACGTGGACAACTTCGCGCGGGCGTTAATCGCCCTCGGCGTGCGGCGCGGCGACCATGTCGCCGTATGGGCGGACAACGTCCCCGAATGGTATATCACCTTCTGGGCCGCCACCAAGATCGGCGCGGTGCTCGTCACCGTAAACACCGCCTATAAAATATACGAAGCGGAATATCTGTTCCGCCAGTCGGACACACACACGCTGGTGCTGACCAAAGGCAGGGAGGACAACGACTACGGCGCGATCATCGCCGCCGTCTGCCCCGAACTGGCGGATAACACCCCCGGGTGCGGGCTGCACGCGAAAAAACTGCCCTTTTTGCGCAACGTCATAACCGTCGGTTTTGAACAAAAGGGCTGCCTTACCTGGGAACAAGCGGTGAAATACGCCGAAAAAACCCCCGTCGAGGAGGTTTTCCGCAGGGCGGCGGGCATATCCAAGCATGATGTCTGCAATATGCAGTACACTTCCGGAACCACGGGTTTTCCAAAGGGAGTCATGCTCACCCATTACAACGTTGTCAACAACGGCAAGACCATCGGCGACCGGCTGGACTTCTCATCCGCCGATCGGCTGATGATACAGGTGCCCATGTTCCACTGCTTCGGGATGGTGCTCGCCATGACCGCCGCGGTCACCCACGGCACCTCCATGTCGCCCATACCGCGCTTTTCGCCGAAAACGTCGCTCGACTGTATAAACAAAGAAAAAATTACCGCTTTCCACGGCGTCCCCACCATGTTTATCGCCATGCTCGCTCACGAGGACTTTGCGAAAACCGATTTTTCGCATATGCGCACGGGTATCATGGCGGGATCCCCCTGCCCCGTCAAGGTGATGCGGGAGGTGCTCGAAAAGATGAACATGAGGGAGATATGCATCGTTTACGGGCAGACGGAGGCGTCGCCCGGCTGCACCATGTCCAAGTCAACCGATTCCGTGGAGGTGCGCGTCAACACGGTCGGCTCCGCCCTGCCCGGCGTGGAATGCAGGATTGCCGACCCCGAAACCGGTGAGGACCTCCCGGTCGGCGTAGACGGCGAGCTTTTGGCGAGGGGTTATAACGTGATGAAGGGTTATTATAAAATGCCCCACGCGACACGGATTGCCATCGACAAGGACGGCTGGCTGCACACCGGCGACCTGGCGCGCAAGAACGAGGACGGCAATTACCGAATAACCGGACGAATCAAGGACATGATAATCCGCGGAGGAGAAAACCTTTACCCCAAGGAGATAGAGGATTTTATCTACACCCATCCCAAGGTCAGCGACGTTCAGGTCGTCGGCGTCCCCGATAAACGGTACGGCGAGGAAGCCGTCGCCTGCGTGGTGCTGAAAGCGGGCGAAACCCTCACCGAAGACGAGCTGAAAGACTATGTGAGAGCGAATATGGCAAAGCACAAGGTCCCAAGATACATAAGATTCGTGGATTCGTTCCCCATGAACGCCGCGGGGAAAATTTTGAAGTATAAGATGAGAGAGGAATCGGCGGAAGCGCTCGGGCTGTGCGGCGGGGATTAAGTTTATTATTAAAAATTAATTATAACCTTCCCCCGGGGAAGGTGCCTCGGCGCAAGTCAGGACGGATGGGAGCGCAATTCCTCTTCCGAAAATATATTAAAAAACCCTTGCAAAAACTTTTACAAGATGTATAATCATTGGAATAATAGCAATAACACATATAACGGAAGGGACGGCGCCGCAAATGTTGTGGGAGCTTCTCGGAGTGGCAATCGCTTTTATCTGCGGTGGACTTGTTTCCACCGCTAACTATTTTATCACGAAAAATGTAATAAAAAGCGATGACGTGTCTTTGAAATATTATAAATCCGCGCTGATACGCTTGGCGATTTGCGCGGTGTTTGCCGTCGCGGTGTTTTTGCTGTCAAACGTCCTGCCGTGGAACCGGTACGCCCTGTTTATCGGAGCGGCGGCGGGAGCGACGCTGCCGCTGGCGGCTTACACGGCGCTGCTAATTAAAAAACGGGATTAAGGGGGACAGAGCCCGTGCTTAACGTTTTAGGTGTCAATATAATAATTACCGGCGAAATTATAACGATCTGGGCGATAATGGCGGTCATCATCGCCGTCGCGCTGATCGTCAGGCATAACCTGAAAGAGCGTCCGGGCAGGTTGCAAAACATTGCAGAGCTCTGCGTCGGTTATCTCGAAAACTTTCTGGGAGACCTTTTGGGAAAAGAAAAGGCGGAAAAATATTTTGCTTTCCTGTCCGCGCTTTTCATATTCATCATCGTTTCCAACTATTCGTTCTTTTTGCCCGGAGCGGGGATAATCCCCGGTTTCAAGGTGCCGACCTCGTCGCTTTCGGTCACCGTGGGGCTGGGCGTCGTGACCTTCGCGTTTTTGCAATATTATTCGTTCAGGAAAGGTTTCAGGCACGTCGCAAGGCGGTTTTTCAAGCCGGTTATGCTTTTCCCGTTGCTGCTGCTCGACGAACTGGTCAAACCCGTTTCGCTGTCGCTGAGGCTTTACGGCAACATTTTCGGAGAAGAGATGGTCACCGACCAGCTTTACGATATTTTCCCGATAGGCGCGCCGCTGGTCATGATGGTGCTGAGCCTGTTGTTCTGCTATATACAAGCGATGGTGTTCACCATGCTTTCCGCGATATATTTGGACGAAGCCACCAAAACCGAATAATATTATTTAAAATAAAAGGAAGAGATAAAATGAGAGAAGCATTATTCGCCATAGCCGCCGCCATCTGCATAGCCTTTTCGACCCTGGGCCCGAGCTTCGGTCAGGGACAGGCGACGAAAGCCGCCATGGAAGCCATCGCCCGCCAGCCCGATCTGAAAAAGGACATACGCTCCGTCCTCATATTCGCCCTGGCGTTTATGGAGACGCTCACCATTTACGGGCTGCTTATCGCGTTTATGATAATTTCCAAAATATGACGCCTTATGTGTTGACGAAAGGCGTGATTTGAAATGACGATAGAGCCGTCGACAGTCATACTGACGGTTATCAGTTTCTGCGCGTTCATGGCGGCGCTGAACCATATCCTGTTCAAGCCGGTATTGAAGCTGATGCACGAAAGGCGCGAAAAAACCGAAAAAGGCTTTTCGACAAAAATCCTTTCCGCCGAAAAGCTGGAAGAGCAAAACCGGCTTATTATCTCGAGCCTTGAAGAAGCGCAGAAGAACGAACGCGAGGAAGCCGCGAGGCGAATAAAAGAAGCGGAATCCGAAGCCGCTTCGGCGAAGCTTCGCTTTCAGGAAGAAGAAAACGAACGTCTGGAACAGATCAAGCGCCTGCTTGCCGCCGAACAGGAGAAAATGGAAAAGGAATTCGAGTCACGACTGCCCGAATTTGCCGGGACGCTCGCCAACCGGTTGGTTTCCAAAGACTATTAAAGTATAAGAGCCGTTCGTTGGGCTTTTATGTTAGGAAATATAAGCAATGAGGATTTTTTATTCTGTTATAAATATCTTGATCCTCGTCGCCGCCGGTTATTTTATCGGCAGGAAGACGGGGGGGAAGGGCTTTTTAACGCGCGCCCTCCGGGAAAGACGCGGACGCATAAATCACGGGCTGGACGAAGCGGCGGAAGCGTCGTATATCTGGGAATCCACCGAAAAAATCATGGCGTCCGAAGAAATCGAGGCCGAAGCGAAGCTCTGCCTTATCAAAGATGAATATCAAAAGCGCGCCGACGAAAAAATAAACGGTATCCAAACCGCCTGCGCGGAGGAAATCGAAACCCTGCGGCGGGAGGACGACCGCCTGTTTTCGGGGCTGAGAACGGATATGTACGAGACGGTCAGGAAAACCGCCATATCGAAGGCCAAGGAATATGCGCTGAAGCTTATGGGCGAGGAACCTTATGTCACCGATTTCCGCGAAAAAGAGGGCGAGATCGCATCGACGATACTCGCCAAGATAACCGTCACCGCCGGTGATATAGCATACCTCATCCAATCGGATATCCTGTATGTCACCCTCACCTCCGCTTTCCCGCTGGACCGGTCGCTGACAGATGAAATCGGGGAAAAGACTACGGCAATTGTCGAGCGGGCGGGCGGCAAAATCTCCTATTGGATCAGGACGGATCCGTCGTTGGTGGGAGGGTTAAAACTCCGTATCGGCGACACGGTTTACGACGGCACCATCTCCGACCTGCTCTACCGCATGACCAAGACTTTCAACCAGGAGACCGAGGGGGAAGGTTTTTCGGCGCAGCGGTTTGCCGACACTCTGATCAAAGGCGTGCAAAACGCTAAAATGGACATAGGCGTGTACCAGATCGGTCGCGTCATTTCGATTTCCGACGGCATCTGCTGGCTCGACGGGCTTGCCGATATCATGTACGGCGAGGTCGTGGAGTTTATCGCCACGGGCGAGCGCGGGATGATACTCGAAATAGAACCGGGTAAAATCGGCTGCGTGATATTCGGCAGGTACGAACATATCGAGGCGGGCGACAAGGTTCGCCGTCTCAGACGCATGGCTTCGGTTCCAGTCGGGGAAGCGCTGCTCGGCAGGGTCGTGAATCCGTTGGGCGCCCCCATAGACGGCTTAGGCACGATTAAGGTTTCGGAATATCGCCCCGTGGAATTCCCTTCGCCCGCCATACTTGACCGC
>CAYOGQ010000101.1:0-7209 GCA_964403645.1 uncultured Ruminococcus sp.
TATGGTTGTGGAATAAAATACTCCGCCCTGTTTTAATATCCTCGAAATTTCCCCGAGAGTGGTATTGATATCGGGGACATGGTATAGCATGTGGTTGGCGATCACCGTGTCAAACGTATCTCCGCCGTAAGGGATCGATTGCGCGTCGATCATTTTATATTCGATAAAATTTAATTTATTGGTGTTGGCTTTCGACGATTCCAGCATACCCGGTGAAAGATCGGAAAGGATTAGTTTGACTCCTTCCGGTATTTTATCGGCGTTCACGCCCCAAATACCGCCATTACCGCAGCCTAATTCTAAAATGACGGAATTGTTCTTTAATACGTAATTTTGAAAAACCCAGTTCGCCCAACCCATTTTATTGGTGCTGAAACGCTCGTGTAAATTTACCCGGATATTTAAATTTCCGGCTTTACTGTATTGCTTAATCAACTCATTTTCATTATTAAAATTATTCATTAATTTCCGTTCCCATATCGGCGGATGGTTTACTCCGCACGATCTGCTACTTTTTCTTACGCCAGCACGGATAGTACGTTCTTTAGCCCTATAATAAAATCAATTGTGCCGAAAAGAATCCATAAAGCCCCAGCGGTTAACATAATGTATTTCAATCTGCCCTTTTTGTGAAATTTCAGCAAAAAGAACAACGCCGTCAGCCCGAAAAACGAAAAATGCAGTATAAAAACGATCGCTTTTAATAATTCCATGTGAATGTCGCCTCCTTGTCATTTAAAAACTTTCTTTCATGGCGCGGCACGCCTGATCTATAAATTTTTGTTTTTCGGGCGGCAGCTGGGATATAAAACGCCGCAAACACTCCCGTAACACAATTTCAACATCCCGCAGGTTTAAAACTTCAATATCTTGCTGTAATTGATATTTTTTGGAAACTGCCGCGATTTCGGGTAGGCTCAAGCCTTGCAGGACGTCTTGAATTTCGTTTTCCGTCAAATCCGCGTCCAGCAGAACACCTTCCAAATCGGTAAGAGAGCGGATATTTTTTTTGATAATCGCAATTTTGTCCCGCGAAAAGCGGCAATCGCGGATTTCATCTATGATTTTACGGTACCACTCGTCGACCATCGCTTCGCCGTAAGAAAAAATAATTTCGGGGTGGTTTTCATGATAAACGGGGGTAAAGAATAAACGGTTCAACGTATGATTACGCGCGGCGAATTCGATTTTATCCGCGATTATGGGAATCCCGGTTCGCATATACCGCGCAAGCCCCTCCGAAAACCCAAAACAGCGTTGCAATTCTTCGGCTGCTTTAAAAATGACCACTGTTATTTCGCTCTTTGATTTATCTGTAAATATTTCACAGAGCAAACGCACGCCCGCTTCGGTGATATTCAACCGCTTCACATCTGTGCCGACTATGGCGCAGCCGATTGACGCGGTCAAAACGAGTTCGTAAATGTTAATCAAAAGCTGATCGTAATCCTCCGCAAAACCCAATAACAAACGGTGGAAGTCGTTCGCCGAAAAATAACCGCAGAATTGGTTTTCATAACACGCCGCCTCCAAATACCATCTGATAAACTCCACCCCCAAAAGCTTGGGAACAGGATTGAAAAGTGGGTAGTCCGCGGTGATATGAATTTCATGCGCCGCGTAATCGGGACGGTATAGCTTAAAAAACCCGGATATACCGCCCTTCAAGGTGGCGGAATAAAACACGTTTTTTGTTTCCGCTAGCCGGCTCAGCAGCTTTCCGTGTATGATTTTCGAGGTCGCAAGCATTGTGTTGATGCGTCTGCGCCCTTTTTTGTAAAATTCATTCAGAGGTTCATTTTGTAACGCGGTGACCGCGTCGTCCGGGTTTTGATAGGTTTTTAAGGATAAGCCGATTGTAAAAAGTATGGAATTCATGATATCCCGCGCTTTTTCCACGGGGATAGAGCTGCTGTCGCCGGCGTTGTAACGTTCGGTTTTATACGCTAAAAGGTCAAGGCACTCAAATTGCAACCGCTCTATATCGCCTTCGCTTAAAAGCCCTTTGGTACGAGCGGCTTCCAGCAAGGATTGAAAATAATCGCTTTCATCCAGCTTTTTTCTGTCGATTGCGCGAATTTTATCCGGACTGTTATTCATACTCCTCCTCGTCTTCCAAAAGCTCGTTATCTGAAAAATATTCCTCGGAATAATCGGCGGGCAACCCAAACCGCAGGTTTTTTGCCAGACGGAATAACTCACGCCCCGATAATAATTCCAAGGAGCCTTGGCACACGCCGTCGAACGCCGATTTCATAAACTTTATCAGGTCATCATCGGTTATCAAGTCCATCGTTTCGTTTTTATAATAATAAAACATTTCAACAAGCTCGTGGAGAGTATGAGTGTAATTTTGCATGGTAATATAGGGCGAATCACAAAATCCTTTAATAATTTTGTCGATAACACCGCCGCCAAACTCAACGCGGCAATTATCTTTTAAAGAGATGGATCGGGTTTCCACAAGCTCCGCCGCTTGCTCCCGCGTCAGCGTAAGCCCGAACTTTTCCGTGAATTCGTTGCATTTTATAATCTCGCCCGCGGCTTGTTTTTGTATCAATCCGGAATTGAAAGGAATCAGTTCAAAGCTCAATAGCATCGCTCCCAAATAATGTGTTTAAGTCTGTCGTTATGTAACGCGGTTTACTCTTATTATAACTTTTCGATGTTATAATAATCCTTTATTTCGGTCAGCAGTTGTAAAACGATATTTTTTGCAATCCCGGACGCCGCGACGTAATTTTTTTCAAAGTATTCGGCCCCGCTATGCGTCGCGGTGTCGGTGACGCACCGAATGGCGATAAAAGGGATTTTATTCACATAGCACACATGCGCTATGCTTGCCGTTTCCATATCTACCGACAGAGGGTTAAAAACGGCGTTGATCTCATCTCTGCTCTCGTCGATTATGAACTTTTCACCCGTGATCATTCTGCCGAAATATACTTTGCCTTTCGGTTCAATATGTTTCACCGCTTCTTTTGCTAAATCGAGCAGGGTTTGATCGGACTTGAAATAAATGGAATCCATCCAAGGATGAAACGCCGTCAATATGTTCTCGTCCATATCGTAATAAGCGGCTTCGGTGGCTATGACAGTGTCGAATATTTCCAATCTTTGATCCATCCCCCCGGCGGTGCCGGCGTTGATGATTATGTCCGCGCCAAAATGATCAATAAGTACTTGCGCGGCGATCGCGGCATTGGTCTTGCATACCCCGCTAAACAAGGTTATAACTTCCAAGCCGTTTATTTGCCCTACGTAAAACTTCAACATGGCTTTTTTTGATATTTTAACGTTTTCCAAATGCGGCAGGAATGGTTCGAGTTCGCAATCCCCAGCGCAGATTATACCGACCTTGGACATAATTTATACCTCCTTAAAATAAATCATTATATCTCAATGTTATAAACAATTAATAAATTCCGCGACAATCTCCAACGGATTTTCGCTGTCGATCCAATAGTCCGGGAAAAATCCTTTCCCTTCCTCAAAACCCTCCATATTGAAAACCTTATAACCCATGCTGAAATATATATGTGAGTTCGGTAGTTTGTAGGTGAGTATGTCACCGAACTGACCGCAACCCATTGTCGCGCCGCCGACAAAACAGACGTTTTTTACGTTTCTGCCGTACATGACGGCGGCTTCGCCGGACGATCCGACATATTTGTTTTGTAAAACAAATAACCTGCCGTTATATTCCGATTTTGAAAAGTCAATTTTGCCGGTATTGAATATCGAATAACTTTTTTTATTTTTATCGCTTTTATTTATGATCGGATTATTTATGACTGCCAGATCCAATTCCCAAACCGCATTATTGTTCAAGCCGTAAATAAAGTTTTCCGGGAAATTGCTGTTCCCTCCCCCGTTGGAAAGGATGGACCAGATCAGACGGTCGGTGTTTTTATATTTAATTCCCATTTCTTTATATTCTTCGACGGGGGCTTTGATTTTACTGTTCGAATATGTCGAATGATGTATGACCGGTATATCCCCGATTATTTCAGTTTTAACGGCTTCGTTTGGCATTTTATAGTTATCCGTTTTGCAAGGATGAACGGGAAGGTCAAATCCGCAGATAACAAGCCTTTTGACGGACGTCGTAGTATAAACGCCTATTATATATCTTTTATCGCCGTTTTTTCCCGGCAGCGTTTCAAAAAGAAAGTCTTTTATCTGCTCATGAGTAAATATGTATCCTTTTTTGACTATTTTATTGCCTTTTATAACGGTATAAACACCGTTTTTCAGCCCGACGACCAGACTTGTAAAATATGCCCGGTACAATTTGCCCAACGATATTGCTTTTTTATCGTCAATGATAAACCCGAAATGCGAATCGTTGATATACTTCGACAGAGCTTTGTGCAATAAATTCCTGATTATTTTTGTGGACGCCGTTTTTGGCAACGACGCGACGATTTCGTTCTTTAAGTTGTCAAAATTTATTATATCGTTATAATACTCATATCCGGAATAACAGTATTTTAATATATCGAAAAACAGCTCGACGTCGTAAACGGCATCGTCTTTTTGAATTTTTTTTATATTTTTATACTCGATTCCGCTGTGGTATGTTATTTTGGCGGATTTTATTTTTTCAACCGTTTGTTCGTCTATATTTACCGAAATGTGGTTAACATAATATTGGCTAAACTTTTTGTCCAGCATAAATAATAATCCTTTCATAAATAACGTATAGTACATATTACAATGACAAACAGTATTTTTCAAAAAAGTATTGACATTAACGTTACGTTAAGGTTTATAATAACCTTGTCGGGAGGGATGCGCTATCGAATACACCATCAACGCTCTTGCGAAATTGGCGGGGGTAAGCACTCGGACGCTTAGATTTTACGACGAGTGCGGGCTGTTGACGCCGAAACGGGTCAGCTCCAACGGATACCGCATCTACGGGCAGACGGAAGTCGACCGCTTGCAGCAAATCCTGTTTTTCCGCGAGCTCGGCGTGGAGCTTTCGGAAATCAAGCGGATTTTATCGGCAAAAGACTTTGACGGAAAAAGCGCGCTCGTTAACCATCTTTCCGCCCTCCGTGCGAAACGGGAGCAGCTTAACACGCTTATCGCAAATGTTGAAAAAAGCATTGGCGCCATGAAAGGAGAAATTTACATGTCTGACAGCGAAAAATTCGAAGGGTTCAAACGTAAGCTTGTCGATGAGAACGAGAAAAAATACGGCGGGGAAATCCGCGTTAAATACGGCAACAACGCCGTCAACCGCTCCAACGCCAAGATTATGGGTATGACAAAAGAGAGGTACGTCGAACTGGAACGACTGACGCGGGAGCTGAACGAAACCCTGAAAACGGCGTTCGACAAGGGGCGGGGCGACCCGCACGGCGCGCTTGCTCAAAAAGCCTGCGCGCTCCACAAGGAATGGCTTTGCGCTTATTGGGACAAGTACAGCAAGGAAGCCCATATCGGCGTCACGCAAATGTACGCGGACGACCCGCGTTTCACGGCGTATTACGACAATATAGCGCCCGGTTGTGCCGTGTTTTTACGCGACGCGGTAAAAATCTTTACATCCGCAAGCGGAAATAAGTAAATTGATAACACATTTCTGCGGAAAAGCTCTTTTTTAAGTGCTTATTTGCGTTTATATTAAAGAACTGCTGTGAAACCCCTTATACATTACATTATAGAAAATTTCAGTAAAATGTCAATATTAACAACAATTCGATATTCATATAAAATATCTGATATTAAATTGTATTTGAGTAGCAAAAATAATTAATTTGAATATTATATTAATGCCGGTATTTCGGTATATCAGCACACAATGGCATTTTACCCGGGATAAAAATATCCAAAATGGTATATTTTAGAAGAACGGAGATTATTAATATGTGTTGTTTTTGCAGATTGTTCAGGTGCTGCAACAGAGACCGCGACAGAGATTGTGACAGAGACCGCGACAGAGATCGCGACTGGGACTGGTCCAGAGTACGCGGCAGGGATTGCGACAGAGATTGGTTTAGAGATCGTTGCAGAGAGCATGACAGGGATCGTGACAGGGATCGTGACAGAGATTGCGACAGATTCCGCTAAATTCACTTCTAATGATCACTACGAATATAATCCTCCGCGGAATGATTAATCAAATAATAACGTAAAATATAAAATCAGGGGTTATCCCCTGATTTTTATTTAATAAAACTATCGAATTAAAACGAATATACGGGAATTTATTATAATTAATAAAATCTTCTTCTCCTGCGATGAAATTCAGATAAGAACAAAATATCAATTAAATCTCTGAGCAATCCCCTGCGTCTGAAAGCGCGTCTGTAAAATCTGGGAGCGCGCATTATGACATCGGCAATTGTTTCCTCATTTTTATCCTTTTTTTCGTATTGTTTTGCGTATTCGGCAATATCCGGATACATTTCAAGAATGTCATTATAAATACTTTCCGAAATCCGATCCATCATTTCAGGGTTCGGAGCCGATTCGCCGTACTGCATATCAAGTTGGTCGATAATCATATTTATATATGGTTGAAGCTTGTAATATATTTCAGGATAAACGCTGCTGAGATCGGGCATTTCCGGATTGTTTATGTTCTGATTATTCATTATTTCCTCCAAGAATAAATACCATTATTTATTCATACGAACATCGGTATTCATTTACATAATATGCATGACCGGAGGATATGGTTATATTTTGCTCTTGATATTGAAATCCGACTAAGGATATAGATAATATTATAAGATTTTAATGGCAATTGCGGTGTCATCCGCATATTATATATTATCCGGGAAGTTAGTACCGGAAATATAAACAAAGAGGTTTTTGATATGGGAGAATTCATTGGCCAAGAAAATTGGAAACCTTGCGAGAAAAAAGAAGCCTTGCGAGCCGTTTGAAAAGGATGGCAAAAAAGAGATGCGTTGCGAAGGTTGCAACGTTTATATTACCGTAATGTGCGATAGTAATGAGAAAAAGGATCATTGCTAATCGTATTTGAATCTGCCGATTAATATCAATTAATTATTATTATAAAGTACCGCCTCCTTGGATCATTTAAGCGCCCTCTTTTAAACAGACTGATTAAACAATAAAATATTGGTTGTATTTTATTCCACCCTGCTGTACGGTAGGGTGGAATTTTTATGAGCTGCGAGCTTTGCCGGCGGAGCTTCTTATTTTTTTGTTATCTTTACCGGCAGTATA
>CAYOGQ010000102.1:0-6151 GCA_964403645.1 uncultured Ruminococcus sp.
TTTGCGGTCAAAGAGGTCGAAATGAATCGCGGAAAACACGGCTTCCTTGACTTTTTCGGCGGTCGGGCGGGTATGCTCGCCCGACGGGGCGATAAGCTTAGCGCCTCTGGAGCTGCCGGTAATAATTCTCATGTTTTATCTTCCTTATCCGGTGTTTTTTCTTTAAAATAATCTATTATTTTTTGCGCCGTCGCTCTTGATATGCCGTTTACCGAAACAAGCTCCTCAAAAGTGGCGCTTTTTATGGCTTTTAATCCTCCGAAATGCTTTAACAGACGCTCCGTCGTTTTCTCGCCGATACCGGGTATGTCCGTCAGGGAGGAGGTGGTTAGATTTTTACGTCGCTTTTTATCCATTTTGCCGAACGCGGCGTTATGCGTCTCTTCCTGAAACTTATAGAAAAAATTAAAAAGATCCTGACGTTTGTTAAGGCTGATCTCGTTTTCACCGTCGGTTAGGGTGCGCGTTTTGTGGTGCTCGTCCTTTATCATGCCAAAAACCGGGATATTTACGCCTTTTTCGCAAAGCAAATTTTTAATGACATTCACATGACCCACACCGCCGTCCACGAGAATTAAATCTGGGTAAGCCCAGTCGCCGTCACCGTGGGCGAGCCGTCTGCCGATACCTTCGCGCATGGAGGAGTAGTCGTCCTGTCCGCTCACCGATTTTATGTTAAAGGAACGGTATTTTTTCTTTACAAAGCGGTTCGATTCCCAAACCGCCATTCCGCAGACAATGTCCTCTTCGCCGTGGTTGGAAACGTCGTAGGCTTCTATACGTTCCGGCAGCACCTCGAGTTTGAGGAACGCCGCAAGCGATGCCAGAAATTTCACGGCTTTTGTTTCGGATTCGCGTCTGTGGAATATAAGCTCCTTGGCGTTGGCGCGGGCAAGCTCCACAAGACGCGCTTTTTCACCTTTCCGCGGACGTATTACGGTAATTTTGGCATTTTCGGCAAGCTTTTCGCAAATCAGCTCCCTGTCGTCGGGTGTCAGGTCGTAGTCGATATAAATATTCTCCGGCGCAGAACCTCTAAGAGCGTAAAAACGGAAGAGCAGAGATGTGAGAGAGCCGGAATCCAAAAGCTCGTCACTACCGAAAAACATACATTCCCTGTCTGATATGGCGCCGTTTCTGACAAAGAACACATTCACGGCGTGACCCGCTTCATCTGAATATATGCCGATAATGTCGGCGTTGACGTTTTCGCCGGCGACGATATGCTGTTTATCGCTGAGCTTGCGGACGGAATTTATTATGTCCCGCAGCTTCGCGGCTTTTTCATATTCCATGGAATCGGAAAACGCCGTCATTTTGGTTTCGAGCCTTTTTATAAGCGCCGAATAATCGCCTTTTAAAAAATGGACGGCGTCGTTTATGGTCGCGCCATATTCATCTTTGGAAACCTGTCCCCGGACGCACAGTCCGGAACAGCGATCGATTTGAAAGTTGAGGCAGGGACGTCCCTTGCCGATATCTTTTGGGAACTGTCTTGAACAGGTGGGGAGCCGAAAAGCCTTTTGCGCTGCTTCGATTATGGCGTAAGCGGCGCTTGCCGACGAATATGGTCCGAAGTATTTGGAATCGATATGATTTCTCGAATAAGAAACCGCAAGCGAGGGGTAATCGCCGCCGGTAAGCTCGATATACGGATATCCCCTCGAATCCTTTAATTTTATATTATAACGGGGCATATACTGCTTGATAAACTGGTTTTCCAGGATAAGCGCTTCCAGCTCGGTGATGGTATGGTAAACCTCGAAAGCGGCCGCGGCTTTTACCATGTGCTCGGTTTTGACGGCGTGCTTTGCGTATGGAGCGAAATAGCTCGAAACGCGGTTACGGAGCGCTTTGGACTTGCCGACATATATAACCGAACCCGCGTTGTTGCGCATTATATACACCCCCGGAGTCACCGGAAGCATTTTGGCGTTTTCAAACAGTTGTTCCCTTGTCATAATTTTCACATAAAATGTTTTTCACAAAAAAGCCCTGAACTCATTATGCCGATGAGCCCAAGGCGACTTTATGGTATTAGCGTTTAATCAATACTTAAAATAAGGTCGACAAGCCCTTCGACGGTCTCTTCTTCGTCCTCGCCTTCGGCGATAATCGTCACCGTATCGCCTTTTTTTATCCCTAAGGACAGGACACCCAATAAGCTCTTGGCGTTGGCTCGCCTGTCGCTGTTTTCAATCCATATGGAGGATTTGGAGGTGTTAGCTTTTTGGATGAAGAAAGTGGCGGGGCGCGCACGAAGCCCCACAGCGTTTTGTACCGTTATTGTTTTTGTAAACATATCCGACTCCTTTTTAAGGGGAAAACCCCCAAAAGTGCTATAATACATTATACCAAATCGTATAAAATAAATCAATAGAGTTTATTTGATAAAAATTACGAAAAAGTGACTTTTGCTTTGTGCAATATATGCAATCTGTAAGATTTTAGCTTTTTAACGGTTTTCCAATACGGTTATTTTCGTCAGTTTCGCCTTGAAATACGAATCTCCCGTTTCCAAACCGAATTCCGATTTAATGAGCAATAAATCGTCGGCTTTGGTGTAATATGTGCCGTTTAAAATGTAGCCTTCGATTTTCAGCGTGATGATCGCAGAGGAATAATATTCCGACGGCGCTTGAACTTCCTGATCCCCCACAAAAACGATATCCTTCACCGGTGAGGTTTCGGCTGACATAACAAGTCCGAAATAGTTGCCGCTTTGCGAAATATACAGCTTAACGCCTTCGGTGACGGACGCGGCGCAGTCGTTGGGCATGCTTTCGACCTCAAACGTGACCTCAAAAACGGCGCTTTCTCCGGGAAAGACGGCTTCTTTGATCCGGGAACGGAATAATATGCCTATTATGACGCCCATAATTATTACTATTATAAGCAAATCGAAAAGATTAAACCGTCTGTTCTTCATTTTTGCGCATCCTTAATTTTTATTGAATATATTACCCCTTCAGCCAATACCCTGTGGGTGCGGAATTTTAATGTCTGCCCCGTTTTGAACAAGACTTTGCCGTCTTCCGTTTCAAAGGTTATTTCCAGCACTTTTTCGGTCCGTACATTGCTTCCGAGGGTAAGCACGGCGGTAATCACACCGAGCTTTTCGCCGTTTTGCAGAAACACGTCGTCTTGCAGGGCGATATTTTCGGCGGTGTCGTCGCTTACGGTGACTGTGATAAGGACTGTTTTAATATCGGCGGTGGCGGATTTTATAAGATAGATTATACCTCCGAAGCACAGCGCCAGCGTAAATATTCCGATAGCGATATCCAATAAATTAAACTTTTTCATTAAATTAACCGTCCTTTCACCCTTCAGGCGCGTAAACGTGTATGTCGCCCCCGTGTATGAACATCGGCACGGCATTGCCCGTGGCGCTGATCAAGCCGCAAATTACCCAAAACATAAGGATTTGGTTTCCGGTGCCGAGGGTATCGGAAGTCAAGCCGTAAAACAGGATAACCGCAAGCGTGGCGATAAAAACGGCGCACAGCCCGCGCATACCGTCGTCGCGTGAAAGGGAGGAGGATGTGAAGGAGCGCGCGAGCAGCATGAGAAGGAACAGCATCCCTAAAACGCAGCCCAAAACGCCGAAGCTTTCGATAAGCTTACCATACGGTCCGTCCCCGCCGTAAAACCCTCCGCCGAACAGCAGCGTCATAACGTCGGGAGAACCGGTCAGGACCGCGGACGGCTTGAAAGATTCGATATAATTAAAAACCGAAACTATTCCGCGGATATAATAGATGACAGGCACGGTTATGACGTAAACGAAAAGGACGTTGAAAAATCTCACGGTGCGGTAAACAAGATATATAAACAGGCATACGAGAGCGCTTATCCAAACCGCGTCGGACATGGAAACGCACAGGTTAAATAAAGAAGAAACGACAAAAAGAATTCGGAAAATTAAGCGGAAACCGTCGTCGTTGCTTTTCTTATCAAACAGAAAGACGGCAAAAGGGACAGCGGCGATAACCATAAAGCCATCGTAAGACAAATAACCGCCGCCGGGTAAACCGGTGATGCGTAAAAAGTCGATATCAAAAAAGCCGAATATGAGCATTGCGGTTTGGACAAAAGTCCTGACCATTAAACCCAAAGTTAAGCAATATGCGCTTTTTTTTAAAAACGACGTGTTACGCATTAAGTTTGAAGCTATAAAATAGGAGGAAACCAACATTATAAGCTTACGCACATCGGCATGGGGGAAGGCGATTATGAAGATAAATGCGAAGAAAACCGCAGGCAGGTCCTCGCTTTTAAAAGTCAGATTTCTTTTTCCGCGCAGCAGCTTTAAGATATATGAGATCAATGTGGCGAAGAGGATTAAATATAGTTTGCCTTCATTGCCGAACGGTATGGCGGTAAGCGTGATGAGCAACCCGCTTTCGGGCGAATATAGTATGAGAAGCAGCACTGCCGCCGACATTATGTAAAACAATACTCTTACCGGCGAAAAGAAAAACCCGGCGACACCGTACGCCAAGCCGGCAAAAAACGCGGCGGGAAAATGGTTGACGGGCGAAGCGTCGCTGTCTATCGCCAGTCGGTTTATGCCGAAAAGATTTAAAAAGAATGTGAAAATAGCGCTTTCGCCGATTTTGTTGCCGAGCGATTTTTTGGAAAAGAACAGGAACGCCGAAACCAGCACCATGAGCGTAATGACGACCGCGTCCGCCTGCGTGCGGGCGACGCCGCCCACCATATATATCCGAATGGTGTAAGCGAGCAGGGAATACAGCCCCGCGGAAATAAAAAACACCCCGAAAGACTTGACGGAAGCGGCGAATAAGGCTTTTATCACAGCGCGGTAAAACCGGACGACGGCGGAGCTTTCGACGCTGCCCGCGAAGGCGCGTCTTATCGCGGAAAACAGCCATCCGGGACGGATTTTGTCAATTGCCGCGGAAAGCAAACCGTTGTTTTTTGCTTTGTCGGTATAATCGGAAGAAGCGAAAAAGCCCGCTAAAACGCCCTTGTTAAGCAGGGAATGAAGCCTGACCGATAAATATGTCAGGACGGAAACCGTTATGCTGTTGTTGACAAACCGCCGAAACCGGCTCTTTTTCCGTATCGGCCGCTGCTTGTAAGTTTGTTGCATAATGTGTTTTCCTTTTAATGACAAAACGCGCAATGAGGATAAATATAAGCTTATAATACATAGCGGCGCTTGTGATTCGGATGACATTCATCCGCTTTTATGTGCTTATAATTTATAAAAGGTCGGGCCTTTTTTTAATCGTCCTCTCCATTGACTGCTCCCTCCGCCATTTTTCGATATTCGCGTGGTGGCCGCTTATCAACACTTCCGGGACCTCCAGCCCCTCGTACACCCTCGGTTTGGTGTATTGGGGGTATTCGAGCAAGCCGCTTGCGATACTTTCATCCTCGTAACAATCGCGCGATGGCAGCACGCCGTCGATAAGGCGGGCGACGCAATCGGTGACGACCGCCGCGGGAAGCTCCCCTCCGGTTAAAACATAGTCGCCGATAGATATTTCCTCGTCGATACCCAACTCGATAACCCGCTCGTCCACGCCCTCGTAATGCCCGCAAAAAAGTATGAGATTGTCATAGCCCGCAAGCCGCGCCGCCGTCGCATGGGAAAATACCTTTCCCTGCGGGGAAAGATATATCGTGCGCACGGAACCGGTAAGACGCGACTTCACGGCTCTGATGCAGTCCAGCACGGGTTGGCACGCCATGACCATGCCGTAACCGCCCCCGTAGGGGGTGTCGTCCACTTTACGGTGCTTGTCGAGGGTGTAGTCGCGTATGTCTGTCAGGTGAACCGAAATAAGCCCTTTATCGGCGGCTCTGCCGATAATGCTCGCGGCGAAGAAGCTTTCGAGCATTTTAGGGAACAGGGTTAATATCTCGAAGTTCATTCTGACATCCCCTCAATAATTCGCAGGTAAACCCCCTCGCCGGGAAAAGCTTTCACGACGAACGGCTCTATCGCGGGGACGCGGTATCGTTTTTCGCCTTCTATAATATAGTAAAGGTTCCTGACGCCTTCCTCGACCTCGGTGACGAAGCCGATTTTTTCTCCGGTTTCGGCGTCGTAAACCGTTTCGCCTATAAGGTCGCAGTTGTAGAACACACCTTCCGGGAGAGGAATGTCTTCGCGGTC
>CAYOGQ010000102.1:6161-7163 GCA_964403645.1 uncultured Ruminococcus sp.
AGTACGTCCGTTCAACACGGCGGAAAGCTCTCTCTCTTCATAACCTTTAAAAATAATCGAGGGTATCGAAGGGCGGTACATGACGATATCCAACGGCTTTTTCCCATCCGGATCGAGGTATAAGCGTTTAACCCCCGATAAAAACTCGGGGGAATCGCAGTAACACGCAAACCTGACCTCGCCCTTTATGCCGCGGGGAGAATTGAGCCGACCCGCTTCGATATAACGCTTCACGGCGGTCAATTGATGTCGATAATGACGCGTTTGTTTTCCTTGGTTGCGGCGGCGCGCATAACGGAGCGTATCGACTTTGCGATCTTGCCGTTTTTACCGATGACCTTACCCGTGTCGGTCTTGGCGACCGTCAGTTCGAGTATGATCATATCGCCGCTTTCCCTTTCCACGACGACGATATCGTCGGGATTGTCCACCAAAGGCGTAACGATATCTATTAGGAGCTGTTTCATGAAATTATCCGTGCCTTTCCGCGGTTATATGACCCCATTTTTTTTAAGTATGGATTTGACGGTTTCGGTGGGCTGAGCACCGTCGGATATCCACTTTTTGGCCTTTTCCGCGTCGAGCTGAATTTTCGAGGGAGTGGTCATGGGGTTGTAATAACCGATTTCTTCGATAAACCTGCCGTCGCGGGGATAACGCGAGTCGGCGACGACGATTCTGTAAAAGGGTGCTTTTTTAGCGCCCATTCTTCTGAGCCTGATTTTGACTGCCATTTTGAAATGACCTCCGAATTAAATTTTAATTTTATATTTATTTGAATAAATACCGAAATATATGGTTACATGGGGAAACGGAACTTGCCTTTTTTCTTACCGCTTCCCATAAACTGCTTCATAAGCTGCTTGGTCTGCTCATATTGCTTTAAAAGACGGTTGATTTCCTCCACGGTCGTGCCGCTGCCCGCCGCAATCCTGCGCTTGCGTGAAAAATTCAAGATATCGGGTCTCACACGTTCGCGCATGGTCATGGAAAGTATGATCG
>CAYOGQ010000103.1:0-7058 GCA_964403645.1 uncultured Ruminococcus sp.
CAATAAGGCGTACTGCCCCGCCGCCGAGGTCCCCCATGGGAAAGAGAACTGCCCGAGGGGGGATATCCATTCAAAAAGCATCATGCAGACACCGGCGCCGACCGGCAGCAGGTATATGTTTTTGGGCAATACTTTAAACAGCAAAAAGCACAGCGACATGAGCGCGGCGTGGTACAGCCCTATGCCTATATCGGCAAACAATACGACCAATATGCCCTGAATCTTCGTAAAACCGAACGCTTCGAAGGGGTACAACACGGCGAACCACGAATAGAGGGGTATAAAAAAGCCCAGCGCGAAGAACAGGGTATTTTTAAAAGGCTTTTGATAAGATGAAGATGCGTTTTTCGGATCAAAAAATTTCAGATAAAATAAAAACAATCCGGCGAAGCCGAAAATAAAAAGGTAGCCCCTTAAAAAGGAGACGGAATATAAGGCTCCCGAAACGGCGAACCATAAAGCGGAGCGTTTATATATCATCGCGCATAGCTTTTTAACCGCCGCCATTATTGTCACCAAAATTAAAAGTTTCCGATCATCCGCCTTACGCGTTCCGTCGCGTCGGCGAACGCCTCATAAGAGGAACCGAAACTGTATTTATGCTTGATATCGTCAAGGCTGGATAACGAAGACAACCCGGTGAAGTTGATGAGGTGCGGCTCCATGGTGAGGATAACCTCGCCCCTGTGGTCGGCGTCGACTTCGCGAAGGGTTGTTTCGATATATGCGTCGCCGCAGCCCGGCGGGACGATAACGCCGTCGTCGCCGCAGTCTTTGATATGAAAATATTCAATATAATCTTTCAAAAGGTTATAGGCGTCCTTGGCGGATTGACCGCAGAAGGGGAAGTTGCCGTTGTCGAGGACGGCTTTGAGTCTGCCGCCGAAACGGTCGAGCAATACCTTTGACCTTTCCGCCGAACAGCCGTAAATGCCCTTTTCGTTTTCGTGGCAGAGCGTAAAGCCGCGCTTTTCAGCTTCGTTAA
Organism: uncultured Ruminococcus sp.; assembly: GCA_964403645.1. Taxonomy (GTDB): domain Bacteria; phylum Bacillota; class Clostridia; order Oscillospirales; family CAG-382; genus UBA1206. The sequence continues at coordinate 986 of CAYOGQ010000103.1, forward strand.
GCAGAGCTTCGGTCAACGAAAAAACCTTTGACTCGAATTCCTCGAAAGAGTCGCCCTCTTCCGGGTAGAAGGAAAAAATCCGTATTCGCTTAACGTCCAGTTTTTCGCCGATATCCATGACGCGCCCGAGCAGGGCGATCTGGCTTTGCTCCGCGTCGCGCGTTACCGCTTTGCCTATGGGCGAACCCAACGACCAGACTTTAACGTTATGTTTTTTAATCTCCGCCGCGACTTCGTCGACCTCGCCGTCAGTCAGCGTAACGAAAGACTTTCCGTTTACCCCGCGCAGCTCGATATACGGTATGCAGAGACGGTTTAACGATTTTAACTGTGTCTTAAAGTCGGCGTCTATTTCGTCCGCGAACGCGCAGAAAATGAATTGCGCCATTTTGCTCAGTCCCCTCCCCCGATCACCACGATTTTACCGTTTTCAAAATATCCGGTATAGCTTCGTCCTGAAACCCAGGTGTAAACCGCCGTTTCGCCGTGGATATAGGTGCCGTCGGGGTTTACCTTGAATTCGCCGTTGGAATCCCTTACGCGGGTGTCGAGTTTGTTGTCGATAAAGTTGCCCATATAAACGTCGCCGTTGGCATATTTATAGACTCCCTCACCGACGCGCTTGTCGTTGACGAAAGTGCCTATATATGTGTCGCCGTTGTCAAAATAGTAGGTGCCGTTGCCGTTTTTGACGCCGTTTTTAAATTCGCCCTCGTACCTCGCCGCGGCGGTGCCGGGAGAAGCGGCAAAAGTGAACACTCCGTATCCGTCCGGCAGCCCGTTCTTGAATTCGCCTTCATACTTCGACCCGTCCACCCAGTTGTAGATACCGCGGCCGTTCATTTTATTGTTTTCAAAATCGCCGTTATAAACGTCGCCGTTGCGGTAGGTATATTTACCCTTGCCGTCAATTTGATCATATTTGAAATCGCCCTCGTATTTGTCGCCGGTGGCGTAATAAGTCATCACGCCGATGCCGTGACGGTAAAGACGCAGGATATCGCCCTTGTAAATGTCTCCGTTGGAATATTCGATGGTTTCGTTGTAATAATCCAGCGTGGCGGTCATACCGCCGGGATACCTGATTGTACCGCTGACCGGTTGCTTGCCCACCACCTTGCCGAAAAATTTATCGGTGGTATTGGTGTAGCTGTTTTCGGCGGCGACATAACGGTAGCCCATCGAAAGAAGTATGATAATCGTAGCCGCCACGCAGATGACGGCTAATATGAGTATGAGCACGACGGGGTGTATTCCTTGCCTGCGTTTATACATATAAGTTTGTTCCTTTCCGCCGTTGGGGCGCTATATCCCTCTGACCATATCCATAAAATCGGGGAAGATGTAGATGCCGGCGAGTGCGATCAAAGCCAGCACGAGAATCGCCGCCAGCACTATTAAAACCGTGATGCCTTCGCCTTTGTATTTGCTTTCGGCTTTTTCAATATTTTCTTCCGGGATATAGTATTTACCGTTTACCGATCTCACGGTTTCGGCAAAATCCGTGCCGGGGCGCAGGGAATATTTAAGAAGGAATTTTTTATCGCAGCCCGCTTCCTCAAGGGTGATGGCGGAGTCCTCATCGAAGGCGTTGTTTTCAAACAGCTTTCGCACCAGGCTGCCGAGCACGCTCTTGGTGTAAAAGGTATATGCCGCCGCCACGGAAACACCGACTATGAACGCCAAAATGATTTGTTCGTATGATTCCATAATAAGACCGCACCTTTCATTGACAAGACGTTATGAACGTCTTATTTTTTAGGTTTCAGAATCTCCTGCCCGCCCATATAGGGACGAAGCGCCGCGGGGACGTTAACAGTACCGTCGCGGTTTAAATTGTTTTCAAGAAAAGCGATGAGCATTCGCGGGGGCGCCGCCACGGTATTGTTTAAGGTATGGGCAAGGTATTTGCCGCTTTCGCCGTCCACTCTTATTTTCAGCCTGCGCGCCTGGGCGTCGCCGAGGTTGGAACAGGAACCCACTTCGAAATACTTTTTTTGGCGCGGGGACCACGCCTCCACGTCGCAGGACTTGACTTTCAGGTCCGCGAGGTCGCCCGAGCAGCATTCGAGTGTCCTGACGGGAATGTCGAGCGAACGGAAAAAGTCCACCGTATTCTTCCACAGCCTGTCGTACCACGCCATGGAATCCTCCGGCTTACAGACGACTATCATCTCCTGCTTTTCGAATTGGTGAATACGGTAGACGCCGCGCTCCTCTATGCCGTGCGCGCCTTTTTCCTTGCGGAAGCAGGGGGAATAGCTCGTCAGCGTGAGAGGCAGGTCGCCTTCATCTATAACGGTGTCGATATATCTGCCGATCATGGAATGTTCGCTGGTACCTATGAGGTATAAATCTTCGCCCTCGATCTTGTACATCATCGCGTCCATCTCCGCAAACGACATCACGCCGCTCGCCACCGCGGAGCGGATCATGTAGGGCGGCACCACATAGGTGAAACCGCGGTTTATCATAAAATCGCGCGCATATGATAAAACCGACGAGTGCAGGCGGGCGATATCCCCCGTAAGATAATAAAATCCGTTGCCGGCGACGCGCCGCGCGGCGTCGAGATCGATTCCGCCTATACGCTCCATTATGTCGGCGTGGTAGGGTATTTCAAAATCCGGCACGATCGGTTCGCCGAAACGCAAAAGCTCCACGTTTTCGGTGTCGTTTCGCCCTATCGGGACGGAAGGGTCGATTATATTCGGGATTTTCGCCATTATGGACGAAATCTTTTCCTCGTGTTCTTTTTCCTCGCGGGTCAGGGTGTCGATTTTTTCGCCCTGTAAAGCCATTCCGGCTTTAATTTCTTCGGCGGCTGCCTTTTCGCCCTTTGCCATAAGACCGCCTATCAGCTTGGATGATTTGTTGCGTTCCGCCCGCAGGCCTTCGACCTCCACTTTGATTTCGCGGTTTCGCGCGTCGAGTGCTAGCACTTCGTCCACAAGAGCAAGCTTTTCGAATTGAAATTTCTTTTTGATGTTTTCCCTCACCGCGTCGGGGTCGGAGCGGAGAAGCTTTATGTCTATCATGCTTTAATATATCCTTTCGGTATCACCGTTTTATCGTTTTATTCGGCTTCAAAGAAATCGTCGCCGCACAGGGCTTTGATAAGCAGTTCGAGGTCCGTCGGCGTGGAAAACGCGAGCGATATATGCCCGCGCCCGTCGGGGCTTTCGTGTATTGACATCCGCCGCCCCAATTTGGACGAAGCTTCGGATTCGAGCCGTTTGTAATATTCGGTTTTCACGGCGGTATTAACCGGTGCGGACGTTTGAGCCGACGGCGTTTTAAACTTTTCGAGCATGGATTTGATCAGCTTTTCGGTTTCGCGCACCGAAAGCTCGGCTTTGATAACCCGCGACGCGGTTTCGATAATCTCTTTTTCGGGGATAATCCCCAAAAGCGGAAGCAGCGCCCGCGAATGACCGTAGGAAATCTTGTTTTCCCTGATCATTTCGAGTATCGCGTCCGGCAGGGCGAGAATCCGCACGCTGTTGGCCACCGCCGATCTTGATTTCCCGACCTTCGCCGCCGTCTCCTCCTGGGTGAACCCATAGGTCTCCATCAGACTTTTATAGCCGTTGGCTTCCTCGACGGGGTTTAAGTCTTCGCGCTGGAGGTTTTCCACGAGCGATATGATCGAGGAGGCTTCGTCGTCGGTTTCCTTAATGATAACGGGGACCTCCGTCAAACCCGCCGCACGGCAGGCGCGCCATCTGCGTTCGCCCGCGATAATTTCGTAAAACCCGTTCTTCCCGCGTCTTACGACCAAAGGCTGTATCAGCCCGTGCTCCCGCACGGAGGCGGCAAGTCCGGCTATGGCGTCGGCGTCGAAGACTTTTCTGACCTGTTTCAGGTTAGGCTCTATATCGGAAAGCCGCAGCACGGTTATGCCGTCGCTTACTTCCGTATTGTTGTCGGAAAGCAGGGCGTCCAGCCCCCGCCCGAGTCCTTTTTTCGCCATTAGTATCAATCCCGTCCTTTGCATCTTTCTATAAGCTCGTCCGCCGCGTCTTCATAGGCTTTCGCGCCCTTGGAGTATTTGTCGTGGACGAATATCGGGACGCCGTAGCTCGGGGCTTCGCTCAGTTTTATGTTCCTCGGTATGGGTTTGGGAAAAACCTTGTTACCGAAATATTTTTTAATTTCCTCCATTACCTGCACGTTCAGCGTCAGCCTGCCGTCGTACATGTTGATAAGCACGCCGATAAGCTCCAGCAACGCGTTGCTGCGGGTTTTTATATGCCTGATGGTGTTCATCAGCTGGCTTAAGCCTTCGAGCGAATAGAATTCGCACAATACCGGTATCACCAGCCCGTCGGCGGCGGTCAGCGCGTTGAGGGTGATAAGCCCCAGCGAAGGCGGGCAGTCGATAAATATGAAATCGTAATTGTCCCGCAGCTGTGTAACGGCGTTTTTCAGGCGGTATTCGCGCTCCTCCATGTCCACAAGCTCGATTTCCGCGCCTACCAGATCCATCCCGGAAGGGATAACCGAAAGCCCTGTCACACAGGTGGAGCAGACCGCATCCTCCGGCTTTACCCGCGATATCAGAACGTCGTAAAGCGTGGATGAAACCTTTTTCTTGTTTATGCCGATACCTGTGGTGGCGTTGCCCTGCGGATCGGAATCTATGAGGAGCACCTTGAACCCGTTCATGGCGGTGCGGGCGGCGATATTAACCGCCGAGGTGGTCTTGCCCACCCCGCCTTTTTGATTGGCAAAAGCGACTACCTTATACCCGCTCATAATTCCCCCGCATCATAATTTTACATAATAGTATAAAACCAAAACGTCCAATTGTCAATAGACAAACTATTAAAAGAGCGTTTCACCCCGGAGCGGTATTGAAATATTCAAACCGTTTGTTATAATGACAATATCCGTTTATTGTTTTGTTTTTTCGCAACCGGAGTAAAACTGCAGATGATATCAAAATCCTGCCAAAGAAAGGCTTTCAACGGCAGGTTGCAAAAAATTCAACCGAAAAAACGGCGTTTTCAAACACAGGTTTATTGATTATCCGCCACTTGTGCGTTACACTGTTTACAACGGAAGGCCGACCGATTAAAATTTCAGGAGTTTTATATGTTCAACATGAAGCAGTTCGCCGATTTTCTCGCGGCAAAAAGAAAAGGGAAGGGACTTACCCAAGACCAGCTGAGCGACCTCATCGGCGTCACCCACCAAGCGGTGAGCAAATGGGAACGGGGCGAGGCGATGCCGGAAATCAGCAAGATAGGCGATCTTTCCAAGGCGCTCGGCGTGCAGACCGACGAAGTGATCGCGAGCATGTACGCGGGCGAAGTTAAAGATTCCGGGGAACTCAAGCGCGACGCCGATGCGGAATACTACGCCCTCGCCGATAAATCCAGCGTGGGCGACGTGTATTACCTCGCACCCGATCTCTCCAAGGAGACGCTGCGCATCGCGATTGACACGGTGATCTCCGCCAAGGGGACGCGCGCGGCTTCGATGCTCTTTCAATTCGCGGACGAGGAATACCTCCGCGCCCTCGCATCGCAGCTGCTCGCCAACGGCGACACGGGGCTGATGGAATACGCCGACGAAAAAGCAATCAAGCGCGCCGTCGTGAACTTCGTCACCACCGCCGACCTCCGCCCGGATCGGGGCGGTCTCGAACAATATTACAGAAAAGCCGGCGAGGTGCTCATCTATTCCAAGGACGAGGAATTCATCAACGACACCTTCCGGCATACCGTCGATGCGACGGGTAACTGGAACGTGTGGAAGCACATCATCAGCCGCTTCCCGCCGGAAGTTCTCATCAAACAGGGTACGAGATATATGATAAGCCAGGGCACCTCGTCGTTTTGCAACTGGTGGGGGCTTATAGGCCGCCGCGTGACGACGCGGATGGTCCTGGGTTACGCCGATCACTTTAACAACAACGCGCAGGCATGGCGTGATATCGCCATCTATTACGAGCAGTCGGATAAAGCCATGATGGAGAGCGCGATCAAGGAGCGGATCGACAAATGCGATCCCTCCGTGTTCAGGCCGCTTTTTCCCATGCTCGGGGAGGAAACCCGCAGGCTGCTGC
>CAYOGQ010000104.1:0-7054 GCA_964403645.1 uncultured Ruminococcus sp.
TATTGGTAAAAATCTTGGTTGTTAATCGCATTTACACAGTTTATTTTTCAGAACCGTTTTAGATGAAATATTTAAGCAGCGCCGCGTGTTTATTGCCGTGCAGATGCGTCGTACGCGCGTGGCATAAAGTTATGGCGCTAATAGTGCGGTTTCTTTTTACATACAACCTCACCGGATTGATTCCGGTGAGGTTGTATGTCATTGTTATATCAAATTCAATTGCCGCTTTTGCGAAATTATGCGCTCGTCAGCGATGACCGCGTCAATTGTTTCCTGCGCAATTTTGTTGTTTACCATAGCGGTTTTGCATTTTTCAAATATCTTTTTGTTGCGTTCCCGCAATGCCGCGTGCTCTTTTTCCGTCAGTTCGGGCAATAATTTTGACACGGTATCGCGGTATTTCGGAACGGTATCGTAATAACACGGCGAAAAACCTCCGTATGCTGCGATTTGTTCGCTTTGCGGCTTTTCGTTGGCAAGACCATATATGTAGTCATAATGCGCGTTCAGGTCGATAAACTGAAAGCCGATCGTTTCGTGATAAAAGAAATTATCCTTGCCGATAAAATCTATCAGCACACCCGCGTCGGTGATTTGAACGATATCCGCGATAAATTTATCGAAATGCACCTGCGGCGCTTCGGACAACAATCCCACGCGATCCAGCACATAATCTTTGTCGTTCATCTTTTCCCTTTCGTACAGCTCCGCGCCTTTCGCCCTTTTTTGAATGATATACCCGTCGCCGCCGTCGCTTTGAAAAGCAAAAATCGGCACGACGTTAACTCCTTCCGCATATAAAGCCAGAAGCGTTCCGGTCAACCTTTCGAGGTACTTTAAATCCGCGTCAAGCGTGGTGACATTACGATAGTCGATGTTTTGCATTTTGAGAACCGCGTATTCGTCAAACAAAAACACTTTTGTGTTTTGGAATCCGTTGTCGCCGCTCTTGGCGTTTGCCATGCTTTTGGTTGCGTCAACCATTTGTCTGACGGTTTCGGGTTGTATGCCGAAATAGTTTTCAATGAACATTTAATTCTTCCTCCTTTTTAAATTCTTCCGCCAGCAAGCCGTATATCAGTCTGTCGTACCGCTTGCCGCCGAAATACCCGGCTTTACGTTCGCGGCCTTCCAAGATGAATCCCAAACCTTCAAGGGATTTTTGCGCGGAAATATTTATTTCAAGCGTGTTCGCCGTGATCCGCTCCATACCAAGATTGTTGAATCCGTAATCGAGTATCAGCCTGACGGCTTGCTTTCCATAACCTCTATTGCGGTTTTCAAGCTTTGCGATGCCCATACCGACAGAACAGGAACGTTTTTGTTATCTATGCTTTGCAACGCGACATCGCCGATAACCGTGCCGCTGTTTAAAAATATTCCGAGCCTGATGTTTTCCCCGCCTTGCAGCTTTTGTATCTCGTCAAACCACTCATCGGATTTTTCGACCGAATAGCCGATATACAGCGGTTCGGCGGGACTGTTATAATCGTACTCGAAATCCTCGTACAGCTTTTTACAATCTTTTCTTTCCAACACGGCCAGATATACCTTTTCACCCTGCAGCTTAACCATTTTGTGTGTCCTCCTTCAATTCTTTTTCGTATTCCATGCGATATTGGTAATATCCCATTTTGCGGAGTAAACTCTGTGACTTGACGTTTTCGCAGCCCGTCCCGGAGCGGATGACCTTCGCGCCGTTCTTTTTCGCCGATTGTTCGGCAAATTCCATCAGGTACGACGCGAAGCCGGTTTTACGGTATGCTTCCTCGATATAAATATCCAGTACTTCCGCCCAAATAAAGTTGGGATCCTCGCCGTGGAATATAACCCATAGATAACCGACCTTTTCGCCCTCTTCGGTTTTTATGATTTCGGCGATAGTCCGCTCGTCGTTCATGCTTTCGCATAACGCGGATAAAAAACCCTCTTTCTGACCGCGCCATGCGTACCAGCGGGTTCGGTATTCGTCATATGGTGTTTTCCGCGCCCACGGCGTATCGCACTCGTAATTGATCTTGCAATGACATTCGAGGATATAGTCGCGGTCGGTTTCGATGTTGATTTTGAAATGGCGAACCGCTTTTTGTGAGATATCATGCCGGTCGGCGTCTTTGACCGACCATTCATAAATGCACGTCCTTCGCTGACCTTGTCTGTAAATGCCCGTCCATGCGGGGGTATCGACAGTTTCGAGCAATACCGCGCCGATTTTTTCCATGACCCGTCGGCAAGGGGCGTTGTTTTCATCGGTTGAAATTAAAATTTGACGATATCCGCATTGTTTTAAGAAAGGACGCAGGGCGAGGCAAGCTTTCGTCATATAACCGTGGTTTCGTTCCTTTTCATCGTTAATCATAAACCCTATTTGGCCGTCGTAATAAGCTCTTATAGAATAACCAATCTTGACGTTTATCCAACCGACCCATTTGTTATCGGCGTTTATATCGAAACGATATGATATCAAATAGCCGTCATTAGGCTGTTGCAGATTGATATTGTCATTGTATAAAGCCACATTCCCGTAACGGAATATCGGGGTTTGAAGATAATCGAGACAGACCGCCGGACCGTATCTTTTTTTAGCCGCAGTTGACTTTATCGTTTCAAAGACACGGAATCCGCCGTCGTCGGATTCTGCCGAAACATCAAACCCGCACTCCATAAACGCTTCAAGCCAATCCTCACGGTAATATTTTTGCAGATAAAAAGCGTGGTCAAAGCTTTCGACATTGCCGTCTTTATCCTCGGCGCAGAAAGTCTGCGAGATATAACAGCGTCCCGTTTCCGCGTCGTCGCGGGTGTCGCCGGTCTTCCAGACTTTTATATCCGGGTAAACCTGCGTAAACGGGTAAAAGGTTTTGGGCGGATGGTAGTCGGATCCCTCGCCCGGTATCCTCAATGCCGTTTTTATGACCAAACAGCCGCCGTCGCGCAGATGGTTGTTGATGCAGACCAACGCTTTTTTAACGTCTTCTATCGTATGTAAGTGCCCGAAATCCGTACAAAAGCAGAAATCCGCCGGGTTGATGTCGAAACGGAAATTCCTTACGTCGCCCTCGCACAGCCGCAGTCCCGGCAAGCCGCCGAATCGCTTATTACCTTCGGTTATCATCTCCTGCGTGACGTCGAACGCCGTGACGCTCATACCGCGCTTCGCCATATATGCGCCGGTTTCGCCCAAAGCGCACATGGGGAGCAGTACGTTTTTACCGTACTTTTCGGCATATTTCAGCCAATACTCATGTTCGGTGGAGCGGTCCTGACCGCCCCAATCCCAATAGCGCGCGTGGCGCGCGTAGTTGCCTATATCGTTTGTCATAAAAAATCCTCCAGTCTATATGTTTTTCCAAAACATCATCTGTGTGTGGCAGCCTGATAGTTCTGTTTCGTATTTGCGCTGAAGCTCCCGGTCGGGAGCAGATAGTGCAAGATTGACCTGATTGATTGTGCCGTCATGGACGCGAGTGTAATTAACCCGATATTTTGTATTGAGTGAAAGTAATTCATCAATACTGTGTTTTTCCGATTGAATTAAAAGAGATCCGGTATATCCGCATTTTGTGTAGAAACCTTCGGCAGTTTGAACGGAACCGAGGGCAATCAGATGAATCCCCCGTGTTTTTGCGTGTTCTTCGAGCAGCATCATCATTTCGCGTGCGATACCGCGCTTCCGCAGTCTTTCATCCACCGCAACAAAGTCCGCCGTCAAATTTCCGTTATCTTCAATGAAACCAAATATGCTGCCGACGATTTCGCCGTTGGATTCCGCACAGAGCATAAGATCACCGTCACGCTCAATGCGATCAATCCATTTTGTGCGATATCCGATGCCGGGATATTCTCCGAATATCCTCCGCGCGAAGACGAGCGTATCGTTGAGTTCCCTCACGCTTTTAACGTGTTTGATTATGTAATCCATTTTCATTTCTCCATATAATTTAATAATAAAAATTGCGGAAAGCCGTTCGGCCTTCCGCTTTGTGGTATGCCCACAAACAAAAAGCCGCGGGCAAAACGCCCGCGGCATATTCTTAATCATAAATTTTCACCGGCAAACAGCGAAGTTTACAAAAGCATAGTTAAACTACGCCTTTCCGTACGCTTTTACCGGCGAACCTCGGAGGTCATAGCCTCCCGATTAAGCTCCGCACAACGTCTCGCCGTTATCCTCTTGAACGGAGCAAACCAGTTTTTGGGATTTTAAAACGTTTGATATCAACATCGTGTATCCTCCCGTATAAAGCATTATAGCATAACATTTTTAATAAAGCAAGTTTTATTAATAATTTTACCGGAAAATGTATTGAAAAAAGCATAAATTTACAAGATAATAAAAATATATTGACAAAAATTGATAAATATGTTACGATACCGATAACATGGTTACGAAGCAAAAAAGCCCGGACATTTTATACCAAATTGAGGCTGTATAATATTGAAACATTATAATCCCAAAAAGTATATTAATCATATGGCTGGTTAATAAAAATTAAAGCGGCATAATTTTTTATGCTGTTTTTTATTTACGGCACGCGAAACACTTAAAATACTGCTATAAAGACATAACAATGATGCTATGGGGGTGTAAAAATGTCGCCCGAAAAAACCGGCTGTATCAGAACGGACAAACTAAGTGAGCGAAGTTTGTCCGTTATCGTATTTTCCCTCTTCTTCTCTTGGTTATTGGCCTTCCCCTTTGAAGGTCAAATATTATACGCTCTTGCGGATTACCGCCACACACCTGCCGACCAATATGTTTTCGGCACATTATTCGCCCATTTTGCGGGGTTGATATCATGCGGCTTTTTTATAAAGACAATGAAAACGGTAAAAAAGCTGATAATCTTTTCCATAATTTTTTGCATCTTCACTTCGGGCGTGTTCTTCTTTCCCCCTTCGTTTTTATGGACGACAGCGATACTGTCAAGCTCTTTTCTGTCCGGGAGCTGTGTTGCCGCGTGGGGCTTTTACTTTAAAAGCGGAACGCCCAAAAACGAACGTATTAAAACCGCCGCGGAAGGGCTTATATTTTCCAACACTCTGATGATACTGCTCAACATGACCGCCGTTTACTTGTCTCCGCAGATCGGGCTTGGCTTTTCCATGCTGACGCTCTTTGCCGCGCTTTTATTCGCTTTTCGGCTTCCTACGGAAAGTAATACGTCTGTGCCGCCTGCGCCGGCAAAACCCGAGCATACGGTCAGAATCATCAAACCCCTTGCTTTTTTATGTCTGTTTATCGTTGTCATCACAATCAATTCGGGACTGATGTACCATGTGCTAAACCCCGCATATGAACACCTTGAATGGCTTACAAGCTGGTATTGGGCAATTCCGTATATCGCCGCCTTGTTTATAATGAAGAAGCTGCCCCGTAAAACCAACCGAACCTACATACTTTATGTCGCCGTTGCCATGATCGGATTTTCATTTATTGCTTTTATGAGCCTTGACCGTTCGCCCGCAAGCTATTTAGTGGTCAATACGCTGATGTTGGGGGCCTGCGGCGTTTATGATTTGTTCTGGTGGAGCATTCTGGGCGAAATGCTGGAGCTGGATAAAAACCCGGCTAAGGTGCTTGGAATAGGGCTTTCGGCTAATGTGCTTGGCGTATTGATGGGCGGACTAATCGGTACCGCCGTCACTTCCGTCCCTGTACAAAGTCATACACCTACGCTGCTGGCGCTCGGAGTGGTTTGCGTTATTTTCGTTATGCTTGATCCTTTACACAGACGTCTCACGCTGTTGCTCCGAAATCACGCATACCTGACCATGATTTCAGAAATGCCGCCGCAGGAGCAGGACAGATTGATATGTCATTTTTCCGCAAATGAAAATCTCACGGAGCGCGAAAAAGAGATCGCCGCGCTTCTGCTCGGGGGAAAGACATATAAAATGATAGCCGCCCAGCTGCATGTAAGTGAAAACACCGTAAAGACCCACGTTAAAAATATCTATTCCAAAGCCAGCGTCCAAAACAGGATGGAGCTGATGATAATCCTGATGGACAAAAAGGCGCCCTCCGGGAAAAGCCGCGTCTCTTTATAAAAAGCGATATTTTAAGCCTCTCACCGTAAAAGGTGAGGGGTTTTTTGCGTAAAATCGCCCGTTCGGGTGATGTCAAATAAAACGAATAAGCGTAAAATAAAAGAAACAAAGGTTTTCTTTTATAACGCGGAATGGGGTATGTTTATTTGAAAAGATTAACACGAAACGCGTTTTGTTCTTTGGCGGCAATCATACTTGGGGCGATGTCTTTCGCTGCGATTATTATCATAAAGCCGCCGGGTTGGAAACCGGGCGCAACCGCATCCTTAGCCGTCACGCTGAGTATCGTTTTTCTTTATGTAAAATTAATTAAAAGCATCATCACCGCGCGGCTTATCATTGAAAATCAGATTATTCATATACGACCGGTCGTTTTCCATGAACAGGGCAAAAAAAGCCGGGCGAACTTTTTGCCGGTCGAACCGATTGAGGTGTTCGTCTCCTGTTTCGGAATCCTGCTTGATTCTAAAATTATAAAATTCAACCAAGACGGTATTAAGCTGAAAGCCGTGGAGATCGGGCGTGATTTTATCTCACTCGCCTACGGCACAAGAGAACGGACGCAAACCACCCGGCTTCTCCGCGCGGCGATGGATAACGGCGAGCTTGATAAAATCACAGAAAGATTCCGTTATGAAACCGGTGTTGTTCCGTCTGTATCGATTTAAAAAATGGTGAGGTGTATGGCAAAGAAAAATGGGGATTCAAAAGTATCTGAAATTTTTTGGCGCATAGTCATCTCCGCGGTCGGCGTCGTTTTTATCGCCCTCTCCGTTTTTGAACTGTTATTGTTTTTCGTCGGCGAAACCGCCGCCGCAAGCGTTTCTGTAAGACGCGTAGGCGGTGCGGACAGCGGCAGGCCGTCAGGTCAACGATACGAGTGGTCGCTGGATTATACTTTTTTAGACAAAAACGGAACAACGCACAGCGGGCATACCACCCGCCGCGGCAGCGATATATCGGTTTTGTCGGACAGCCGGGTATATTATTTTTCGTTTGCGCC
>CAYOGQ010000105.1:0-6970 GCA_964403645.1 uncultured Ruminococcus sp.
ACGGCAATTCGGTGAACCACGCCATACGGATTGTCGTCAAGCCATTTGCCCTCAATATAACCGTAGGTAGGGTCTTTTTCGGTGTTATAATAAAACGCCGCGACGACCTCGCCGTTATCCTCGCAAACGCAGACATAGCCGTGTCCTTCGGCAGAGCAATCGCTCTCCGCCAACATATCGGGATAATTACCGGTCCACTGGGAAGGGTTGCCGTTTGCCGCCATAAACTCACGGGCATTAGCATAAATTTTAAGTATAGCGGGCAAATCCGCCGCCGTGCTTCTTCTAATAATCATTTTATCCAATCGTCCTTATTTTTAAATAATGCTCTGCCAATCCCCGACGGCTCGCCGGGATAAAGCAGAGCTTTTCTTGCATCCGTTATACAATGTAATTACAACGCGAACAAATTTTCTCTCAAATATTAATGTCTTTAATTGCGTTTTGACACCAAGTGAACAATACGTCAAACGCATAATTAAAATCATACTCTTTGTTGTTTTTCAATTTTATTCCCATTTCCATTACCGTTTTATCTTTATCTTCAAGACAATTTATAAGCTCTTGTTTTGTGGCTGTAAAGGTTCCGCTTTTTACATAATACATATTTTGAAGGATAAAAAACACCGATTTATAAATATGCGGCAATTGTGAGATATTTGTATCGGTATCGGCGTGAATATAACGATGGCATAATTCGTGAAACAGATTGTTTAAACTTAATTTTATAAAATTTTTTACGTCGTCAATTGTGGATGTAGGAACGAAATCAATAAGTTTACCGTATAAGCCCTTTGTTGTGTGTATAAGATGGCAAATTTCAAGCGGATTCCAGTTTGCCATTTCCGATTTACCGCAGATAAATCCGCATGATTTTTTATAATTTCCGACATCCAAAAGAATATCTTTATACTCACTTAAATCATGAATCGTCATATCGTCAAGGATAATCATGACATCAATATCGCTGTTCGCGTCGGCTTCGTTTCTGAGATAACTTCCCTGCAAGCCGACATACAAAAGCCTAACACCAAATTTTTTCTTCAATGATATTAATAAATCGCTTAAATATTGTTCTATTTTAAACATAAAAATTTCCCTGTTCCTCGTTAACGCATTATTTTTGGGCGATTAACAGATACGACAGCGGATAACCTAAACCGTTATAGATTTCCGTTAATCCCACGTCGTAATCAAATTCATCAAATTTTTTAATGGCCATACCCGAAGAGCATATTGAATTGATAATGCTTGACAGTGTGTGAGTGTAGCTGATAAATGTTTTCGATTTGTACTGCTTGGACATATAACTCATGCCTTGATTTTCTATCCACGGTTCGGTTCTGAAATATGAATAAGCAATTCGATTTGTGTGTTTTTCGTCATAATCCTCTTCTCCCGGGAACGGCATCATATTTATAAACGGGTGCGAATCATGAATTAATAATAAACCGCCCTCTTTCAGGCACTCGGATACTTTTTTAAATAAAGGCATTAAATCGCAAAACCATGTGATAGCTCCGATTGTAAAAAAGATAAAATCGAAAGAATTAAGGTATTCATCCGATATATCCAAAATATTGCAAGAAACAAAATCGCAATTTGTTATATGCGCTTTTTCCGCGGTGATTCCGGCTTGAGCAATGATATTTTCGGCAATATCGAAACCGACGCCGTATTCCGGCCCCGCTTGCATCAGCGACAGCAGTTCCCTGCCGTTATTGCAACAAAATTGAGCAATTTTTTTGCCTTTCAAATCCAAATGCTTTAGCTGCTCTTTAACGGCGGGATCAAAAAAAGGCAGATTTTCATTTAAAAGTCTTATATAATTGTTATCGCCCCAGTTATCCCGCCTATGCTCAAATGCTTCTTCCCAGGCTTCTTTATTTTGATCAATGTAGTTCATGTTTTGCGCTCCTTAAGCTATCTTGCGTTTATAATAAATTGGTTCTGTGGAATAATATTAAATAATAAAGAAGGTGAATATTTGTTTCCTGATAAGATATATTATGAACCCGCGGCTTTGGATTACGAGCTTGGAAGGCAGCTAAAGAGCAAATTTAATGACCTCCCTTGGATTCCTGTCGAAAGCCATAACAATATCGAAGAGCTGCGTAAAAATGAAAACCGCGAATTTACCGGAATGAAGCGGCATCTTATTATAGGCGTCAGGAAATCGTTAAAATATACGCCCAATCACAAGATATCCGACTTTTTAGTCCCATATACCTCGTCCGGCTGCAGCGCCATGTGCCTTTACTGCTATTTGGTTTGTCATTACAACAAATGTTCTTATCTCAGATTGTTTGTCAACCGGGAGCGGATGATGGACAAACTGATAAAAACCGCAAACAGTTCGGAAAAAGACCTCGTTTTTGAAATCGGGAGCAACAGCGATTTGGTGCTTGAAAACACAATCACCCAAAATTTGGTGTGGACGATCGAAAATTTCAGTAAAAACGAAAAAGGCTATCTCACGTTCCCGACAAAATTTGATATGGTGGAGCCTTTGCTCCCGCAAAACCACAGAGGACGTATCATAATGCGTATGAGTGTGAACCCCAATGAAATAATCCGCAAGGTTGAGTTCGGCACATCCAATTTACAAAACCGAATCAATGCGATTAACAGGATGTGCGAAGCGGGATACAAAACGGGTATATTGATCGCGCCCGTCGTGCTCGTCAATAATTGGAAAGAACTATACGCGCGGTTAATCGAACAATTATCGGAAGAACTGTCGGAAAAAGCAAAAAAGCAGCTTTTTATAGA
This sequence comes from uncultured Ruminococcus sp., assembly GCA_964403645.1. GTDB lineage: Bacteria > Bacillota > Clostridia > Oscillospirales > CAG-382 > UBA1206. The sequence goes on from CAYOGQ010000105.1 coordinate 2,773, forward strand.
AATAATCTTTATGACATACAGTTATGTACACCGCGCCATAAATAATGACGCGTTCCCGAACGCCATAGAATTATTCGATAAATCTATAATGACAGGACGCGGCCGGGGAAAGTATTGGTACCGGGAAGATATACGAACGACGGGAGAGCAGTTTTTAAGAGAACAGCTTTCGCATAAATTAAAGGATATACCCATTATCTATATAGTTTGATATCAAAAACAAGTGAGGTGTTTTACGCGGATTACAATGCGGAACACCTTTTTTGTTTGTCAAATGCGTTCCGACGTTTTAATCAGCCAATCCATTATAAAATCGAACCGTTCGCGCGTTATGGCGTGTCCGCCGGAATATTTTTTATGGCATAACGCGTGTTCGCGGCGGTGGGCGGCGTACAGGGGTAAAATCCGCTCCGAAACATAACCGGCGTCCCTGGAATATTTGTCTTCGCTTGCCGAAACAAGAAGCAAATCGCGCGGAGCTATACAGCCGGCGACGTCATCGATGTCATATTTTGAATAAAAGCCGGGAATAACGCTTGCCATTTCTATTCCGACATCGTTTTCGATTCTGTTTTTATAAGTGCAAGCGCTGCCGCTCGCGCAGGCGAAATTAATACGCCCGTCCAAAGCGGCAAGAAATAAAACGGTGTTTCCTCCGTATGAATGTCCCAAAGTCCCGATTTTATTTTTGTCAACTTTATCGATGCTTTCCAATAAAGAGATACCCTGCATCGCGTCTTCGATTACTTTTTTCATAAGGTTTTCGCCGCGTAAAATACGATAACACATCTCATTGTAATGTTGCAAAAAATCGCCGTCTCCGGGCAGCGGCCCTATGCTTTTCGCGTTTTTCCGCCTGTCTTCAAAACAAATCGAATCCGGAGCAAGCACAACAAAACCTTTTTGCGCCAGCGCATGACCAAAGGCCTGCAAAGGATCTCCCGCCAGTCCGCATACTTCGCTTTTCCCTAAAAATCTTTCGCCGTTATGTTGATGATTGATCAATACGGCGGGTCTCGGACCCGATTCGTCGGGAATAAGCAGGTATGCGATGATTTCGTCGTCACGATCACGAGCGTTATATTTTATAAGGTATCTCGTATATTTTTCTTGTTTGGACGATTCAATAATTTTATATTCAACTACGCACGGAGTATATCGAATTCCGATTATTTCGGATATGGCGTTCTTTTCCGAATAAGTTTTCATAATATCTCCTTAAAATGCAGTTTTATTTAATAATAACGTTTTTCGTTTATAAAGTCAAGACAATGAATATATGTTTTTATTTAATTAAAAGTTTAAGAGTTTTAAATATTCCTTGATTAATTACAATCTTTTTGATATAATGTTTACAATTTAAAACGCCATTACGGCTTCAACATGGGGGATATAAAAATGCCGACAGATGAAAAAACCGAAAATCAATGTGAAACGGCAGAACGGTCCGAACCCGTTTTAAAACACCGTTTCAAGCTTGACAAAAAGCATGTCCAAGGCTTTATCGCAGGTATTTTGGCCGCGGTTATCGCGTTCACAGGATTATACTACATAACCGGCGGATCGTTTTTTAAAGGGGAGATGATTGATTACTGCGTATATGTCTCCGACGCGAATTTTGAGGAGGAAGTAATAAATTCCGACATTCCCGTGCTGGTGGTGTTTTGGGCGGAATGGAGCGGGATAAGCAGACAGGTGCGGAAGTTGGCAAAGGAATACGCTCCTAATTACAGCGGTTCCGTAAAATTTGTTATGGTGGACGTGGACGCGGTTCCGGGCGCGACGCAGCAAAACAGGATAAACAGCGTCCCGACCTGCATAATTTTTAAAGACGGTATAAGCGTCGGCAGGCTTGTGGGTTATATCAATTCAAAGCAGCTTGCAAATTTCTTGGAGAAGAATAGATAATTATGAAAATAGGAATTATAGTTTTTTCGCAAACCGGGAACACGCTGTCGGTGGCGCAAAAATTGGAAGAAACATTAAAGTCTTCCGGTCATACGGTTAAAATTGAAAAGATAATACCCGCCGATGAAAACCCCAAAAACATCAACATTAAAACGTTTCTGTCGGTGCCGGACGTCGGTCCTTATGACATCGTTATATTCGCGTCGCCGGTGCAAGGGTTAACGCTGGCACCTGTCATGAAGCAATATCTTTCGCAAATGCAAATATCGAGCCTTGACGGTAAAAAAGTATATTGTTTTGTCACGCAGTACAGCAAAAAAGCGTGGTTGGGCGGCAACCGTGCGGTGAGGTGTATCACAGCGTTGTGTAAAACCAAAGGCGCGGATATTTTGTCGAGCGGAATCGTCAACTGGTCGAGCGACGCGCGCGGCGCGCAAATCGACGATATCGTCGGCAGGCTCGGTGCAATCCGATAATATAAAAACGCAGCTTGGTTTTATCGGTAAAAATATATCGCCCGAACGGTTTTAGCCGCCGCACGCTGTCTTGACGCAAGCTTAAAACAGTAAACGCAAAAACAAAAAAACTCCCGGTGCTTACGCGCCGGGAGTTTTGGAGGCACCACCCAGAATCGGACTGGGGAATGGAGGTTTTGCAGACCTCTGCCTTACCGCTTGGCTATGGTGCCGTAACCTTGCCGCTCGTGTATTTTAACATAACACGCATGGATTGTCAAGCGTAATTTTATTTAAGCCTGCGTTTTTCGCCCGCCGATGAGCTTTCCGCTCCCCCGTTTTTTATCTTGCTTTAACACGTCGTATCTGATAATGGCGATAATTATAGAAGTCATCGTTATAATTTCCCCGATAATGCCCGAATAGCTATGCGAGTATATACCGTATATCAGCCACAGCGGGGAACCCGGGAAATTACATATCCTAAACCATTTCTCTTTTTTAATGTTCAGGCAGATTGTGGAATCCACCATTCCCAATATGGGAAACAGCGAAAATATATTCTTCCAGCTGTCTATTCCTATGTATATTATCACCGCGAGGAAAAAAGCCGTGAACGCGTAGCGTTTGAACCACTTTTTATCCTCAAAATAGAACAAAAGCGTCCTGAATACTCCGATAATGTTCATAACCATCCCGGTATAACTGCCGGTGAAAGAGCCGAGCAAAAGGTAATGAACGGAAAACACCGAAGCGGATATTATCTGCATCAGCAGTATATTCTTTTTAACCGGCATTTGGTATGAGACAAACAAAATTGCCGTCCCCAAAAAACCGACGCATTGTGCAAACGTATATAACATATTTCCTCCGCGCGAACGCATGATATGACGCGACGCTCAATATATTAAGCCAAAACCGCGGTTTTGTCAATAGCGGTACTTATAATAATAAGTAAATTAAATCGCAAAAAATGTTGATTATCACTATTCATAATCGTTCCGTGGACTGTTATAATATACTCAATAAATATTAAAAGGTGACGTATGCCGAATTTTGAAAAAGATCTGACCCAAGGGAGCGTGGCGAAGAAGCTATTGATGTTTTCGCTCCCCTTCGTTTTATCGAATTTAATACAGTCCCTGTACAGCGTCGCGGACATGGTTATCATAGGCAATTTTACATCCCCCGCCTGTTTAAACGGCGTTTCCAACGCCACACAGCTCACCATGCTATTCACTAACGCCGTCATAGGTTTATCTCTCGGCGGGACGGTGCTGATCGGGCAATATCTCGGCAGCGGCAATAAAAAAGAACTCAAATCCACCATAGGCACGATGTTTACCGTGCTGATGTTCATAGCCGTTACGCTCACCGCGATATCTCCCTTTATAGCCAAACCTCTCCTTACGATGATGCGTGTGGACAAAGCAAGCATGAAAGACGCCGTTATATACTTTGTCACGGTTATGTCCGGTACGGTTTTCGTGTTCTCTTACAACGCGCTCGCGGGCGTGCTCAGGGGTCTTGGCGATTCCAAGCATCCCATGATATTCGTCGCCATCGCCGCGTCCATTAACGTGGTTTTGGATTTATTGTTCATTGTCCCTTTCGGTTGGGGCGCGTTCGGAGCGGCTTTTGCGACAATTATTTCCCAGGCAATTTCGGTGATACTTTTGGCCGTCTATCTCGTAAAACACGATTTTATATTTGACTTCAAGTTTTTATCTTTCAAGGTAAGTTCCGAAAAGCTGAAGCTTATGTTAAAAATCGGATTTCCGACAATGCTCAACAATATCTGCACCTCGGCATCGTTCGTTTTTTTAATGTCAATG
>CAYOGQ010000106.1:0-6911 GCA_964403645.1 uncultured Ruminococcus sp.
AGGAAGATGATTAAGGCGAAAATTTTTTATAATGATGTCAGCGAGGGTAGTTTATACAAGTTCAAGTATCCATATATTTTCTACTATTTTTCGGGTCACTATATTGCGTATCACCTAAATGACGAGGATGTCACAACAATCATCGATGAAATGAGTTCAAAGCTTTATATCGAAGACTATGGCAATATCATGATCTTTGTGTGCCACTTTGCGAACAACACAAGAGTTATCGAAGCGGTTTTACTGAATGCATATGTAACTTTGGACAAATTTCAATTATTCGATTTTAAAGCTGCCGATTCTGTTCTTTCAGATATTTCTACAGCTATTAAGGCTCTCATACCTAATGTTATCGGTGCTGATTCCGATGTGGAATGTAATAAAAATGATAAGCTCACAAGACTCGATGATGCAGGTATTAATGATGGTACTGTAACCGACGATTCCAGCGTTATAGATGACGAATTATCGGACACTGAGAAAGACTTGGCAGCAATATCAGCTTCGTTTAAAACTTTGGATGTCTTGGGTCAAATACTTCAGAATTATCCAGGAGACATAGACGGGACTTTGAAAGTCAATATTATTGACGAAATACATAAACTTGGTATGCGCTCAGTAAAAGCTATAATAGGCACTATGGGTTATCTTCAGAATAGCTTAGTAGAATTTATAGTCGAACGAGCAAAAAAAGAGAATAAAGCATATCGCCGTGAAGACATTGAATCAGCGACAAAAAAATTGTTGGATGTGCTTGTTTCTGGTATGGTTCGAGGTATGATAAATAAAGTGGCAGTTTCTCTTAATAGCCCATATTTATTACCTGCAGCGAAAGAAGCTCTGTTAAAAGAAAACACTATATCCGCTAAATTGATTCTTATGGATTTAAAAGTCAATTGCTTAAAAACGGTTGATTTTCAAGAAATTACGAAGCTGAAAGAAGATCTTGATAATTCAAAGAACACAAGGTTCGCATCATGTATACTTAGCTCGATAGTATCATATTATTTATCCTATAACAAATGCGATTATCGTCTCAGAGCAAAGCTTTGCGCTAAATTTGGTTTTTCGGAAAAAGAAGCTCAGCTAAAGGGACAAGGCAGATTATTAGAACAAGGATACTAATTTCTGAATCTTCCGTATGAAAAACGGGACGAGCTGATTCCATACTGCGTTTGGTAAAAGAAAATGAGGTCAAGCTGCTCTGAGCGGCCCACCTCATCAAAAGTGAAAAGTGGCATCTTTTTATGACGCACTCTATCTTCACCAAGTACTGAGTTTTGAAGTGAAAAGAGTATTCGCCGAGTAATTAAAAAAGTCGATTTTCCCTTTTAACACAGGCGGTTTCAGGGATTTTACGATGGCATCTTTTTTCGATGCACAAGCCAAATAACAAAGCCATCCGAAAGGATGGCTTTGTTGTTTGTCGGGGCGCCTTAGCGGGTGGATTGGACGAGCGGACGGAGTTCGCGAAGCTCGTTACAAAAGCCTGACGGCGTCAGGCTTTTGTAATGGCGAATCCACCTTCCCATCGAACATCTGCCGCAAGGATGGCTTTGTTGTTTGTCGGGGCGCCTTAGCGGGTGGATTGGACGAGCGGACGGAGTTCGCGAAGCTCGTTACAAAAGCCTGACGATATATTTTGCGTAAGTAAAAATTTATATCGAAGTTATGTTTTGATTTATTCGTCATATATGAGTATAACCGGCGGGCAACAATAATCCACATCGTGCAGATGAAGCTTTTTTTCATACGCTTCACGGACTGCGGACATTGCGATACACCTTGTCGCGGGCGAATAACGAAGAAATTCCGGGACGCTTTTCAGATGCTGCGGTACGGATATCGCCGACCCTTTTAAAAATTTTTGATAACTATCGCTCAACTCGGTTATTAAAATCTCTTGATTATGTTTGATTATCGCCGTAAGCTCAGTGTTTTCAGCCTTGCTCATTACCGGAATATCCACCGCAAGCTTTCCGTTCTCGTCCGTAAGCAAACCCAATGTTTTAAATTCTGGTATTTTTTCGATAACGGTGTTTTTAATGCCGTTATTGTTCGGGTCGCCATTTTTATGCACGCACCACAACAGATTTATGATACCGTTAAAATAATTTTCATAGCCGCAGGCGGCAAACCTGTGCGGGCTGTCCCAAAGCGTCGTGTCAAATTCACACAAAATAAGCTGCGCCGCGCCTAAATAATCCCTGACTTCGCTCGTCCTGTGACCGCCGTTAATCAAATATTGGCATACGGAATTATATTTTTCCGCGTCATACCCCGCGGGGAAATAATGTCCCATAGCCGTCCAAGCTCCGCCGTCCCTGCGCGGGGGGCTTTGAGGAATGCCCTTCCGGCTGCCTTCGATTTCAAAATTCTGAAGCACCCGCATCACGGCATAACGCTCAAGCTTTTTAAGCTGACGTTTATTGAGCTTCCGGCTGTTCACAAGCGAATTCACGCTTTGAATGGTCTGTGACATCGCACTCCAAAAAATGTTAAAATGAGTATCGACAAATTCTTTTTGCGCTTCGAAAGGTGCGATAATATCTTCCGGTTTGTATATTATAAAATCCGTATAAAATTTATCGGCGCCCGTGCGCGCCATTAATTCACCGTCTGCCAACCGTTCGATGATAGGTTCGATATACGCCGTAGGTATTCCTATAATATTCGCAAGCTCGTCAATTTTCAACGGTTTTTCATATGCGAGAGCGAGCAGATTTTGCGCGATCAGATCACCCTCCGCAAGCGACATGGGCCTATTATCCGACCCGCCGGAACCGCTGAAAGATATATTCAAGCATCCGGGCAAATGATTTATCTTTGTTTCCACGCGTTTAAGTCCTTTCTTAATTTGGTTTCGCCCCGAATAAAGGCGGCTTTTTACCGTGCCTTCCGGAATTTTGAGCATTCGCGCGATATCCGCGACGCTTTGATTGTTAAAATAATGCCGGATCACTGCTTCGCGCGTCGTCTTTGCAAGATAAATAAGCTCGCGGCGAACATCCGCCGCTTCGTCGGTTTCGGAATACGGCGTTTCGCCGTGCGTATTTTCCGGTATATCGGCCAACAAATCAAGGTTCACGGTGAACGGGCTTCTGTACTTTTTACGCAAACTGCTGTTGATTTTATGTATTAAAGTATTTGAAAGCCAAGTTTTGGGATATTCGATATCGTTGCCTTTGTGTAAATACGCAAACGCGGCGAGCATTGTTTCTGAGACAAAGTCTTCGGCGTCGGGCTGTGAACCGCATTTGGACGACGCTAACCTGCTGAGATAACCGTAATATTGCAATAATTCATCCTTTTGCATTTCACATCCCGCTTTTTTTATTTATTGAACCGGTTCGACAGTATAGTCGCTTATTCATCAGCCGGGTTCGGACTTGACTGTAAATAATTATAATATTTTTCGCACAATTTTCAACCTTATTATAAAAACCGAGCAAAGCAGGCGCGCCTGTTTTATTCGGAAATTATTGCTTTTAAATCGATTTTCTGCTATAATTGACCGAAAACAAAGTTTTTGTGAAAAAAGTGATAAACAATGAACATAAAAAAAATATACTCCAAGGACGCGACATATCAAAAATTCGAAGTATTAAAGACCAACCGAAACAAACGGTACAAATACGGGGAGTTTTTGGCGGAAGGCGTCCGCAATATCAACGAAGCGGTGAAAAACGGCTGGCAAATCAACTCGTTCATCTATTCCGGCGAAAAGCCCCTGTCCTCCTGGGCGAAAAACCTGTTGACCACCATACCCGCAAAAATCAACTATGAACTCACCGGGGTGCTGATGAGCGAACTGAGCGGCAAAACCGACACTTCGGAATTATTGGCGATAATTCGGATGAAGGACGAGCGGCAGGAGGTGGGCTTTTCCGAAAACCCTGTCGTCGTTCTGTTCGACAGGCCGTCCAATAAAGGGAATTTGGGGACGCTTTTGCGCTCCTGCGACGCTTTCGGCGTCGACGCGCTGATCGTAACGGGTCACTCCGTCGATATTTACGACCCCGACGTCGTCGGCTCGTCTATGGGTTCGTTTTTCAAAGTCCCGTTTGTCAGACTGTCGGAAAACGCCGAAATAGACGCTTATTTAAAAAGCTTGAAAGAAAAATTTAATAATTTTAAAATCATCGCCACGACTTCGCACAACCGGGAAAGCATAAACAGTATCGACCTGACCAAACCCGTTTTATTTTTAATAGGCAGCGAAACGGACGGGTTGAACCGGCATCTGTACGATATATGCGACGTCGAGGCGACAATACCGATGAACGCTCTCTCTTCCGCTTCATCTTTTAACGTAAGCTGCGCGGCGACGGTGCTGCTTTATGAAACCGCCAGGCAGCGCGATTTTAAATAATTTTTAAAGGAAATTTATATGAAATACGAACCAACGACCGCTTCCGCTGCCGAATTTTCAAACAGCGGCAGATTGGAAGAATGGGTGCATACATTTTTATGCAACGAGGGCAATAATGTCCCTTTTTCCGAAGGATTGAAACTTGAACCGCGTAAATACCGCGCGCCGCACCTGATGGATTTAGGTTTGTTCGAAAGATGCTGCGGTCCGGAGGACGGCATAAAGTTTCAAATCCCGCGTTCCGGCTTTGACGCGCGAGTAAATGCGATAATTGGCAGATTTAAAACAGGCATCTGGGACATGCCTCCTCTCATCGTAAATTACAACGACGGCGCATATGAATTAAACGACGGCAACCACAGGTATGAAGCGTTGAAAAAGTTAAACATTAAAAAATATTGGGTGATTGTCTGGGAAACGGTAAAGCCGTAACACGCAAGGCGCGACGCGCCGTTTTTTATCGAATTAAAGATTATAAGCGCTTGAACGTAAAAATCTGCTTGGCGTTTATGCCGGAGCGGTGAGGTTTTACGTCTTGCGCTTTCTTTCTACAAAATTTTCACATATTTAACGCCGCGGCATAAGCTGTTACAAGGAAGAGGAATTTTCCGCACATCATTCTTAGGAGGAATATATATATGGTCGACAAAACCCCGCCCCGCCCTTTTTGCGGGAAGCCCTCCGACCCGCTTTGCTGCATCAGCGTGAACAAGATATTTGATTCCGCGAGAGATAAGGATTGTCTGGAGGACATCAGAGTCCATTTCTGCGAATGCTCTCAGGAGATAGTAGACAGAGCCACCGCTATCCGCTGCAAAGGAGTCGAAGTAATCAATACCCATATCAGCCTTGATCCTATCCCGTTCAACAGGGGATTTTATCAGGTTATGATCCGTTTCTATTTCTGCGTGACACTTGAATGTTGCCTTTGCATGGGCAAGACGGAGTATGTCAAGGGCCTTGCCGTTTTCGACAAGAAGATTATACTTTTCGGCTCCGAAAAAAATGTCTCGGTATTTACATCGGATCCCCACCACAACACGTTTTGCCCCACGCCCAAGGATCTGAGATGCAAAGTGGAGCCTACTCTCCCCACCGTGACCGTGGAAGTGGCGGACCCCGTCTGCCTGGATACCAAGGTCAGGGAGAGATGCCATCCTTTCGGCAACTGCTGCATTTCAGTCGATGCGATCCCCGAAGACATAAGAGATATTTTCGAAGGCAATTTTACCGACGACATAGGTTCCAAGAGGGTGTACGTCACAATCGGAATGTTCACCATCATACGCATGGAGCGCTTAGTCCAGCTCGTGCTCCCCGCTTGCAATTTCTGTCTGCCGGAGAAGGAATCCACTCCTCACGGCTGCACGGACCCCTGCTCCGTGTTCGGGAAGCTGAACTTCCCCATAGGGGAATTCTTCCCTTACGCGGAACCTCTCCACGAGGACCACGACCGCGACCGTGACCGCGACCGCGGCGGTTGCTGCGGCGGCGGAAGATAAAACTAAACGTTTTAACGTATAACGTATATGCATATCAAATATGTCCGGGCGGACAAAATCCGCCCGGATTTATTCTTTTGTTCATATTTTTTTGACATTTTATTGATTTAAATGTTTCTTTATGATATAGTTATCGTATCGTGTTGTAATAAAGGAGGTTAGTGTAATGTTTATACAAATAAAAAGGTTTGTTTCACTTGCGCTTGCCGCGATAACAGCGGCACTCTCTTTGATCGCGGTACCGTTTTCCGTCTCTGCCGCCGAGGTTTCGGTATCAAAAGACGACGCTAAAATTATGGTCTATGAAATGATAAAGTCGGGCGTTGAAAATCTGGCGACGGATATCGATATATCAGATTACGCACAGTTTACCGTCGGCGAGATAAGCGATATCGTCAGGGAAGTGGTAATGAAAAACCCCCGGTTTTTCTATTTCGACGGCAAAGGGAACACCACCGCCAGCAACGGTAAAATAGTCATTATTAGCCCGTCATACATATACACAAAAAGTTCCATACCTTCCATAAAAACCGATTTCTTAAAATACGCGGGCGCAATACTGTCAAAATCGGAACGTTCCTGGAGCGATTTTGAAAAAGCGCTGTTCGTTTACGAATATCTCGCGCGACAATATGTCTATGATGAGGATTCTCCGAACGATGACGCGTATGCTCTGATGAAAAACGGTTCCGGTTCCTCACTTGCTTACGCCAAGCTTTCTTATTATTTATTGGGAAGGCTCGGCGTCGCGGTCGAATACGCCCACACGGGGCAATATTATTTTAACGCCGTTCAAATTAACGGGAACTGGCACTATTTCGACGCGGCGCAGGGCGGCGAAGGCGTGGGAGCCGGGATGATCCACCTAAACACATTTTTAATCAGCTCCGCCAAAGCGGGCGTCATATACGGTGACATCGAGTGCGGTGTATCCTGTTCATCCGCCGCGTATGACTCCGCGGCCTGGAGAAAGGTTTATTCCGGATTTGCTTACGCCGGCGGAAAATGGTACTATGCGGATTCCGAACAAAACGGAA
>CAYOGQ010000107.1:0-6909 GCA_964403645.1 uncultured Ruminococcus sp.
ACAGCAGGAACTGGGCGTTGTCGTGCGGGGTGTCGCCGGGGAGGAAAAGATTGACGCCCTTGTCGGTGGAAATCGACCAGTTGTTGTGCTTGCCCGAACCGTTAAAACAGCGGAAGGGTTTTTCGTGCAGCAGGCAGACCAGGCCGTTGCGTTTTGCCACGTTCTGCATTATTTCCATGGTGAGCTGGTTCTGGTCGGTGGCGACGTTGGTTTTGGTATAAACCGGCGCCAGTTCATGCTGAGAGGGGGCGACCTCGTTGTGCTCGGTGCGCACGGGGATGCCGAGCTTCCACAATTCTTCGTCCAATTCTTTAAAATACGCCGAAACGCGCTGGTTAATCGCGCCGTAGTAGTGGTCGTCCAGCTCCTGCCCCTTGGGCGGCATGGCGCCGAAGAGCGTCCTGCCGGTGAAGATGAGGTCTTCTCTGCGGCGGTACAGGTCTTTGTCTATCAAAAAGTATTCCTGCTCCGCGCCCGCGTTGGGTACCACGAAAACAACCTCGGTATTTCCGAAAAGTCTGAGTATCCGCAGCGCCTGACGGTTTAACGCCTCCATCGAGCGTAAAAGCGGGGTTTTTTTATCGAGCGCCAGCCCGCCGTAGGAGCAGAACGCCGTGGGTATGCACAGAACGTTGTCCTTGACGAAAGCGTTGGAGGTCGGATCCCATGCGGTGTAGCCCCTCGCCTCGAAGGTGGCGCGCAGTCCCCCGGAAGGGAATGAGGACGCGTCGGATTCTCCGGAGATAAGCTCTCTGCCGGAAAACTCCATTATGGCGGAGCCGTCGGGTTTCGGCGTGAGGAACGAATCGTGTTTTTCGGCGGTGACGCCGGTCATGGGCTGGAACCAGTGGGTAAAATGGGTGGCGCCCCTTTCGACCGCCCAGTCCTTCATGGCGGCGGCAATGGGGTTCGCTATGCTTATTTTGAGCGGGCGGCCTTCGACGGCGGTCTTTTTAAACGCTTCATAAACTTCGGGGTCCAGTCTCTCCCTCATCGCGGCGTCGCCGAACGCCATGCAGCCGAAATATTCGGGTATATTTTTCATATAAAACCCTTCCTAAAATAAATACATACAATCTATTTTACACCAAAGCGGGATTTTGTCAATATTTTAAATGGCAAAAACATGCGCGGCATACATAAAAGTATGGTCATTTTAACATAAAACAAAAGCGCGGGGCTGATAAATGCTCCGCACTCTGTTAATAACGTTAAATTTCCAACGCTGTCAGGTGCCCGAAATCCTCTCTTTTTATGACCACGCGGGGAACGCCGCCGCGCAGCATCACCGTCGCGGGGCGGCAGAGACGGTTATAATTGGACGACATGGAAAAATTGTAAGCGCCCGTACAAAGCACCGCCACGATATCCCCGCGGACCGGCTTGGGCAGCTTGACGCCCTCCTGTATCAAGTCGCCGCTCTCGCAGCAGCGACCGGCAATCGAGCAGACAAAATCGGCGTCGTCGTTCATCCGGTTCGCCAAAACGCAGGTGTAAACCGATTTATAGAGCGCGAACCGGGGATTGTCGGTCATGCCGCCGTCGATGGAAACATAATTTTTTACTCCCGGTATCACCTTGACCGAACCCGCCGTGTAAAGGGTGGTTCCGGCGTCGGCGACGATCGACCTGCCCGGCTCCATGAACAGCTTCGGCATAGCGATGCCCAACTCAGCACATTTGTTTTTAATATGCCCGCAGAGGATTTCCGTGCCTTCGGCTATATCGAGCGAAGCCTCGCCGTCCGCATAGGCGACGCCGAAGCCGCCGCCGAGGTTTAATATTTTCATCGGTACGGCGGTGTTTTTGATAAAATTCAACATGACGTCGGCGGTTTCGAGGAAAGGCTTGATATCCGTGATTTGCGAGCCTATATGGCAGTGGACGCCCGCCAGGCGGAGGTTCTTTTTGGAAAGCGTCAGTTTCGCCGCGTGCGCCGCGTCGCCGGAAAAAACGGGGAAGCCGAATTTCGAATCGATATTCCCGGTGGAAACCGCTTTGTGGGTGTGGGCGTCGATACCCGGGGAGACGCGCAGCAGGATATCCTGCCGAACGCCCAGCTCGCCCGCAATGCGGTCGGCGGCTTCCAGTTCCTCAAAGGTATCGACGGCGAAAAAGCCGATGCCGGACTGCATGGCGTAAGCGATATCGGCGTCGGTTTTGTTGTTACCGTGGAAAATCGTCTTTTTCATATCAAAACCGACCGAAAGCGCGGTGTAAATTTCCCCCGGAGAAACGAGGTCGGCGCCCATGCCCTCCGCGCCGATGACGCGGTAAAGCTCCCTGAAAGAACAGGCTTTGGAGGCGAAAAAGGGCATGGAGCCTTCGGGCGCGTACTTTTTTAAAGACGAAATATAAGAGGATGCATTTTCCCGAATAATATCTTCGTCGAGGACATAAAGCGGAGTTCCGAATTCGGCGGCAAGCGATACCGCGTCCGTTCCGCTTATTGTGAGGTGACCTTTTTGGTCAATGCCGAGGTTTTTGTATAACATGGTTAAACCGCCTTGTGTGTTATTATCTGAAACGTTTAGCTTTCCCTGAAAAACTTTTCAAGCCTGACGGCGGCCTCCAGCGTTTTTTCATACGAGCCGAACGAGGTCAAGCGGAAAAAGCCTTTGCCGCATTCGCCGAAACCTTCGCCGGGCGTGCCGACGAGGTACGCATTATTCAGAAGCATATCGAAAAATTCCCACGAACCGACATTGTTCGGGCATTTCAGCCAAAGGTATGGGGAGTGCTTTCCGCCGGTGAACCAGACGCCGGCTTTTTTCAGGCAAGCCGCGAGAATTTGCGCGTTGCGCCGGTAATAGGCGATATTCGCCATGCATTGCGCCGTTCCTTCTTCGGAAAGCGATGCCTCCGCGCCGCGCTGGACGATATACGAAACGCCGTTGAACTTGGTCGCCTGTCTTCTCGACCACAAAAAGCCGAGACTCATGTCGCCGCGTTTCAATTCCTCCGGGAAAACCGACCACGCGCAGCGCGTGCCGGTAAAGCCCGCGAACTTGGAAAAAGAACAAATTTCAACGGCGCAATACCTGGCGTTTTCGATCTCGTAAATCGAACGAGGGAATTCGTCGCCCTGTATGAACGCCTCGTAGGCGGCGTCGAAAATTATGAGCGATCCGGTTTCAAGAGCGAAATCCACCCATTTTTTAAGCCCGTCGCGTCCGTAAACCGCGCCAGTGGGGTTGTTGGGGGAACACAAATAAATAATGAAAGGGCGTTTTTCCAAGCCGGATTCGTCCGGCAGGGGCAAAAAAGCGTTTTCGGCGTCGCCTTTAACAAATACGGTTCTTCTGCCGTCCATCACGTTGGAATCAACGTAAACCGGGTAAACCGGATCGGGAATGCAGACGGGGGTATCGCCGAAAATATCGGTGATATTACCCAAATCGCTTTTGGCGCCGTCGGAGACGAACACCTCGTTTTTACCGAGGTCAACGCCGTGCGCGGAGTATCTTTTTATGATCGCGTCCTTTAAAAAGTCAAAGCCGTATTCGGGCGGGTAGCCGCGGAAGGTTTCGGCTTTTCCCATTTCTCGCGCCGCGCTCTCCATTGCGGAAACCGCGGCGGCGGGGAGCGGAAGGGTGACGTCGCCTATGCCGAGCCTGATTATATCAGCTTCCGGGTGAGCGCCGGCAAACGCTCTCACGCGCTTGCCGATATCCGAAAACAAATAGCTCGGTTTGAGATATTTATAATTTTCATTAATATTTATCTTTAAGCCGAAATTTATATTATTGTTTAAGCTCATAGATTCCTCCGTAAATTCGTTTCGCTTCGCCGGTCATGGTAATGCGGTAGTCGTTCCCGCAGACGATATAGAGGTCGCCGCCGCGCAGAGCAACCTTAACCTCTTTTCCGGTTTTTATTCTTCCGGTTTTGACCGCCGCCGCGACCGAGGCGCAGGCGCCCGTGCCGCAGGCGAGCGTCTCGCCCGAGCCGCGTTCCCAAACGCGCATCTTCATGCCGAAATCGGTCAGTTCGCAAAATTCCGCGTTCACGCTTTCCGGGAAAAGCGGCGATGACTGCAAAGCTTTTCCCGGCGTTTCGATATCCAGGTTTTCGAGGCTTTTAACAAACGCCGCAGCGTGCGGGTTCCCCATAGAAACGCAGGTATAATTAAACTCGCCGATTTTATGCTCTGTCAGGGGATTTTTACTTGCGATGGGGATATCGTTCGGCTCGAAGGAAGCCGTCCCCATGTCCACCGAAGCTCCGACGCATTCGCCGCCTTTTATCAAAAGTCGAAGATTTTTGACGCCGGAAGCGGTTTCGATTTTTAAGCTTTCTTTTTTAACATGGCCTTCGTCGTATAAAAACTTGGCGACGCAGCGTATGCCGTTGCCGCACATCCTGCCCTCGCTGCCGTCGGCGTTGAACATCCGCATCCTGCCGTCGGCTATCTCAGAGGGCATCACCAGTATGACGCCGTCGCTGCCGACCGAAAAACGCCGGGGCGACATCGCGACGGCAAGAGCGGCGGGGTCGCTCACGGTCTGCTTAAAGCAGTCGATATAAATATAGTCGTTGCCCGTGCCGTGCATTTTGACAAAATTTATTTTCATGACATATTACCGAACAAATCCGCCGTGGTGTAAAGCCCCGGCTTTTGAGTTCTGATGAAAAGCGCGGCGGTTAGCGCGCCTTCGGCAAACATACCGCGGTTTTCGGCGGCGTGGATAAGTGTGAAGGTCTCGCTGGCGGCGTAGAAGGTGACTTCATGCAGTCCGTTGACGTTTCCGCCGCGCACCGAAGATATGCCTATTTCCCCCGGCTTACGGGGGCAAACGCCTTTCCTGCCGGCAAAGATTTCACCACCGGTGACGGATTGAACCGTCGCCGCGAGCAGCTTCGCCGTGCCGCTTGGGGCGTCGAGCTTCTTGTTGTGGTGGCGTTCGACAATTTCCACATCGGCGTCAGAGAAGAACTCCGCCGCTTTCCTCACCACCGCGTTGAGGAATGCCACACCCACCGACATATTGGGCGAAAAGAATATGGGTATCGCTCTCGAAGTGGCGGTTATAATCGCTTTTTCGGCTTCGGTCTGTCCTGTCGTCGCTATGACAAGGGGTATATTCCTCGCCAGCGCGTAGCCGCAAAGCTCCTCAGCCGCCGAGTGATGGGAAAAATCCACTATCGCGTCCGCGCTTTCCCCGATATCGGTAAGACGGGTGTAGACATCTGGTATTTCGGAGCCTTGGTCGCACCGCGCCGCGAAGGTCACGTCCTTATAACCCTTTTTAATAAGGCTTTCGATTTCTTTCCCCATGCGCCCGAGAGCGCCGTTTAAAATTATCTTCATAATAGTCTGTGTCCTTTCATCAGTGATATGAGTTTTTCGCGGTTTATGTCCTCCATTACGGTGAGCGGCAGGCGGATTATATCCTTACACCAGCCCAGTTCGCTCATAGCCGCTTTTATCGGGATAGGGTTTACTTCGCAAAACAGCGCGTCGATTATCGAATGATATTGAAATTGCAACGCTGCGGCGTTTTGAACGTTCCCGGCGAAAAATTCCTTGCAAATCCGCTTAGTCTCGGCGGGCATTATGTTGGAAAGCACCGATATGACCCCGCTCCCGCCCAAAGCGAGCAGCGGCAAGATCTGGTCGTCGTTGCCTGAATACATATCCAGCTTGCCGTTCACATACGACATGGTTTCGACGATCTTGGAGATATTGCCGTTGGCTTCTTTAAACGCAACGATGTTGGGGTGTTCCGCCAGCGCCGCGTAGGTTTTCGGCTCCACGTTTATGCCCGTCCGCGACGGCACGTTATAGATGATCACCGGTACCGACGAAACGTCGGCGACGGCTGTATAAAGGGCGATAAGCCCCTTTTGAGTGCATTTGTTATAATATGGCGTCACCACGAGGACGGCGTCGGCGCCGTAATCGCAGGCGCTCTTAGTCAGGTCGAGAGCGTAAGCTGTGTCGTTGGAACCGGTGCCGGCGATGACGGGTACCCTGCCCGCCACGCGGTTGACGACGAAAGCAATGGCTTCGCGGTGCTCGTCGTCGGTGAGCGTCGAAGCTTCGCCGGTGGTGCCGCACACGACCAACGCATCTATGCCGGCCATCAGCTGCCGGTCAATGATACCTCCGAACGCGGCGTAGTCGATCCCGTTTTCGTCGAACGGGGTGATGAGCGCGGTGGCTGCGCCCTTAAAAACTTGTTTCTTTTTCATTTTAAAATCCTTTCCCTAAGTCCCATAACGATACTTTTCCAGTCTTAAATGTTTTAGATTAGCGTTATGAATAACAAAAAAAGCCGTCTGGAACGGCCACCATAAACACAATACAATAATTATTGGCATTGTCGATTTATGATAGCTCTCCGCATTTTGTCTGCGACAGTCGCCGGTATGTTATACCGTCGCCCAGAACGGAAAATTCCGCAGGAAATTCCGTCTTCGGCGTCCGCGCCTTTTGCCGGCAGGGCTGCGGCCCATATATGCCGGGTACTCATCGCGAAACGCGCCTCTATCTGTTCTCATAATAACACATTATGAAATTATTGTCAAGCGTTATTGCAAAAATTCAAAAAAAGAGCCGTAAAGATTTGATGCTCAGTTTTTTTGCTTTATGCCGTTCAACAAAATATCAATGCTTACTCTCCTATATCGGGGTTATCATATCTTTTAAAGTTGACTTTTTAACTGCGGGGTATATAATATAATCCATGGGAGAATGATTATGAACCTGCTTATAAAAAACGTGACCGCCGCCCTGCGGCGCGGAAAAGGCAAATATGCGGCGGTGAAAACCGACATTTGTATCGAAAACGCCTTGATAGTCGCCGTGGGAGATATTCCTTTGGGGTTTTTGCCCGATAAAACGATAAAAGGGGACGGCCTTTTCGCCATCCCCGGGCTTGTAAACAGC
This sequence comes from uncultured Ruminococcus sp., assembly GCA_964403645.1. Lineage (GTDB taxonomy): Bacteria > Bacillota > Clostridia > Oscillospirales > CAG-382 > UBA1206. Next base: position 6,893 of record CAYOGQ010000107.1, read on the forward strand.
CATACCCATGTATATAT
>CAYOGQ010000108.1:0-6702 GCA_964403645.1 uncultured Ruminococcus sp.
CAAATAGCTTCCGGCTTTGTCCAGAGTGATAAGCGTCCTACCCTCGGCGTCGGTTTTATATTCGGTAGCATTGCCGTCGACGGTGATAACGGCGTTTTCGACCGTAAGCTGTACGGGCGCCCAGTTTTCGTCCAATCCCGCCGCGTAAAGGGTGAGAGGTATTTCCTCTCCGGCGGACGCGCTGATAAAACCGACGTCAAAATAGCAATAGACATCGGAAAAAGTCTCGGTGTCGGCATATACGAAAGCGCTGACATAGTCGCCGTCCCCGACGGTTTCGGCGAGGTTCATCGCCATGGCGTTGTTGACATAATACCCATAGCCTCCGCCGTTTTCGACGCCCCAGAGCTTGGTAAGCGAAATGCCGTATTCGGTTTTTTCATAAGCGTAACCGGCGTCGGCGCCGCCTTCGTAAGCCGATTCGTGGGCGAGGTATAACGCGTCGTTTACGGTGAGCGCGCCGTCCCCGTCGGCGTCGGCGACGGTTATCTCTTTCAGCGTAACTACGAGCGAGCCTTTTGCGATGGTGACATAAACCTTTGCCGTCGAGGTTTCGTCGGCGGAAAAAACGCGTATGTCGGTGAGGGACGCCGCCAGAGTTATTATCAGAGCCAGTGTCAGGGTTAAAAGCGCGATTGTTTTTTTCATTTTAAAATCCTTTAACATATTTCGTTTTATTTTAAGTTTTTGTTTTCTTCAAGCGCACTGTGCAATTTGTTGCGGGCGCGTTTAGACCGTATTCGTTTTTCGCGGTTTAACAGTAATCTGTCGCCGTTTCGCGGCGGCTTCAAAGCGGCGGCTTCGAGCGCTCTGGGCCAGGGACCCAAGAATGCCTTGATTGCGACGACTTCCTCGCCGGTAAAGTCGCTCCGCGCCGGATATCGTTTTTCTCCCTCGGCCGATAGCTGTGCCTGCTTGGATTGAAGCAGGGCGACACATATTTCCCTGTTGTATTTATGTTCTGCCATACGGCATCTCTCCCTTAAAAATAAAAACGCTTTATTACCGTATAAGGTAAAAAGCGCAACTGTGATATGAACTCCGCACGGCGACGCAAACCGATAAATCAACAACATCCTGTCGTTCGGCGGAACGCATAAAACGGCTGCACTTTTCATACCCAAAAATGATCCGGCAAAAAACCGGCGACCGCGCGGTACGGCAGGTATTCCGACTTATGAAGCTTCCCTGATTAAGAGAATGTTCAATTACGGTAATGGCGGTTGCGCCGGAATTCCACCGGACTTCCCCCTGATCCGGAAATAAAATTCCGGAACCGTTCCGCGATATATTCAATTTTTGTTTCGATTTAACGCATAATAATTTTAGCACAGGACTAAATGAATGTCAATAAATTTCCCACATATTATTTTAGATATAATACACAAATTTAATGTTAATAAAGCATGAACATAATATAAATAATCGTCCGATAAGCTGATTATCGTGACGATTTTTGTTGCAAAAATGTTAAAAATGTGTTATATTAGGTTGCGCAATTTTTTTATTTAAGATTTGCTTGGAGGACTCATCTTGGAACCGATTCATGACATCATGTTCGCAATAGAGGAAGATCAAAATTTCTCTTCATCCATGATATTGGCACAGGCTTCTCCCGAATATTTAAAATTTAAAAACTGGAACGACGGTGTGATAGGCAGGGAAGTCGAAAAGCTTTACGAAGTGCGGTTTACTGATTTTATTTATGAGATAAAAAGAGAGATCAGCAAAACCGATGATTGCTTAAGCTTTATAAAAGAAATAAACGGGAGCTTTTGGCTTATCGAGGCAAGCTGCAAAAACAAATCAATACGGTTTGTCGGCACCCCGATCGGTAAAACCGAGGAGACGGGCGATTATGATTTTTCCGTTAACATCAAACTGGAAAATATTGATTTTAATGTCAGAGAACACAGTTGCAGAGATTCCGTTTTGCTTAAAAGCACCGAAAACGGTTTGATTGTGACGAGCGTCGGGAGCGAGACGACAAAACTGACCGGGCTATCCTTGGGTAAGCCGATCGACAGCGCGGTGCAATATTTCAACTCTTTGGAAACGACGGAGATTTTAAAAAAGAGTTTGAGAGAAAACACCATCGTCCGCCTGCCGGACACTTTCGCTCGCGGCGACGTTAAAACGCGCCTTTTTTTGGAAATCATACCGTTGCTTCACACCACCCCCTATATATTAATTAATTTTTACGTTCTCAGCGACGAACTGTTCTTCAAACTTTTGAAAAACCGCGTCAGCATCAACACCGGTGATTTCAATTTCAATTCGTTTATCCATCTGGCGGTGTACGGCTGCGGCGACGGCGGCAAGCTGGTTGTCAGAAAAGCGAACAAAAATTTCAGAATCCTTTCTGAAAGAGCGGATTTTACCGCGCTTATAATGGGAAAACTGATCGGTCCCTGCTTGCAAAAGCGTTCTTTTATGTGCAGAACCATTCAAATCGGCGAAATATCCTATTTTTCGGCGGCAGTCCCCTCCGATTCCTGTGACGAATACCTGGTCTTTTTAATCGAATATGACAAAATGGACCATGATATGGAACAGAGCTTCAAAACGTTGACTCCCCGTGAAAGGGAAATGGCAAAGCTTATCGTCGAAGGCTATTCCACAAAGCGCATAGCGTTCAAGCTAATGATAGCGGAGGGGACTGTCAAGAAAACCACTTCAAATATTTATAAAAAGCTCGAAGTCGATTCAAGAGTGGGTCTTTTGCAGTATATTTTCCGAAAATGAAGGAGCTTCCTCATAAAGGATATCATAAATTATGTCTTCAGCGTGAACCATAGCTACACCGTTGGCATTAAGGAGCTTGGCGATGTTCAAGAGCAGTTTACAGTCACAAATTAGGTTTCTCATGATACATTTTTGACAGCCGTCCGCGTCAAAACCAACTATTCCGAAATACGAATCGGAGTTACCTTCTTCCTTGAAAACCGGCTTGTAAAAGGAGGGGTACCGGGTTTTTAAGCTTTGATTCCGCATAATATGACCTTCTTTCTTAATATTTAATTCTGTCATTATTATTACATTATTGGATTAAGATGTAAATTATCAGTTTGTTTATTTTATATACATTTATGTATAAACAAATTAAACCACTGCTTATTCATGTGTAATCTTTTAATTCAAAGTAGATTTTGAACCATTATATGACACCGATATTTGAGTAAAAACCAACAAAGTATGGTGATAAAAACGTAAAAATATGTACAATAAGTTCAAACATTACATAAAATTAAATTAAATCGGAAATATACAGATATAAAGGATTTTTGGCTTTCGGCTTATCGAAAACAGCAAGTCTGGAAAAAAGATAAAACGCCGTTTATCGTTTAACTTTGCGTTTTATAAATTATCGCCCGAAGCACGTTACGGGCATTAACGCCGGACACCGCGAATATTATTCTATGAATAATAAAAGCGAAAGGGACGGCGACGGCGTTTATGCATCCGTACGTTTTGATACATATCGATTGCGGGCTGTTCGAAGGATACAGCCTGTTTTACCTAAACGGCATCAATTGCGCGGAAAGCATCGCGGTGCAGATGATTCATTCCGTGAGCACCGACAAGAAGCAAAAAATAGCGGTTGAATGGGACGAAGAATGCGGCATTTGCCGCGCGGTTTCAAGGGAAGCGTCAGTGTGCACAAAGGTTTACACCGTGTCCGAAACCGCTTTGCTCTGCGAAGCTCTGACGCATGCGTTCGGTTTGGACCGGTGCGGCAAATTAAGCACGACCGAAAAAAAGCGGCGCGAGACGATATATTCGCTTTTGGAAGGACCCGAACGAATAAAATACGTCAACGAGATGCTCATGGACCGCTGGGTTTTCGCCGACAAGACCGACAAACCGGAAAAATACGAAGATTGGCAGGGCTATTGATTGAACGTCAAAAAATCCCGGTAAGGAGAACAGATAAATAAAAATGCATATTAATCTCCCCGAAGGCGCGGCTTCGTTGATATCAAAGCTCGAAAAAAGCGGTTTTCAGGCTTATGTCGTCGGCGGCTGCGTCAGGGACAGCCTGCTCGACATCGCCCCCCGCGACTGGGACATATGCACCGACGCGAAGCCGGACGAGGTTATAAAATGCCTTGAAGGATATGCGATCATCCCCACTGGGTTAAAGCACGGCACGCTGACGGTGCGCACCGCCGACGGAGATTACGAGGTCACGACTTTCCGCAGGGACGGCGAATATTCCGACGGACGCCGACCCGACAGCGTCAGCTTTGACGCCGACCTGAGATCGGACCTCGAAAGACGCGATTTCACCGTCAATGCGCTGGCATATAATCCCCGCCGCGGCGTTATCGACTTTCATAACGGGATTAACGACTTAAAAAACAAGATAATTACCTGCGTCGGCGACCCCGACAGGCGTTTCGGGGAAGACGCACTGCGTATAATGCGGGCGTTACGGCTCGTTTCGGTTTACGGGTTTAATATAAGTAAAAACATCGGGGACAGCATACTTAAAAATGCAAGGCTGCTGTCCCGCGTTTCCGGGGAGCGCAAAAACGCCGAGCTTTGCGACTTTTTGACCGGACAAGGCTGCGGGTTGCTGTTGGCGGAATTCGCTCCGGCTGTTGCCGCGGTGACCGCGGTTATCCCGGAATTCCAAGCCGCGGTGGGCTTTGACCAGCATAACCGTTACCATTGTTATGACGTCTGGGAGCATACCGCGCACGTCATAGATAATTCGCCGCGCCGTATTATACGCCGACTTGCCGCGCTGTTCCACGATATCGCCAAGCCGCGCTGTTTTACAATGGACGGCAGGGGAGTCGGACATTTTTACGGTCACCCGGAAATTGGCGCCGAAATGACAGAAACGATAATGAAAAGGCTGCGGTTCGACGTCAGAACCATCGAAACGGTGCGCGTTTTGGTAAAATACCACGACATGAGGATTTCAAACGATGCCGTGTCCGTAAAAAAGGCGTTAGGCAAAACCGGCGTAAACAATTTTTATATGCTGTTAGACTTAAAAAAGGCGGATATACAGAGCCAAAACCCTAAGTATATCTCGCGGCTTTCCGATATTGAAAAGATAAGTCGAACGGCGGAGCGTATTATCGCGGAAAAACAGTGCTTCAGACTGTCGGACCTCGCCGTCAACGGCGTAACGCTCATTTCCATGGGTTTCGCCGAGGGCGAACAAATCGGCGTGATTTTAAACGATTGCCTGGAAAATGTGTTGAATGGGAGTATAGATAACACCGAAAGCAGTCTTATCGGATATATCGCCGTAAAATACGGGAACGGCGGCAATCCGCGCTCTGACTAAGCGTATCGTATTCGGCGTTTTATATGATGATATGGATATACCCATATTTTTTGCAAAAGAAAACCGGCGCGAACGATACGCGCCGGTTTTAAACTTCTACTTTAAACTTTCATCTATCAACTATCCGCACTCGTGAAAGTTTCGCACTATTCCTTTTTCCCCTCTTGTTTATTCAGGGGAATATTTATGCCGACCAGGTTATCTATCGGTATTGTAAAGCACACTCCGTGGACGGGCGTGTTTACGCCCATTTTTTCGCCGATCAGCTTTATCGCCTTTTCGGCGGTGGCTTCCTCCGCCACGCAGACAATCAGCTCCTTTTCGGAATCCATCGTGATACCCATAAAGGATTCGTGCTTGCCCTCCTCGCCGCGGGTGTTGAGGATAGTCGCGCCCGTCGCGCCCGCTTCGCGCAACAGCTCCAGCAGCTCGTGGGCGTGTCCGGCGTTTATTATGATAAACAGCGATTTCATCTTGCTTGCGCTTTCGTTTTTGTTAATATTCATGGCGATACCTCTTTAATAGTTGATTTATCCGTTTCAGGACGACATATGGTCAACGGAAATGGTGAATGCGATGCCGGTATTGGGCTGGTCAAATTTATACTTTTCGATCAGCATTTTAGTCACCTTCGCGGATTGATTTTCGGGCAGGACGCACATGATCATGACCTTATGCTCCTCCGGGACAAGCCCCAGCACGTTTTGCAGATAGCTTGCCTCGACGGTGCCCCGACCGTAAACCGTACTGGTCAGGTGCGCGCCCATCTCCAAAAGGGAGGACAGCAGGGCATTTTTTTGCCTGCGTCCGACGATAAACACCCAAAAGGCGATTCCCGGCGATTCTTTTACTGATGTCGGGATGCTTTCGGCTGTAACTGTTTCGACAGCATAAACCGGCGCAGCGGTAACGGGCGTGAGTACGGGTGTTTGAGCCGGCAGCGTCGGAGCGGCGAATTGCTCTTCCCCGACAAGACGCTGGTGCTTTTTGCGAAGTCGTTCGTAAGCAATTCCAAGAAACTGCACCGAAATGAGCGGCGTGACGGATATGAATGCAATTATCCCGAAGCCGTTAACCAAAATCGACTGGGCTTCCGCGCCCGCCGTCGCGGCGACTCCCTGCGCCACTCCCAAAGTGAGCGGAGTGAGGAACGCGGAGGTCAGCGCTCCGCCCGAAACGCCTCCGGAATCGAATGCCAAACCGACGAAAAGCGGGGAAGTATATTTTATCATGACTACGGCGACGGCGTACAGCGGCACAAGGAACCAAAGTATATTTACCTGTGTTAAAATTTTAACTACGGATAAAAGCGAAGCGAAGCCTATGCCGATCGCCAGCGCCAGGCGGATTGTCAGCTTTTTGATATGCCCGTTGGTTATTTCCTCCAACTGGTCGCC
>CAYOGQ010000109.1:0-6592 GCA_964403645.1 uncultured Ruminococcus sp.
ATCCGTATCGTTTATTGCCATGATTATTGCGGTACGGAGGTATTGATAACCCTTAATATGCGCCGGCACGCCGATTTGGTGAATAATCTTGGTCACCTGACTTTCAAGGTCGAAATCCCCCGGAACGCCCGCCGCGCCGCGTCTTTTGCCCTTTTCTGCCAATCTTATCACCCTTTCGGCAAGGAAGGTGAAGTCCAAAGGTTTTATCATGCAATACGCCGCCCCCGCTTCGCAGCATTCCTCAAAGAGATTTTGGTTGTTGAACGAGGCAAGCATAATAAACGCCGGAAAAGTATCCCCCAGTTGTTTCTTGCAGTTTCTGATAAGCTGCACGCCGTCGGATTTGCCTATGTAAAGCTCGGATATGACGACCTGCGGCTTATATCTCGCAATCTTGGCGAAGGCTTCGTTTTTCTCGCAGGCCTCCCCCACCACTTCTATACCGTTTTTTCTGAGCTGCGCGGCGCACTGGGCGCGGAATTCGCTCGACGAATCCACTAAAATCACTTTCGCTTTTGTTTGATTGTTATCCATATCCTTACCCTTCCCTTAATAGTATGCCACATTTTACCACAGCAATAATTAAAATGCAATAGAAAAAAGCCACAAAAAGGCAAATTTGGTATCAAATTTTCTACAATTTTTGACAGATACAGACAAAATAAATAATTATATTTGGTTATGACAGCCCGTGCCCCAAGGCTGATTATGTAAATCACGACGCATTATGGCAACGAAACGCTTTAAAACCCATAAATAATTAAAAGGCCCCGTTGGCACGGGGCCTTTTGTTATAACTCAGCCGATTATCCCGCCGAGGTTGGATTCGCTGACTATTATGAAGATATAATCGACGGTGGTGTTGTCCGAACCGGTTTCCTGGTTCTTGCCGTAATAGCGCTGGGCGTCGGTCATGTTGATGGTGTAGTCGCCGGTCTGCGCGAGCAAGACTCTGTTGAACCTTTCGGCGAGAATGTCCGAAAAATTTACGGCGAAGTCGTCCCTGTATATCAGAGCGCAGGGGAGGTTCGCACGGTTGGTGGCGAAGAGCAGACGGCCGGCTATGGTGTCCTTGCCGGAAGCGAGCAGCATGGAGTTATCGCCCGCGTATTTGACAAAGTTTTTTATAAGCCCGCTCGCGGTGGTTATGGCTTTGTCCTCATTGCCCATGGACAGATTGAATTTAGGTGTGTAGAGTGTCGTCTTTTCCGTTACGACGGAGGTATCAAGCCCGAGATGCTTGGCGGTGTTGCCGCCGTTTAGGACGGCGTCCTTGGAGGTGAACTCATTCGCAAGGTCGCGCGCCGCCGCGTCCGGGAAGCTTTGCGACATCATATCGCAGATGGCCTTATAAACGAGGTATCCGCCGTATTCGGTCAGGTGGTTGTCGGTATCATAATAAATCTTTTCACCCTTTTCCTTGGCGGCGAGGAAGGCTTCCCTCATGTCGATGCAGACGGCGTTGGTTTCGCCGAGAGCTTCGGAAACCTGGTCGTAGCGAGTCTTATAAGTGCTCTTTTCGGTCCCTTCCGCGAGGTATTCCGGATAAAGGGTTATACGGTTTGGGATGAGCACATATACCAGCTCGACGTCGGTGTTTTCAGCCCTCTTACGGAAATTTTGCACCTTGATGTCGACGAAGCTCTTGAATTCTTTGAGCTTTGTCTGGGTGAGCAGGGTGGAGCTGCCGATATAATACGAAAGGTCGGTGTCGTAATAAAAATGGGAATCCGACCCCACGGTCACCCCTAAGCCGTCTATGCGTTTCATCGCCGTGGAGTTGTAGTCGGCACGGAACGAGGTGATTTCGCTTTCCTGTAATTCGTCAGACTGGGCGGTGGCGGTCAGGATAGAAAACGTGGTTGTTGATATGTTGTATTCCGCCACGAAATGTCCCTCGATGGAGCCGACGGTCACGGCGTTGGTGCCGTCGGTTATCGTAACCGAGCAGCCTTCGTCACAGGTGCCGGTCACGATGATCTGCTGAGCGGTCACGTTAAAAACGTCTGTGATCTCCGGAGCGCGTGCCTGCCCTTCAGGGACCGATACCTCTTCCGAGGAGGTGTCCTCGCTGGTTTGTTCCGATTCGTCGAGGTTTGGGATAGAATCGAGGGCGTCGTCTTTCAAAGAACCCTGCGGAGCGCAGGCGACCAAGCCGAAAACGAGAGCGGCGATAAGCGCGAGCAATACCGCCTTGCAGATTGTGTTAACTTTCATAATTTTACCTCGCTTTGATTGGGTGTAAACGAATTTATATTATTTAAACTGATTTTGGTTAATAGGGTTTCGTATTATTCCTCTTCCGCTTCCTTCTTGGCGGATTCTATGACTTTGGCGGCAACTTCCGCGGGCGCTTCGTCATACCGTGCGAAATCGAAGGTATAGCTGCCGCGTCCCTGTGTCATTGCTCTAAGCTGGACAGCGTAGGACAACATCTCCGCGGAGGGAACTTCCGCTTCTATGACGGTGTAGCCCTTTCGTTCGGCTTCGCCCATGCCCATTATCTTGCCGCGGCGCTTGGGAAGGTCGCCCATGATATCGCCGGAAAAAGAAGTCGGTATGAGGACTCTCAATATGCCGATAGGCTCGAGCAGCACGGCGCCGCACTGCTTCATGCCCTCTTTAAACGCCAGGTTGGCCGCTATCTTGAACGCCATTTCGGAGGAGTCGACGGGGTGATACGAGCCGTCGAACAGGTTGGCTTTCATCCTGATGACGGGATAGCCGGCGAGAATGCCCTTGGACATGGATTCCTGAAGTCCTTTTTCCACCGCCGGGAAGTAGTTCTTGGGGACCGCTCCGCCGAACACGGTTTCTGTAAATTCCAGTTCGTCCTTTTCACCGGGTGAAAATTCAATCTTGACGTGACCGTACTGACCGTGGCCGCCCGATTGTTTCTTGTGCTTGCCTTCGACCTGCGCCTTTTTCTTTATGGTTTCTCTGTACGGGACCTTTGCCGTTTCCAGCTCGACGGAGGTGCCGAAGCGTCCTTTAAGCCGCGAGGTGACCACCGAAAGATGGGCTTCTCCCAAGCCGTACAGACACATCTGCTTGGTTTCGGGGTTGGTTTCGTATTTTATGGTTCGGTCTTCTTCGATAAGCTTGGTCATGCCGGAGGAAATTTTGTCCTCGTCGCCCTTGGCCTTGGGTACTATCGCCATGCAAAGGCAGGGGGAGGGGAATTTGGTTTCGGGGAATTTATACGCGAAGCCGTTGGCTGCGAGAGTGGCGTTGGTGTTGGTGTTGACCAGCTTGACGGTATAGCCGAGGTCGCCGTAGGCGAGCTCTTCGGCTTCGGTTTCTTTCTTGCCCACGCAGGTGAGTATGCGGGCGATCTTTTCCGACTGTCCGGAAGTTTTGTTTAAGAGGATCATATCTTTTTTCAAAGTACCGTTCATGACCTTGAAATAGGATTTTTTGCCGAAGTTGTCGACGGAGGTCTTGAACACGAAAAGCGCGGTTTCGCCGTCTTCGCCCGTCACGATCTCGGCGTTTTTGCCGCTGTCGTCGATAACGTCGCGGCTCGTCCTTTCGGCGGGGGAAACAAAGGAGGAGGCTATCATGTCCAAAAGCGCGGAAATGCCGGCCAATGTGGTCGAAGAGCCGGCGAACACGGGGGCGATGGTGCCGGTGGAAAGCCCTGTGTTGAGGGCATTCGCCATCTCCTCATGGGTGAAGGGTTCTTCGGCGAAGAATTTTTCCATGAGTTTTTCGGATGTTTCGGCAAGGGATTCGCTTATTATGGCTCGGTATTCCTGCATTTTGCCCGCGAAAGCGGCGGGGAGGGCACATTCGGAAGCCTTGCCGTTTTTGTCGAATTTGTATGCGATTTCCGTGAGGAGGTTGTAAAAGCCCATATCGGGGGTGCCTTCGCCGAAGGGCACGAACACCGGGCAAACGGCGGAGCCGAAGGCGTCGCGCAGGCCGTTGAACACGTTTTCAAAGTTGGCGTTTTCATCGTCTATCTTGTTGACGAATACGGCTTTGGGAAGCTTGCCGGCGTAATCCCAGCACAGTTCGGTGCCGACCTTCAGCCCGGACTTGGCGTCCACCACGATCACAGCGGAGCCGGTGACGGCGAGCGCCTGCTTGACTTCACCCACAAAGTCGAGGTAGCCCGGGGTGTCGAGTATATTTATTTTTTTATCATTCCAGATGAGGTTGGAAAGCGAGGTTGAAATAGAAAACCCGCGTGCGATTTCCTCCGGGTCAAAATCTGATACCGTGTTCCCGTCGGTTGTTTTGCCCTGACGGTCGGTCACCTTAGCGAGATAAAGCATAGCTTCGGTCAGGGAGGTCTTGCCGTCGCCGCCGTGGCCGACAAGGCAGATGTTTCGTATCTGTTTGGACTGGAATTTTGCCATGTGAGTTTCTCCTTAGCTTTTATGTATTCATCTTAGTTGAAAGTCTTTGTTTTTACGTCGGTATATTGCCATCTGGCGTAAAAAAGCGCACGGAAACGCATTATCAAGGTATTATACGTTATTCCGGGGAATTTATCAAGTGGAAATGTGTGTTTTCGGCTTCGGTGAGTTATAAAATTATTTATACCGAATTTGTGCAAATTACCTAAAAATATGCGTAATTTATGAAACAAATATTAAAGAAGGAACGAGATAAGTCCCACCGGGACCAGCCAGATAAGCTGGAACAGCACGGGGTACCAGGATGGAAGCCCCAGCATCTGCCCGGTGAACGCCAGAAAATAGGCGACGAAGAAGGCTATCGCGAGGCTTAACAGGTTAATTATCCCGTTCGCCTTGGTGACGTGTCGGATTTTGTCGCAAACGATAAACATTTTCAGGAACGTGTGGAGCGAAGCGTTTACCACGATGCCGGAATCGGTCTTTTTGTTTTCCGATTCGATATCGGCGATATCGCCCGCTTTTAATATGGAAATGGGGGTTTTTTTGTATTTTACCGACTGTTCGATAAGCGAAGTGGTTATGTTGGGGTCGGTGGTCTTGATGCCCACGCACATCCCGGCTTTGTACAAATCTTTTAAAAGCGAGTTGAACTGGGGATTCAAGGTATATTTGACGTAAACTTTGGCGGTGAGCGAGTCGTTGAGGGTAAAATACATCACGGAGCCGTTCTTTTTTTCAAAAGCGGCGTCGGATTCGTCGTAAGGGGCTTCGAAACGGTAGCGGCGGAGATAGTTGCGCTTGCCAAGGAACATCTCCCTGCCGTCTATGACCACGCATATGCCGTCGGACGCCGATTCGATGAGTTTGGGATTTATGGGTTTGGGGTTTTCCCCGGTTATCATGCCGGCGGTGACGGTCTTTAAAGGCCCGCCCGTAAAGGCGAAAACGCGTGCGAGGTCGCCGATGATTTTATCTATACGGTTTTCGCCGTAAACCTTGATGGAGGATATCTTGACCAGGTTCGCGGGGTAAACCTCGGTGTCGGAAAATGATATGACCGAGGCGTCGGCGTATTCCTCGCCCACCGCGTTGCCTATGAAAGCGGAACCGTTCCTTTTGCCGATGCGGTTGGCGGCTATTACGGGGAGCGCTATAATCAGGAAGGACGAGAACGGTAAAGCGAAAGCGAGAGTTTGTATGAACATGGTGAAGGCTTCGTAAAAAGCAGAACCTTTATACATCGTAAGCCCGAACAGCACCGCCGAAACAATAAGGGAGAGAGCTATAATAAATCCGTTTATGGATTCGCTTTCGGGGCGGGTGTGCAGACGGCGGAAAAAGCCCTCGACGAATTCGGTCTTCCTTGTGGTATAGATTTCGGATTCGTCAAAGAGGTACTTATAAAATTCCTCCGCTTCCTTGGTGTTGCCGGTGAGCTTTTCGGCGACATATTTGGACCGCGTGGAAGCGACGACCTTGAAGCAGTGGTAGTCCTTGCGGCATTGCAGGTATTTTATAAAAGCCGAAGTCAGTCCGAGCGCCGCACAGGGCAGGCAGTAAAGCGAAGCGGAAGCCTCGCGGCCGAGGATTATGATGATTATACAATGCGCCGCCGCCGCCGCAAACGAGACGAAAAGCACCGATTCCGCGTTGGGCTTGCCGGAAAACAGTCCCGCCGCACCTTTCCGAACGCTGTCAAGCAGCGTTATGACGATAAAGAACAATAGCTGTAAGTCCGCGAGTATGTAAAGAGTGTAAAATATGCCGTTTGAACCGGTCAGGTCATACGAATCATAGAAGCGTGAAGCGGTGCCCGCCAGTTCCAAATATAATATACCGGCGCATAAAAGCAGCGTTACGATTAACTTGGCGAGCGACGAGCGGATGGCGCGGGTCAGCAGCTCCTGTATTTCGCTGTTCTGGCTGCGGCTTACATATTCGTATGCGGGGGTTTCCCGACCGCTGTCATGTGTCTTGTGTTTTTTGCGCCGGCCCTGCTTGGCGTTGCCCCCGCTTTCGTCTTTTAGTCCTTCGGGTATGGGGTTGTCACCGTCGAGCATATCGAACACCAGGCGGAGGTTTATATCCTTGGCGTCCATTTCGGGCGTGATGGGCTTGAGCGCCAGACGGCAAAAGTCGTCGGGCCTGTCCATGTCGAGCTTGAGGTCGGGGCGGCGCAGCCAGTCTTCCTCTGGATCAAAGGTGCCTATTTTAAAACTGGCGGC
>CAYOGQ010000110.1:0-4572 GCA_964403645.1 uncultured Ruminococcus sp.
AACGGCTGGGATACGACGTGGTAATCGTCAACAACAACCCCGAAACCGTCTCCACCGATTACGACACGGCGGACCGGCTCTATTTCGAGCCGCTCACCCCGGAAGATGTGATAAACATCATTGAGGTTGAAAATCCCATGGGAGTGGTCGTGGCGTTCGGCGGTCAGACGGCGATAAAGCTTACAAAGTTCCTCGATTCCAAGGGAATACGCATACTCGGCACCTCCGCCGACGGCATAGACGTGGCGGAAGACCGAGAACGCTTCGACGCGCTTTTGGAAAAGTTCGCCATCAGCCGGCCGAAGGGTCGCGCCGTCATGACCATGGAGGAAGCCCAAAACGCGGCGGAAGCCCTCGGGTACCCCGTGCTGCTGCGCCCCAGCTACGTCATAGGCGGTCAGGGCATGACCATAGCGCGAAGCGAAGCCGACACGCGCATTTATATGGCGTCCATACTCTCGGGCGGTATCGAAAACCCGGTACTGGTCGACAAATATATGCCGGGCACCGAATTGGAGGTTGACGTTATTTCCGACGGGACAGAGGTTTTGATTCCGGGGATAATGGAACATATAGAACGCGCCGGCGTCCACAGTGGGGATTCGATAGCGGTTTATCCGCCGTATAACCTCGACGCCAAGACTCAGCGGAAAATTTCCGCGATGTCCGAAAAACTGGCGCTGGCGCTCGGCACGAAGGGACTGGTCAACATACAGTACCTTATATTTGAAAACGAGCTGTATGTCATCGAGGTTAATCCCCGCGCTTCGCGTACCGTGCCTTATATAAGCAAAGTTACGGGAATACCCATGGTGGACATAGCCGCCCGCGTGATGCTCGGCGCGAAGTTAAAAGATTTTGGCTATCACACCGGGCTTTATGAAGCGCCTCCCTGCTCCACCGTGAAGGTGCCGGTTTTCTCCTTTGAAAAGCTCACCGACGCCGACGCCATACTCGGACCCGAAATGAAATCCACCGGCGAAGTGCTGGGTATCGGGCGCACCAAAGCGGAGGCGCTGTTCAAGGGGCTGACGGCTGCGGGCGTAACCATCAAAACCCCCTCAAAACGCGGGGACGCCGGTATGCTCATCAGCGTGGAGGATTACGACTATACGGACGCGCTGAAACTGGCGGAAAAGTTTTTCGACCTGGGCGTGCGCCTGTACGCCACCCCCGACACGGCCGTTGCCATCGGCAAGGTCGGGATAGACGTGGAAACCGTCCTCGATGTCTGGGAAAGCGATGATATTTATCGTCTGATAGACAACGGGATGATAAATTATATCCTTTACACGGGGACCATGATGGATATAAGCGTGGGCGATTTCCGCCAGCTCAACCGCAGGGCGATGCGTATGCGGATCCCCTGCATGACAAGCATCGACACCGCTATGGCGCTCGGCGATATCATAGCCAGCCGCTACGACCAACACGTCACACAGCTTATTAATATAAATAAAATAAAAAATCGTTAATATTTGTATTGCGTTTTTATGAATAATATTGTATAATAAAGACGCATAATCATATTTCCGAGCAGCGGAGGTTAAAATGCGAAAAACAAAGAAAGCTTTCACCATTGTCGAATTGGTTATTGTCATAGCTGTTATCGCAATAATCGCTTCGGTGCTTATACCGACATTCACGAGCGTTATTAATAGCGCCAATATTTCATCGGCGCTGCAAGAGACAAGGAGCAAGCTTTCTGAGTATTTGGCAAGCTATCAAAACCAAATTGGGCTGACCTGCTTTTATCACGGCAACCCGAAAAAGGGTTATTATGTCTTTTTATACGCGGCGGGAGCGCTCAATCATATCGGCGACATTTCCGCCACAGTTTCAAAACGCCTTGACGAAACCTATGTTGGTGCGGACTCGGAATGGTATTCTTTCAAGCCCAAACAGGGCTTCGAAGCAGTTTCCCTCCGCTACGCCGATTCTGAAAGCGCGTGCGGCAGAGCATATTATTCTGGGTTTTATATAGATATCTCCACCATGGAAATCGAAAGCACCGTAATAGACGGCGAATGTTCTTTCGGCGTACCCGAATCCAACAACGTTCAGCGCATCAGCGGAAGTATCGCCGTTTCAGATTATATGATGCTCGACGGGCGGAGCATAACGACCGTCCCGCATACGATAAAAAATATCATCTATATGATACCCGATGGAGCGGGCTGGGGTACTTACGACCTCGCCGACGAAGTTAAGCGCACCGCTCTGGCTCAAGGCAAGGACAGGATCGGAAACGCGCTCACAACCCTCACGACCGACACCATTTCCGGCATGAGCGTGACCGGGCTTTATCTGGATGAATTTCTAATAGGCTCGGCGGATACGCTCCTTGCCTTTCCCAACGGAACGTCATATGTCACCGACTCCGCGGCGGCGGGTACTGCCATCGCCTGCGGATTAAAGACCTCATACCTGCGCGTCGCGGTTAACAAAGACATGATTCCGGTGCCCAGCATATTCGAATTGTGTAAGATTCAGGGCAAAGCGACCGGCGTCGTCACCACAAAAAGCTGGATCGACGCCACCCCCACGGCCTTCCTCTGCCACGCCAACAAACGCGCAAGCCAGAACAATGTGTATCAGGCGGAATGTTCGCTCCAGATGCTTTCCAGCGGAGTGGACCTGCTTCTGGCATACGGCACTTCCTCGGGCGTCCACGTGAGTTCGACAACCGATCTCCACACATACGACGCTTCCGATTTCGGATATACCGTAGTGGATAACTTAGCGCAGTTAAACAGCGCTGTCGCGGGCGGCGCTACCAGGCTGTGGAGCAATTTCACGGAGGGCAACGACAACGGCAGCCACTCCAACTACGATTATTCCGCCAACCATATTTCCTATGACGTTCACGGCACCGCCGGTCAGCTTTCGCTTCTGGATATGACAAAGGTGGCGCTTAACGTGCTTTATAAAAACATCGGCGACGAGGACGGGTTTTTCCTTATGGTGGAAGGCGGCGCCATCGACAACGCGGCGGAAAGCGCCTATGCAACGGAGGCCGTGGGCGATTATCTCGCGTTTGACGAAACCTTCGCTTATTGCGTCAACTGGGCGAAGGGGCGCGACGATACACTGGTCGTCGCCATTCCCGACCACGATTCCGGCGGTCTGACAATAGGCAAGGATGTTGCGGTCGCGGGCGGTACGGACGCTTACGATACCGACCACAACGGCAGACTCAACGAAAACGAATGCCTTTCGTATGTCGTAAACACAATAATCAGCGGCGTTTCAATAGGATCGAACAGCTCTCCGTATATATACACCGGACATTCGGGTCATTCCGAACAGGAAGTTCCCGTCTGGATGTACGCCCCCGACTGGTGCCGGAACGCCATGCTTTACGCCTTGAATATACCCCTCGACGTGACGCCTGATAAGGTGAGGACCGGCAGGTTTTACGACGGCACGACAGTCGAGGCTGAATACAATATCTTAAATTCTGACATCTCTCCCGCCGTTATCAAAGCCTGCGGCCTTATGGGTTTTGCGGAAGCTGGGGCACGCCTTTTGGTGAACGCTGACGGTTATATAGCTTCCATGAACACTGCCGACCGCACCATCAACCTGACCAACGGCGAGGTGATATACTACAACACCAACAAATGGGCGGAATCTGCGGGAAGCGGCACCCGGTTATTTGACTTCGGTTGCAGCTGCTTTATATTTGACGATACCATATCCCTTGCTAAAGGTCATCTGTATCTGCCGAGGGAGTTTTTTATATCGCGCGGATATCTGTCAGAATAATGTTTTACACATTTAAGATTAGTATAAAGCGGAAGTTTGCGGACAGTTTTCGGAGGAAACGAAGTTATGATGAAAAGGTCAAAAAAGACAAAAAAAGCATTTACGATTTTTGAATTAGTCATCGTCATAGCGGTTATCGCCATACTCGCGTCGGTTATTATTCCGCAATTTTCGATCAACGTCTCCCATGCCGAAAAAGTCGCCGCATTGCATGAGGTCAGGGGCGCGTTGCCGGATTATATCGTATCGTATGGCGGGGCCGTTAATTATGCGTGCATGTACAACAAGAACGGCGATAAGGGTTATTTTGTGTTTTTATTCGAAAACGGCGAGTTTAAACACGTCGGAAACATCGTCGAAACCGCCGAACCGTCATACGGCGAGGACTGTGTCGGAACGGGTTCGGAGTGGTATTCGTTCAAACCGGAACGGGGCTACGAAAATGTGGAGCTGCTGTATGCCGAAAACGAAAATGCCTGCGGCAAGTCGGATTATACGGGGTTTTACATAAACGTCCGCGCCGAAGGCGATGCCGAAGGCGAAGGCGATGCCGGCGGCAACGACGGGCAGGTATCGTTCGGCCATTACGCCTCCGACGCGGTAGTGCGCCTCAACAGCGATGTGACAGTTTCAAAATATATGACGCATGGCGGGGAAAGCGTGCTTTTGAACGACGACTATACCCCCGGCGGCGGCTCCGTCGGCGGCGACACAAGCTATATCAGCGACACAAGCGCCGACATTGAACCGGGACAAAGCGATGACACAAGTTATGAAGACGAAAATATTCCCGGCAAGTCCAAT
>CAYOGQ010000110.1:4582-6354 GCA_964403645.1 uncultured Ruminococcus sp.
AAAAACATCATCTATTTGATTCCGGACGGGTCGGGATGGGATATGTACGACCTCGCCAATAAAGTCAAAACAGAAATAATAGAGAGGGGTTCAAACGGTATCGCCGGAGCGCTTACCAAAACCACTTTCGATTCCATAACCGGATTATATTCGGCAGGGCTTTATCTCGACAACTTTATGGCCGGCACGGCAAATACCGCCCTTGCGGTGGATGACAACGGCAACTGGTTTCCTGATCCTGCGGCGGCTGGGACAGCCATGGCGAGCGGTAAAAAGACTTCCAAACACCGCGTTAGCAGCGATATTGAGATGAAGCCCATCTCGAATATCCTTGAAATATGCGAACTTGCCGGAAAAGCCACCGGCATGGTGACGACCGGGAGCTGGATAGACGCCGCTCCTTCGGGTTTTCTTTCCCACGCTAACAAGCGCGCCAGCCAGACGATATTTTATCAAAGAGAAATTTCATATCAAATCCTCAACAGCGGCATAGACGTGCTGCTCGCCAGCGGCACAGACAACGGCGCTTTTACCAAAAACAACGGCTTCCTTCACAGCCTGCACGCTTCCGACCTCGGTTATCAGATTGTAAACAACCTCGCGGGTTTGCAAAACGCCATAACAAGCGGAGCGACCAAGATTTGGAGCAATTTCCTTGAGGGCAATAACGGCAATAACCAGGGCTACGATGACTGTTATAACCATATAAAATTCGATATTGAAGCCAACGAAGGCGATCTGTCCCTGCTCTATATGACCAAAGCGGCGCTCGCGACACTTTCCGAAAACATCAATGATGAAGACGGATTTTTCCTCACGATAGAAGGCGGCGCGCTCGACGTCGCCATCGACGGAATGTGTGTTTCTGAAGCGGTGGGGGAATACCTTGCTTTCGACGAAACTTTCGCTTATTGCGTCAATTGGGCGATGGAGCGCGACGATACCATTATAGTTGCTTTTCCCAACCGCGATTCCGGCGGGTTCGAAATCGGCGGAAATATCCCCGTAACATCCGCCACCTCGGCTTTCGATACCGACGGCAACAGGGTTCTCGATCGCAGCGAATGCCTTGAATACGTCGCCGACTGCATTATCGATGGCAGGGAAATCATAACGGATGCGGGCATGAACCCGTATATATATAAAAGCAATTCAAGCGAAAACGCCACCGATATACCGCTTTGGCTGTACGCTCCCGACTGGTGCCGCAACAACCTGCTCGAAGCCATAGGACTTCCGTACGGGGATCAAACCGCAAGCGCGACGACTGTCCGCACCGGCAGCTTCAACGACGGCACGGTCATTAACCCTTTATATAATATAAATAACAGCGATATCACCGGGGGTGTCTTGGAACTTTGCGGATTGATGTCGGCACAAAATGCGGATAAAATTCTGTTCGCTGACGCCGCGCCTTATATTTCATCATTCAACTGGAGCCAATGCACGGTAAAGCTCAACAAAGGAGAAGTAATACCCCTCGGTTCCCGCTTTTGGTTCGAGAGCACGTCGGAATATTCCAGCGGACTGCTCGAGAACGGACGCGATTTTTCGGAAGGCAGATGCGTATATATGTTCGACTGCCTGGACGATCTTTCCGGATATGAAGTAAATTATAAAAACGGAACGGTTTACCTGCCTAAATCCTTTTTGATAGAAAGAGGCTATATCATAGGTTAAGGCAGATATTTCAAAGTTATTTGTAATAGTTTTCAATAAAATGGCTCTTTGTCAATAGTTGGGGTGAACCCGTAAACAAGAAATCAGGCAGC
>CAYOGQ010000111.1:0-6294 GCA_964403645.1 uncultured Ruminococcus sp.
CGGCTTTTATACCGATATCGCGGACGCTTACAAGCATATTACTGCGGGTGCGAGGAAGGTCGTCATATCAGCCCCCGCTTCCAACAAGAAGGATCCGGAACATTTCCCCAACCCCAAGACCATCGTTTATAACGTAAACCATAATATACTGAAGCCCGAAGACGCCATTATTTCCGCGGCTTCCTGCACCACCAACTGCCTCGCCCCCATGGCGAAGGCGTTAAACGACAATTATCCCATACTTGCTGGCATCATGACCACCATCCACGCCTACACCGGCGACCAGATGATTCTCGACGGTCCCCAGCGCAAGGGCGACTTACGCAGGTCCCGCGCCGGCGCGGTGAACATCGTCCCCAACTCCACAGGCGCCGCCAAAGCGATAGGGCTGGTTATCCCCGAACTCAAAGGCAAACTCATCGGCGCGGCGCAGAGAGTGCCCACCGCCACCGGTTCCACCACCATCCTGATAGCCACCGTCAGGGGCAAAGATATCACCGTCGACAGCGTCAACGCCGCCATGAAGGCCGCTTCCGACGAATCTTTCGGTTATAACACCGACGAGATTGTCTCCTCCGACGTGATCGGGATGCGTTACGGTTCCCTGTTTGACGCCACCCAGACCATGGTGTTGAAAATCGACGACGACACCTATCAGGTTGAGGTCGTTTCGTGGTACGACAACGAGAACTCCTACACCAGCCAGATGGTGAGAACGATCAAGTATTTTTCTGAGTTGAAATAATTCAAAATTAACGCAAAAAGCTGTTGTAAATTCGAGAAATCGAATAAGCAACAGCTTTCTTTGTTTAGTCTCCAGTTCCGCCAATTTTAAGCTTCGTATTCAAGCTCATAGTTCCCATACTGACGTAACTTTCGGGGCGGAATGCGATTATTTTAAGTTTTACCGAGGTTTCTTTGTCGGGCATGGCGGTTAATGCCAATGCTTTGACATATTCGCCGGGGCGTATGATTCCGGTTTTGCCGAGTACGGAGTTTTTCGCGTCGATCAGTTGCAGCATGAGCCAAACCGTGTTGGTATCGGGCGATGTGAAGTACACATCCACCGCGCCGCCGACAACGGTCAGGTCGCCGCAAACATACGCGGTAAAACCCTCCTCCACTTTAAACGGCGAATAACCTAAATTTTCCGGGACCTCCGGGACACCCTCCACAGCGGAGGCATCAAATTCTGGGGGTATAAAGGATTTTACGTTTTTGCTTTTTGATTTGGCGTTATTTACGACGGCGAAGCCCATTAACACCAAGGACAGACAGCAGACCATGCATATAATGCCGAGCATTTTAACTTCGTCAAACGGCTTTTTCTTTTTAGTGTTTGTTGTTTTCAAACCTGTACCTATCCTTTTATCATAATGGAAATACGGAAACCGTTAACCCCTGTTTCGAACGATTTATCCCTCTATTGTGAGAGTTATGGGCATCTGCACGTTAACGATCGCCCTTTCGTGTGTTTCGCGGTCATAAGAGAGTATATAGTAAATCGCATTATAAGTCCCTGCCGGGAGTACGGTGCCGTCCGGGAGCGCTTTCAATTTGATTTCCGAAAGTTTATATCCCGGAGCGATAAGTCCCGATTCGGCGATTATCATGCGGGAAGTTTTACTGTCGTAATCCTCCGCCCCTTCGATTATGGCTTTTTCGGCTTCGGTCCGACCTGTTTTGCCTATCTTTTTGATCAGTTCGTCGTCGGCGATATGTATCTGTATGACCACGCCCTGGTTGGACTTGGCGGGGTTTTGGATCATGAAGGCGGCGGTTCCGTCGCCCCCGGGAGCGGTCGCCTTGTTGGAATATGTGAGCGAAACCGCGCCGCCTCCCTCCGGATTTTCGAGAGGAGTGTCGGAGGCGTCGCCGCTTGCGGGTTCCATTGCGGGATCGTCCGAAACGGCGGGGTATTCGATATTTCCGTCGGAGGTTTCTCCTCCTCTGATCAACAGCACCACGCTTACCGTCAAAGACGCCGCCGTGATGATGCACAGCGTTATGATGAGGATTAAAATGCGCTTGTTATTCATAAGCATTTCCTTTTAACAATTTTAACATTGACTCTTATTTTTTATCTCCGTGCATTGCAATTCGATCATAATAAAATGTTATAAGAATTATGTAAATTGCAAACAGCAGGAAAAATATCCATTCGGAAATATAAAAGTTTTCAAATGCGTTCATGGTCACAATATTAAAAGCGGCGGCAAAAAAGCCGAAAACGGCAACGGTTTTAGGAATTTTTCGGTTCATGACAAAACCGGTCGCCGTGAAAGCCAAAAAATTGCTCATGGCGACCATATTCGCCGTGCTGAAAGCGCTGTGAAGCTGTGTGTTTGTGCCGAGCGGGAACACCGTTGTCATTATCAGTAAAACCGACCCCGCCAGCCCGCTTATCTGCGCGACGGCGTAGCTGATATGGAATTTCCTCGCGGCGCGCCCGCCGCCGTACCAGGTAAATAAACCGATATAGAAAACGGCGAGTAAAAGCGCGGTCGCGCGGCAGCCGTTATTATAATACACGGCGCCGTGCGGGTTTACAAGCGGGTTGCCGTAGTCGGAAAGCCAATTGCAAAGCGGGTTAATACGTTTGTTATATAAGTGCGAAATAAAAGTGAAAGCGGCGTAGACGGGTATAGCCGCCGATCCGATGTATTTGAAAACGAAACGCGGGATTTTTGAATCGAACACGCGCTTCATAGCTTATCGCCTCTTTATTATTCTATACGGCTTTCCCTTTTCATAAGCAGTTCGGGGTAATGTGTATGCACTTCGTTTTCCAGCTCAAGGTCGCCGATAGAAGTATTGCGCCCCGCCGCGTATTGGGAATCGACCCATTCCTTGATTTTGACGACGCATTCGTGGCGCTTGTCGATTTTTTCGTCTTCCCTCAACGAAAAATAGGTGTTTATCCACGCCGCGATGCCCGCCGCGCCCGAATGAGCGTCGATGATGACGATTGGCGGACGACCGAGCAGAGCGGTGGTGTCGAAGATGTTGTAAATCTCCTCGTCCTTCATAAGCCCGTCGGCGTGGATACCCGCCCGCGTGGAGTTGAACGCGCGCCCGACATAAGGAGTCCGCGGCGGGATTTGATAATTCAGTTCATTGTCGAAATAATCGGCGATTTCGGTGATAACGCGCAGGTCCATCCCTCCGGTCGAGCCTTTCAACTGGGCGTATTCGATGCACATCGCTTCCAGCGGCGTGTTGCCCGTGCGCTCGCCGATGCCCAAAAGAGACGCGTTGACTGCCGACGCGCCGTACAACCACGCCGAAACTGCGTTCGGCACCGCGTTATAAAAATCGTTGTGCCCGTGCCATTCGAGCATATCGCTCGGGACGCCCGCGTAATTTTTAAGATTATAGATGATCTGCGGGACGCTCCGCGGCAGCACCACCCCGGGGATGGAGCTGCCCAGCCCCAGCGTGTCGCAGGTGCGGATTTTGACAGGAATTTTATAACGGTCTTTGAGCTTCATGAGTTCCTCGGCAAAAGGCAGCACAAAACCGAAGAAATCCGCGCGGGTGATATCCTCGAAGTGGCATCTCGGCTTAACCCCGGCATCCAGCGCCGCTTCGACTATCTCAAGATAGCTTTTTAGCGCCTCGCCCCTGGTCATACGCATTTTTTTATAGATATGGTAGTCGGAGCAGGAGACGAGTATCCCGGTCTCTTTCAACCCCATATCCTTGACCAATTGAAAATCTTCTTTTTTAGCGCGTATCCACGACGTGATTTCCGGGAACTCAAAGCCCTGCTCCTGACAGCGCTCTACCGTTTCCCTGTTCTTTTGCGAATATAAAAAGAATTCGGACTGGCGGATGATACCGCTGCCGTTGTCGAGTTTATGGAGCAGCGTGAACAGATCCACCACCTCTTGGGTCGAATAGGGCGAACGCGACTGCTGCCCGTCACGGAAGGTGGTATCGGTGATGAATATTTGTTTGGGAAGGTCCATAGGGACGATTCTCTGGTTGAAAATCAGTTTAGGAATTTCGTTGTAGGGGTACATATTGCGGAACAAGTTCGGCTGGTCAAGCTCCGTGAAGCGATAGCCGAATTCCAACAGCCCCGTGCTTTCGTTGAGATGCGGAAACATAGATTACCTCCTTTTAAGTTAAATTTACAAAAATATCCACAGCTTATTATAACTTAAGCCGCGGATAAATTCAAGGAAAAGTTTTAAAATTTTGCATTACTAAAACGGTTTTACTCCTTCAAGCCATCCGTTTTTTTTCCAATGCGCGCGGTCGGTCGGGTTGTAGTCGTTATTTTTCTGCATTCCGCGCATCAGGGAAAAAAGGATTCTGGTTTTCAGCCGCGCCTTTGTTTTTCCGCGTTTCACGTACGCTTTATAAAAGCGGTCCGCAAGCTTTGCCATGCGTTTTCCGGCTTTCACCTTGTTTTTCGGCGACACTTCCTCCCAAGATTTCGCCATCACCGCTATTTGGGAGGTATAGATTCGCTTTACGCCCCAATAGTCGAGATTTTGCCTCATATACCTGACAACTTTCCCCGCGCCCATGCCGGCTGTGGTGGCAATCGCCGCTCCGATCTTATCAAAGGTCCCTGCGTGAGGGCGGTGTGGCAGCCAGCGGAACGCCATATGGTCGAGGAACGATTTCATGGCTCCCGATACGTTCATAACGTAGTTCGGCGACGCCAAGACGATCCCGTCCGCCATGTCGAACGCATCGATAATCGGCTTCATGCTCTCCGCGTGAGGGCAATTTTCCTCACCTTTATATATGCAGTTAAAACACCCGACGCAAAAATACGGCATATTTTTCGGCAAAAAGAACTCAATAAATTCGGTCGATTCCTTTTGAGATATATTATTCTTAAATATTTCCACACAATGGTATGTACTGCCTTTGTGCTGATTCCCGTAAACTATCGCTACTTTCATATTCAATCCTTTTTATTTCTTATCAAATAATCCGTAGCATTCTTTTATTATATAATCCATATAACCAACGGCGTCGCTTCTTCTTTTAAAAACCGAATTATAATATGATTTTTCGCCGTTGCGGAGACGCATGGATTCCTTAATGATTTTATGCCATTTTGGGTCGGCGGTTTTCAACTCGTATTCCCCCGCTCCGACTTTTGAAGTGATATCTCTTTGTTTAAATGTATAATATAGGCGGGAAACGCCCAAAACGCCCCATTCGACAGCCGAAGGGCTGAACAGAGAAATGATATATCCGCGGGAGGGAAACTTTTTGCATGAATTCAACAGGTTAACCCAATAATAGGTAAGGTTGTTTTTCATTTTATTGATCAGAATGTCGAAATCAACCGAATATTTAAGGTTTCTTGCTTCAAGCCCCTTAACGGTTATACCATGCTCTTTTAATATAAAAGCGTCCGGTGAATTTTTGTCAAACGCCGTAAAACCTTTCAGCATTCCGTCGTTGAAGCGAACGCAGGGGACTTCGCTTTTATAAGAGGAATCGAGGTCGTCCTTTAATATATAAAACCCGTCCAAAACGGTTTGACGGTATTTTTTAGACATATCGTTATGAATTTTTTTCAGGATATTTATATCCGCTTCACCGGCGTTTCTTGTGACCGCCGCGATAAAGTCGATATCGCTTTTTCCGTAGTCGAACGCTCCCAATGCGATTGAGCCGCAGATATAATAACCGTCAAGGAAATCAGGCAAAGCGGAATTTATCATTTTGATATGATCATTCACGATTTCCCCGGCTTTTTTTGGAATGTTTATCTTTTCCGATAAAATCATAACATTTCCTCCGGACGCCTTTATAAACGCAATTAAAGGTGTTCCTTACAGGATATTTCCTTCACTTCCAGTTTGAAAACGCAAACTTCATTAAGCGCCGCTTCGGAAAAATCCCAATCGTCCCTGCCCGTGTTATGGCGCATGACAGCCTGCAGGGCGTGTTTCTTTTCCGGTAAATCCCCGATAAATTCGATTGTCCCCGTGCCTATTACGCTTTGGTAACCAGCGGAAAAAACACACGCGGTTTTTGCTTCGTGAAGCCTGTAATTCGTATCCAGCTCAAAACCGGCGGAGTGAGTTTTGTTGATCAGGTCGATTTTCCTGCCCTCTTTCGCCCCGTGGAAATAAAAGATCCGCCTGCCGTCGGAATGATCATATCCAAAATTGAGCGGTACTATATACACTTCCGACCCGTCGTAAAATCCCAGCCGACAGCAATGACAACCGACGATAACTGCGTCGATTTTCGCTTCGTCCGTTATTTCCCTGTCTTTTCTTCTCATTAAATCATACCATATGTCAGCTTTGTGTG
>CAYOGQ010000112.1:0-6246 GCA_964403645.1 uncultured Ruminococcus sp.
CATGAAAGTTTTACCGGTTATACATATAAGGGAACTGCCGGAAAGACCTGGGCTGAATCTTATGATAAACTGATCGCGGAAGTAAAGGCCTCAAAGGATCCCGCAACCCGTTTTGACCTGATGCACCAGGCTGAAGATGTTCTTATGTCCACCGGAGCTATCTGCCCGATTTACTACTACACCGATATTTTTATGGCCAATAAAGCCATTAAAGGGTATTTTGTAAGCCCGCTCGGATTTAAGTACTTCATGTACGCAACCATTGACTGACGCGGAATAATGCTTAGGTAAATCAACCCGCTTTAAAATAATGCTACGCCTCACCGAAAACAGTGAGGCGTAGTTTTTTATGTTTTTAATTTTCCTGTAAGGTCATGGAGCAACAGATTTTCAAATTGTTATTCTTCATGTACCCCGCCCCCCAGTGATACATAGCTTCGAGAATCGGGCGGAGACTGAAACCGGTTTCCGTCAGCGAATATTCAACCTTCGGGGGTACGACGGGATAGACGACGCGTTTTATAAGTTCATCGTTTTCCAATTCGCGAAGCTGTTCGGTCAGCATTTTGGGCGTCGCCTGCGGGATTAGTTTTTGCAACTGGCCGTAGCGGAGCTTACCTTCGATGAGGTGCCAGAGTATCAGCGATTTATATTTGCCGCCAATCAGCCTCAGCGTCGCGTCGACGGGGCAGTTTATGTTGTTAAAATCGGAACGCATTTTTGTTCCTCCTGTAAGCTTTCATTTTGGTTAGTATGGCACATTATTGTGCGTACTTGTTAATTTTTCCGTTCTGTATATAATAATATCACGGGGTTAAAAATCCGTCAAGCCCCAATAAACGGAAACGGTGTTGCCCTTTAATAACGAGGTGATTATTTTGGATAAACGAATTTTCAGCGTCAAAGGCATGACCTGCGCCGCCTGCGCGCAGCGGATTGAAAAAACGGTGCGTAAAATGCGGGGAGTAGGTCAAGCCACGGTCAACCTTGCCGGCGAAAAGTTGTTTGTGGAATACGACCCGGACGCGGTGACGCCTGAATCTATCAAAGATGCCGTCGCAAAAATCGGCTATGAAGCCGCCGAAAAAACCGATACGGCGAACATAACCATACCCATAAGCGGCATGACCTGCGCGTCTTGCGCGATACGGGTGGAAAAGACTCTCGGCAAACTCGCGGGGGTTGCGGAGGTTTCCGTAAACTTCGCCACTGAAAAAGCGGCGGTCGCCTATAAGCCGCGGCAGGTGCGCTTGTCAACGATAAAGGAAGCGATAGCAAAAGCCGGATATAAGGCGCTTGACGTTTCAAGAACGGACGCCGCCGACGAGGACAGGGCGCGCAAACAAAAGCATATCCGTGCGATGTGGACGAAATTCATCGTCTCCGCCGTGTTTTCGCTGCCGTTGTTATATATCGCAATGGCACCGATGCTGGCGGATTACGGAGTTGCGCTTCCCTTTCCCAAAGCTCTTGACCCCATGAAAAATCCGCTGGTTTACGCGCTGCTGCAAGCCGCGCTGACGCTCCCGGTTATCGGCGTCGGGTATAAGTTTTATACCGTCGGGTTCAAAGCTCTCTTACAGCGCAGCCCGAACATGGACAGCCTGATCGCTATCGGCACCACCGCCGCCGTGCTGTACAGCCTTTACAACACATGGCAGATTTACATCGGCAATCACCACGCCGCGGAAAGCCTCTACTTTGAGACGGCGGGCGTCATTATTACGCTCATATTACTGGGCAAGACGCTGGAAGCCGTATCGAAAAGCAAAACCGGCGAAGCCATAAAAAAGCTTATGGGGCTTGCGCCGAAAACGGCGATTATCGTTTATAACGGCGAGGAAAAAGAAATTCCCATTGACGAAGTTGAAATCGGTGACGTAATAGTCGTTAAACCCGGCGCGAAGATCCCGGTGGACGGCACGGTTTTAGAAGGTCAAACCGCAGTCGACGAATCCATGCTGACCGGCGAGAGTATGCCGGTCGACAAAAGCTCCGGCGACACAGTGTACGCCGCCTCCCTCAACACGACCGGAACAATTAGATTCAGCGCCGAAAAAGTCGGCGGCGACACGGCGCTGGCGCGGATTATCAAGCTGGTCGAGGACGCGCAGGGCGGCAAAGCGCCGATCGCTGCACTTGCCGACAGGGTTTCCGGCGTGTTTGTCCCCATCGTATGCGCTGTCGCGCTTATCGCGGGAATCGGCTGGTTTATCGGGACGGGCGGCGACTTGAAATTCGCCCTTACCATTTTCATCTCGGTGCTCGTCATCGCCTGCCCCTGCGCGCTGGGATTGGCGACGCCCACGGCCATAATGGTCGGAACCGGAAAGGGCGCGGAAAACGGCATACTAATCAAAGGCGGCGAAGCGCTGGAAATCGCGCACCAGGTAAACACCGTCATCCTCGACAAGACCGGAACCATAACCGAAGGCAAGCCCACCGTGACCGACGTGCTGCCGGCGGAAGGCTTTTCCGCCGACGATTTGCTGCGTATCGCCGCTTCCGCCGAAATGAGTTCCGAACACCCGCTGGGGCAGGCGATTGTGACGGGAGCGAAGAAAAAGGGATTGGAATTGCAAAAAGCCGACTTTTTCAACTCCGTCACCGGACAAGGCATAGAAGCAAATATTCAGGGAAAGGATATTTTGGCGGGCAACCGCAAGCTTATGGACGAGCGCGGCATAAAATTGGCAGGTCTGGAATCCGAATTCGACAATCTGGCGAGCGAGGGAAAAACCCCGATGTTTGTCGCCGTCGATATGCATCCCGCGGGTGTCGTCGCCGTCGCCGACGTGGTCAAGCCGTCAAGTAAAGCGGCGATCGAGCGTCTGCGCGGAATGGGCATCGATGTCGCCATGATCACCGGGGACAACCGCAGAACCGCCGATGCGATAGCGAAACAGGTCGGCATAAACCGGGTGCTCGCCGAGGTCCTGCCGCAGGACAAGTCCGAAGAGGTTAAAAAGTTGCAAAGCGAAGGCAAAAAGGTCGCCATGGTCGGCGACGGCATCAACGACGCGCCCGCGCTGGCGCAGGCCGACATCGGTATCGCCATCGGTTCAGGCACCGACGTGGCGATGGAAAGCGCGGATATCGTGCTGATGCGTAACGACCTCCGCGATGTTCCGACCGCCATCCGTCTGAGCAAAGCTACAATTCGCAACATTAAGCAAAACCTCGCCTGGGCATTCGGGTATAATATAATCGGTATCCCGATAGCCGCCGGCGCACTTCATCTGTTGTTCGGCGGCCCTCTTCTCAATCCGATATTCGCGGCGGCCGCCATGTCTTTAAGCTCCGTATCCGTGCTGTCAAACGCGTTGCGGCTTAAAAGATTTAAAGCGGATCATTAAAATGTTTTAACATAAAAGGAGGATAATTGTATGAAAAGAGTAATTTTAAAGGTGGACGGGATGTCCTGCGGGCACTGCGTCAAAGCCGTAACCCAAGCGGCGGGAAAACTGCCGGGCGTTAAAAGCGTCTCGGTGGACCTGGCCGCTAAGACCGTCGCGGTCGAATACAACCCGGAGCGAATAACGCTTGAAAAGATTGAATATGAGATTGAAGACCAAGGATATGATGTAATTCATGACGCGTAAAACCGGCATGTCAATGGCGACAGACGTAAAAAAGTATTGGTGAGTGACGAGCCGGCAAAACCTCCCTGATAAATTAGAAAAACGACAAAATGTAATACTTTAAGACATGACTTTTTTGTTTTACTGTTGTATAATTATCCCTTGAAAAGGAGGTCGGTTTATGAACTGGATACAATGTCTGTCGAACGCGGTCGATTTTATTGAAAAACACCTAACAGATGATATCGAAATCGACAAGGTTTCGGGTCAATCCTACACGTCAAGCTCGCATTTTCAACTCATTTTTAATTTGGTGATGGGCATGACCGTGGGCGAATATATCCGCAATCGGCGGCTGAGCCTGGCGGCGCAGGACCTGCTGCGGCCGGGCAGTAAAATCGTGGATGTTGCCATGCGTTATCAATACGACACGCAGGAGAGCTTTTCCAAGGCTTTTACGCGCTTCCACGGCGTGCCGCCATCGAAGGTCAAGCACGGGCAGGTAAAGCTGTTTTATCCGCTGACCATCAACGTAACCATAAGGGGAGGATTTTACATGACGCGCAGATTTATCGACGACATACTCTTTGTCGATTGGAACGAGATTGACGGACAAAATGAAAAACCGGCAAGCGCCGATATCTACAACAGGCTGATAAGCTGGGCGGTTAAAGCGAGGGGGCAAAACCAAAACGTCTTTGACGCGCTGTCCGCATGGGTGTTGGACGACGCCGAGTGGAGTGATGAAAAGCTCGCCGAAAACGAGCAGATTTTGATGCAGGGCGTGTTCGCTCGGTTCAAGGAGCAAAACGCGAAACTCCGCAACTATATGAAAAAGCTTGAGCCTTCAGGAGTGGTCAACGCGGCGATTTTCGGAGCGCTGGACAGATATGACGAGGAGCTGTCGGGTCATACCCGCGACGAACGGCTGCGCGAAACGGTGATGCGTATGTTCACCGATTTTTCGTCCATGCGCGAACGCCGTGTTCGGGAAAAAATCGCCGGGTACAGCGCGGGTTCCATGCACAAAACCGAAATTGGGTATATTAATTATTTAAAGGACTGCGACGCTTCGGTCCAGTGGGCGCTCTTTATGCCCGAAGTGGTAAAAAAGCACGGCCATAAAATAAATCGCGACAGCTTTGAATACATAGAAATAGGCAGGGTGCGGTTTATCGGCAAGGAATTTGCCAAAAATCCCGAAATCCATTTGGCCCGCCCCGTCGAAGCTTTGCCGGAATTGATGAAGATGCTTCCCGAATACGGCACGGAAATCACCTCGCTTTGCCATTTGGAGCATCACCACGGCGGCGAAGTCAACGTCAATCAATGCAACATGATGGGATATTTTTGTAAAGCCGGCACCCCCGTGCCCGCAGGGTACGATTTTTATGACGTGCCGACCGTTCACGCCGCGTACGCGGTTTATTCCAGCCTGAGCTTTGACGGTAATTATTTCGACGCGGCTTATGAGTTCACGCGCGACCAGATTTTGGGGGACAACGTGTGTATTCCGTATCCGCAAGCGTATTGGACGGCTGAGGTTTATACGGAGGGTTTTTTCGCGGGAAGCGGAGCGCACCGATTCGGTTATCTGTTTTCCGTGGAACTGTAAGGTAATATATCATAATATCAAGCATGGGCATTAAAATACCCTGCGGTTTAACTGATTTTAATAATTATGTCGAGGAACGTCTTAAAATAATCGGCATATCATATGGTAGGACAACTAAACGTTGTTATATGAAAGGCAGTGATACATATGTCTCCAAATTGTTCAGGGACATACCCATATATTATAAGGCCCGGTGATACATTGTGGAAGATCGCCAGCCGTTTCCGCACAACCGTCCAGGAAATCATGGCCATTAACCCAGGGTTAAATGTCAATAACCTCACTATCGGGCAGACGATCTGTATTCCCCAAAATAACGGTATGATTCCCCCCCAGCCTCGCGGAATGGGTGCCGGCAGGTCGGTGCAGACTCTTGATAATCTTATGAAGCTGTTATGGGAGCAGCACGTGTTTTGGACAAGGCTCGCCATACTCAGCATAGCCAACGGGCTTGGCGATACGGAGTTCGTCGTTAACCGGCTTTTGCGCAATCCCAAGGATTTTGAAGCGGCGCTGAGACCGTTCTACGGGGAAGATATCGCCGCTCAGTTCGCGAAGCTGTTCACGGATCACCTGACCATCGCCTCAGAGCTGGTCCAAGCGGCAAAAGCGGGCGACAACGCCGCGGCCGCCGACGCCGAACGGCGCTGGTACACCAACGCGGATCAGATAGCGGCTTTTCTTGCCGGAATTAATCCGTATTGGTCCGAACAGGAATGGCATAAAATGTTACACGACCATCTCGCCATGACCAAGACCGAGGCGGTCGATATACTGACTCAAAAATATGTGGACAGCATTAATGTGTTTGACAATATCGAAAAGCAAGCGCTGGCTATGGCCGAAATGATGACACAGGGAATCGTCAACCAATATTCTCAATATTTCAGATAAAATTCCCGCGCTTTAAACGGTTTACATTAAAGCGTAAAAAAATCCAACCCCGGTAAAACCGGGGTTTTTCCATATAAAACCCATATAAATGCTTTTGATATTTTGTATATGTTACAATGATATGGTCTAAAAAAAGAGGAAGCTGAACCCGATCTG
>CAYOGQ010000113.1:0-6231 GCA_964403645.1 uncultured Ruminococcus sp.
CGGTATTTCCAGCCCACCGCCCACCAGCGTTATGCCCGCCGAGGTTTCTTTGGGCTTGCCGACAACGCAATCCGGACCGATACGCGTCCCGGAATCTATCACCGAATAGTTGACGACCGAGTTGCGCCCGATGACGACTTCGCTCATCACGACCGAGTCTGTAACCGTCGCTCCCTTTTCGACTCTGACGCCGCTGGACAGCACGGAATTTTCGACTTTGCCGTATATTTCGCAGCCTTCGGTGATGATGGAATTCGTAACCACGGCGTTTGCGCCCATGTAGTGCGGGGGTTCGGCGTAATTGCGCGAATAAATGCGCCACGCACGGTCGTTGATATCGAATTTCGGCTTTTCGCCGAGCAAATCCATATTGGAGTCCCAAAGCGATTGTATGGTGCCGACATCCTTCCAATAACCCGAAAACGGGAACGCATACATGCCGTCGCCGTCGCGAAGCATCGCGGGGATGATGTCCCTGCCGAAATCGTTTTCGCTGACGGGGTCCCTTTCGTCCTCCTCCAAGCGGCGTATAAGCTTTTCCGCGGTGAAGATATACACGCCCATGCTTGCCTGTGTGGAATCGGTTTCCTTGGGTTTTTCCTCGAATTTATATATCCTGCCGTCGGCGCGGGTTGACATAATGCCGAAGCGGGAGGTCTCCTCCGGCTTTACGTCTATGACCGCGATGGTGCAGTCAGCCTCGTTCTTTTTATGGAAGTTCAGCATGGCGCGGTAGTCCATTTTGTAGATATGATCGCCCGACAGTATGAGGATATATTCCGGGGAATAACGCTTGATAAAACGGAGGTTCTGATATATCGCGTTGGCGGTCCCGGTATACCAGTCCGCGGATTTCGACGCCTGGTACGGAGGCAGCGTGACAATGCCGCCCCAGCTGCGGTCAAGGTCCCAGGGGCGTCCGTTGCCGATATATTCGTTCAGCATCAGGGGCTGATACTGCGTCAGCACGCCCACCGTGTCTATGCCCGAATTGATGCAGTTGGAGAGGGGAAAGTCGATAATTTTATACTTACCGCCGAAAGTGACCGCGGGCTTGGCGGTTTTTTCGGTGAGCAGACGGAGCCTGCTGCCCTGTCCCCCCGCGAGGAGCATTGCGACACATTCCTTTTTTTTGTTCATGCCATTCCCGCGTCACACTTGTTAATAAACTTGAGACGCGATCCGCACCTGCCTTTCATGAATTTTTACAATTTATGGTTGACAGACCACAGGATTTTACGTTGAGATTATTTTTATATTTGCTGTTTTTAAAGAAACATACCGATAACGGAAGCAACTGCGCGGTTATATTATATCCGCCGCCGGACTTAACCGCCCGCAGCGATTTGGTATTGCCGATGTATTCGCCGGCGAAGACTGTTTTGTACCAGCCGCCCTCTCGGACGGGAACGGAATAATTTTCCCTGCGTACGGGCGAAAAGTTAAAGACGCAAACCAATCGGGAGCCTTCGGCGCTTATGCGTTCAAAAATAAAAACATTGTCGTTTTTGCGATCGGCGTCGAGCCAGTTAAAGCCGCCGCCGTCGCCGTCGCGTTCCCACAGCTCGGGGCTTTTGAGATAAAATTCATTGAGTGATCGCACATATTCGCGCATTTCGTTGTGTTTGTGATAACCGAGCATGAACCATTCGAGCGAAGCTTCGTAATCCCATTCCCGAAACTGAGCGTATTCGCTGCCCATGAATAAAAGCTTTTTACCCGGATGAGCGTACATCCAGCCCAAATACGCTCTCATGCAGGCAAATTTTTGCTCGTAATCGCCGAACATCTTGTCGATTAACGATTTTTTTCCGTGCACGACCTCGTCGTGCGAAACGGGCAGCACATAGTTTTCCGAAAACGCGTAAGTGGTCGAAAACGTCATCTTGTTATGCGCGTCCGACCGGAACAACGGATCCTTTTGAATATAAGAGAGCGTGTCGTTCATCCAGCCCATGTTCCATTTGAGATTGAAACCCAAACCCTCCCTGCGCGTCACCTGAGGGTATGCCGTGGATTCCTCGGCGATTGTAAGCACGTCGGGATGTTCCTTTTTGATGTAGGCGTTTAAAGTTTTAAAAAATCCGACTGCGTCGCGGTTGATGTTCGTTCCGTCCGGGTTGGGAAACCACTCGCCCGGTTCGCGCCCGTAATCGAGGTATAGCATCGACGCCACCGCATCCACGCGAAGTCCGTCTATATGATATTTTTCAATCCAAAAAACCGCGTTGGAGATGAGGAAGGATTTGACTTCCCCTCTGCCCACGTCGAACGCCCGCGTGCCCCAGCCCTTATGCTCCATACGGTCGCCGCCCTGGTATTCGTACAGCGGCGCGCCGTCGAATTCGTACAGCCCGTGAGAATCCTTGGGGAAATGCGAAGGAACCCAGTCGAGAATCACGCCTATGCCTTTTTTATGGAAGGTGTCCACAAAACGCATAAAACCGCGGGGATCGCCGAAGCGGGACGTCGGAGCGTAATAACCGCAGACCTGATACCCCCACGAACCGTCAAAAGGATGTTCTGCCACCGGCATTACCTCGATATGCGTATAGCCCATCGAGAGGACATAATCGGAAAGCTCTTCCGCCAGCTCGTCATAGGTGTAATAGCTGCCGTCGCCGTGTCTTTTCCAGGACCCGAGGTGGACTTCGTATATGTTTATCGGCAACGGCGGTGTTTTGTCTTCCGCGAGATAAGCGGCGAGTCCGGCGCGTTTTTTCAGGTATTCGCCGTCGCCCCATTCATATCCGTCCGTATCGTAAAACAACGACGCGGTGTTTTGTTTGGTTTCAGAATAAAAAGCGTAGGGATCCGATTTTAAAACGGATTTACCGTTACGCTTTATAATGAATTTATAACGTGAGCCTTCACCGAAAGCCGCTTTCTTATCGCCGCTTTCTTCAAGTAAAACCGCCCATAATCCGTCGTCGGTGATCCGTTTCATCGGCAGGCTTTCGCCCCAGCCGTTGAAATCGCCGGTAAGATACACTTCGTCGGCGTAAGGCGCCCAGGTGCGGAACACAAAGCTGTTAACGTTAACGTTGACGTTGACGTTAACGTTGACGTTTTCGGTTTTATGCGCGCCGAGGTATTTGTATGACCTGAAATTGTTTCCCTGATGGAAAAGATATTCCGCCGTTTCGTCTTTTAGAAGGGAGTTACTGCGATTAACGCTTTTTTCTGACACGGTGCCCGCTCCTTTCATATGGCGTTCTTTAAAAACTGCATTCGATATCTTAAAAATAACATATGTGCTTTTTTAAGATCATTAATAACAGCAGTTTTAAAAGTTATCATATGTAATTTTAAGTAAACGCGGTTAAAAATGCAAGATATATTTGTCAAAAAAACGGTAGCGCGGCTTTTTTTTACAAAGCCACGCCATATTTAACACATTATTAATATATTATGTTACGCCTGTTATTAATCGGTAAAAGTTACGAATAGACCTTGACGAAAAACGACCAACCGTTTACCGCGGAATACGCCGCGACGACTCCGCCCGAACAGCGGGCGACATAGTCGAACACGGGTTTTATAACATATTTGCCGTTCGTGCCGATAACCCCGAATTTGCCGTCCGCCATTCCCACCACCGCCAGTCCTTCGAGAAAAGGCTCCGCGTAGGTATATACGGGTTTGGTTATCCAGTTGAGGTTGTTGGTCATGTAGCCGTAATTGGAACCTCTGCCGACGAGCAGGATGCCGTCGGAATAGCTCACGAGCGGATAGTCGCCGACAAGGTCGAGCAGGTTGCCGTTTGAATCTATAAGCGCCTCTTCATAAGATAAATCGGCTTTTTTAACGCGCACCCGCGTGAAGCCGTCATCGAAATAAAAAAAGCCTATGGAGTACAAGCCCCGCTCCGCCGGAGGATAATAACCCGAAGCCACCAAATTGCCGGCGTGCTCGTAGAAGAAATCCGAATATATCTCAATTATCTGCTCTTTTTTTTCGGTTCTTATGACACAGCCCCTGCCGCCTGAAAAAGCGAAAGCTTCCGTACAATAATTCGCATATACACGGCCTTTGCCGTAATAACCGAATTTTTGCCCTTCCGGGTTGCTCTTGATGTACATCCTTTCGATAACGTCGTCCTGCACGCCCAAATAAACCGGCACGTCGAAATCGAAGCCGCGCTTGTCGACGACGGGATCGAAGGAGGAGGGCTGGACCACCGCGGAGGAATCGAGATAATAATAAGCGCCGTTCTTGATGAACAGGGGATGCCCGTACAGGTCGCGCTCCCCCGCGAAAGTATATCCGGAAAGCGGTTCGGTCACGTCGGCGAGATTGGAGGTATATATACGCCCCCCGGCGAAAATATAGCCCATCCGTATAACCGGAGCGCCACCGCCGGGATCGCCGGGCGCGGAAAGACTGCCGAGAGCCGATATGTCTTTGTATAAGACTAATTTTTGGTCGGCGGGGTCGTACTTGTTTTCCGAAACCGCGCGGTCAAACCCGGAGGGGGTTACGCTTTCAAATGCGGAAAGGTAAGCGTTAATATCGAACGTTTCGTCCCCGGAAGTTTCGCCCGGCACGGAAACTTCGCCGGAAATTTCGTCACCGCTTTCGCCGGGGTTTACGCCGGGTTCGGAGGCGTCGTCGTCGATGATGCTGTATTCCTGCCCGTCTTCGGTGAGGAAGGGCAGCGAGCGGGTGGAGGCGAAATATATGATCCCGAGCGTCAGCGCGGTTAAAACCGCCGCCGAAAACAGGCGGGAAGATATTTTAAAAAACAAATTGGACATTCAAAACCGCCTCCACGGAAAATATTGTTTTTATAATAACATCGTTTTATTTTCATATCAATAGTATAAATGTTAACAAAACCAGTAAAATAAATTGTGAAAAGGTATTTACAAATATTATTTTCCGTGGTAAAATACAATACGCGCCAAGGCGCGGCTTTTTATGCGTCATTCGTCGCAAAAACGCGCCGTGAAGCGCACGGTCTCACTCGGTCAAGCGGTCCTCCACCGCCGGCTTAGTCTGAACCGAAATCTTTTTAGAAAAGGAGGATAAAAAATGCTGACAACGGAAGTCAAACAGCAGCTTATCAAGGATTACGCCATCCATGAGGGCGACACAGGTTCGCCCGAGGTTCAGATCGCGATTCTTACTTACAGGATCAACGAGCTGACCGATCACCTCAAGCGTAACCCCAAGGACAATCACTCGCGCAGAGGGATGCTGCAGATGGTCGGTAAGAGAAGGAAATTCCTGGGATATCTCACCAAAACCGACATCAACCGTTACCGCGTGATAATCGAGCGCCTTGGTATAAGGAAGTAAGCGAACGACGGGGCTGCTTATACGGCAGCCCCAAAATTTTAATCCGAAAATAACGGAAAAGCGGCGGTTTAGCAGTTAAATATACCGCAAACACGGCTTTTATGCTCCAAAACGGGTGTTTGAAGCGTATTTAAGTGTTAAACCGGCCACTTTCTCCGATTTTTAAATGAGAAAGGAAAACAAAGATGTTCGAAAATTACAGGACATTCAACCACACTCTCGCCGGACGCCCCCTTGTCATAGAAACCGGTAAAATGAGCCAGCTTTCCAACGGCTCATGCCTGGTACGCTACGGCGACACCGTCATACTCGCTAACGCGACCGCTTCCGCCGCCCCCAGGGACGGCATAGATTTTCTCCCGCTCTCCGTCGACTTCGAGGAACGCCTTTATTCAGTCGGCAAAATTCCGGGCAGCTTCCTCAAAAGAGAAGGCCGTCCCAGCGAAAAAGCGGTGCTCGCCAGCCGCGTGATAGACCGCCCCATACGCCCGCTCTTCCCCAAAGATTTGAGAAACGACGTGGTGCTTTCGCTGACAGTGCTTTCGGTGGACCCCGATAATTCTCCCGAAATCGCCGCCATGATCGGCGCTTCCATCGCTCTTTCCATCTCCGACATCCCCTGGGGCGGACCCATCGGCGGAGTGTTCGTAGGGCTTGTGGACGGCAAAATAGTCATTAACCCCAACGCCGAACAGCGCGCCGCTTCGGCGCTCGACCTCACCGTCGCCGCCACCAAGGAAAAAGTCATAATGATAGAAGCGGGCGCCAAGGAAGTCGACGACGCCACGGTTTACGAAGCCATAATGAAAGCGCACGAAGCGATAAAACCGCTCGTGGCGTTTATTCAATCGATAAAGGACGCTATCGGCAAACCCAAGTTCGCATATCCCTCCTGCGAGATAGACCACGCCATATTTGAGAAGGTGGAAG
>CAYOGQ010000114.1:0-6203 GCA_964403645.1 uncultured Ruminococcus sp.
GTCATAGAGACTCGTTTTAGCAGTTGAATCATACTTAAGAGTTACTATGTTGTCGGTATCGGTTACGACAAGAACTCTGACAGCTGTAAGGTCGATTGTATCAGGGTCATCGTCTTCAGTAGCTTTCTTATACCAGCCGGCAGTTAATGCTGCGCCCTCAGCAATCGTCTGTTTTGTATAAATGCCATCACTATAGGAGTAATATGTCGTGCTTGCCAGAGCAATAGTCTCGGTAGCAGGAACAGCAATAAGTCCGTCAGCAAGAATTGTACCGGTAACTGTGAGGTGATGAGCTTTATCAGCACCGGCAGCGATGGTAAGTGTAACAGATTTTTTGATTACATAATCATCGAAAGTTGTAAGCACATGGTCGCTTGTAATGTTGACTGTGGATTGGTCAGGGTCTAAGCTGGCGGCGGTAAACCAGTTACCTGCAGTCGCCGCTGTTGAAAAATTGGCAACTGATACAGCAGTTGCAGCCACATTCGTGTACTTTGATGCATCACTCGCAGCATTATACGGCTTCGAAGGATAAACCTCGGGATTAGCAACAGAAAGTGTAGCGGATGTGGGGTTATCATTGTGCATGACTGCGATTCTTTCTGCGTCAATATCATCGTCAGGGCCATAAGTACTTAAATCTTTAATTAGTAAGAATGTGCTGTTGGACTTAGCAGTTACTTTCATACCGGTTGCAGTAACCTGTGTGTTCATTGCGAACCACGCGTAGGAAGCCGTGCTGAGGAGGACCGCGGAAACGAGCAGCATTACCACTGCGGGGACGATTTTTTTTGTTGCTTTCATTGTTTTTCTCCTTTTAATAATATGTTTTATGTTAAATTTATTGAGCGCTGTTTTAGGAGTTTTGTGTTTGCAA
Source organism: uncultured Ruminococcus sp. (assembly GCA_964403645.1). GTDB lineage: Bacteria > Bacillota > Clostridia > Oscillospirales > CAG-382 > UBA1206. Next base: position 878 of record CAYOGQ010000114.1, read on the forward strand.
TACCTTTATTTTTCAAAGCTGTATTCCGGGTCGATTATTCCGTCCCCGTCCTCGTCCACGGCGGCTATCGAAATTCTCATGTCAATCTTGAAGGTGCCGCCTATCAGGTCGTCGGTGCAGTCGATGTCGTCGCCCTCTATCCAGATGACGACGGTAAATTTTACCGTTTCGCCCGGCGCCGTGGCGGGGAGCTGTTCGCGGGATATGGTGGTGGCGGAGATAAACTCCTCGCACCCCTCCTCCGCGCCCGTGCCGTCCGACCGGGTTCTGGCGTAGGTGGTGGGCGTGCCGTCAATATACAGCCTTATCCTGACCGCTTTGTCGAGGTCCTGCGTCACGTTAACGATATATAAAAGGTATTCGGTCTTGACGGTCTTGTCGCCCACGTTTTTTAAGTAGTAGGTGTATGCCACATAGTTGGCGCCGTTGTGCGAGCCGTCTATCATATCGAGGTCGTTCGGCAGGTCGTCCACGCTGATATTGGTTATCTTTTCGCCCGCTCTCGCGTTTAATCGGGATGTCATGGTGTTGAAGTTGCGCTCTTCCGAAAGCGCCAGCAGATATTCGAGGTTATCGAACTTGTTTATGGAAACCGTGTAGCTGCCGTATTTATCGTACATCACCGCCACCACGTACAGTGTCGCGGTGAAGAGCGTCGCCGCGCTTAAAATTATCGGAATAACCTTCATGAATATGCGGTATCTCTTGACCTCGTACGCGGTGCGGATGAGTATTTTTTTAGGGTCTTTGGAAAAGAACATGTTATATTTTTAACCCCCCTGCCGCTCCTCTATATAATCCTCGTAGGTCATCCATCCGGTTTCGCCGTCCTCGCAAGACGTATAACCCGAAAACCCCGCTCTTGCGTATATGTCCGGCTTGACGTTTTTTTTGCCTATGCAGGCGACCGCGTCGCTCTCGTTGGTTTTGGCAAATGCGATCATGGCGGACACCGAACGGGCGCTTTCGGATGTTTCGGCGCGTTTGGCGGCGCTTTCGTCGAACATACAGACATCAATAGGCAGCCCGTACAGCCTGTTGATGGGGCAGAACTCATCGCCGAAGGATGAAAGCGCGGTGGTGAAGCCCCGGGACTTAAAGTTTTTTAATGAGGCGGTTATTTTTTCCAAGTCCTCGTACAGGGCGTCGGAGGGAATTTCAAGGCATATTTTTGACGTTTCGCGGAAATTTTCGGCTGTCAGAATTTCTTCGATAATTTCGGCGGAATCGGCTTTCAGCGCCAGCTTCAAGGGAATATATACCGAAATCCACGTATATGCCACAGCGTCGCCGTCGAGCCTTTGCGACAAGCGGATCGCCGATGTCAGATCGCTTTTGGCGAGCTTCACGCTCTGCAAAGTGCGGTCGCACACGCTGCGGTATTGGGCGGGGAGGAGCACGCCGAGTTTGACGCTGTTGATTTGCCTGATGGTGCGGAAAGCGTAGGTTTCGCGGGAAAGGCATCTGCGGACGGGGGATATCAGGGTGGTAAAGGGTTCGACTCCGCTTGCCTGTGTCTGCGCGATAAGCGCTGTTTTAATTGGCATCTCCTATCCTCCAATGACTTGTTAAATGTAAAATTTAATATAAAAGGCCAGTTGCGGTTTATAATTAAACTGCAACTGGCTGCCATTTTAAAAAGTAAATTTAAAGTTAAAGGCCCTTTAGCTTTGCGTCACGCCCTTTCGGACGTTTTGCTCATATTCGGTTGTAGGATATAGATAGGTTTTGATAATAGGCGGAAATGTATAAAAAAACAGTCGCGGTTTAAATCTAAACTGCAACTGGCTGCCATCATGCGAAGGCCCTATAGCTTTGCGTCACGCTTTTTCAAGCGTTTTGCCTTATTATTAATTTACGAACACATTATATTACGCGGTTTTTGGTTTGTCAAGTACTTTTCAGAAAATAATAAAAATATTTTCCAAATGTTGAAATATTATCCTGATAATTGTGCCGATATTATTATATGTGCCGCGCGCCTTGTTGTCAACCGTATAATAAACGCATATTAGAGTTTTTGTAAAAACGCCGAGTATTGACTTTACACCCGTCTTATGTTAAAATCATGCCGTAAAAAACAAAAAGCAAAGGGAAACCATGGATTTTTGCAAAATAAAAAACTTTATATGGGATTTCGACGGCACGCTTTACGATACCTATCCATATACGATAAGCTGCTTTATCGAAGCTCTCCGCAAAGTCGGAGTTGACGCGGAACACGAGCGGGAACATATATATACGCTGATGATGGACACCATACCCGCCGCTTTTTGCGAATATGAGGAGCGGTATTCTCTCGGCGACCGTCTGCGCGCCGCTTATGGCGGAATTGTTAAAACCGACCCGTTCTCGCAGGGCGGCCCTTTCCCATATGCAGCCGTCGTCCTGAAACGGGTCATGCAAAACGGCGGCAAAAATTATATGTTCACCCACCGGGTGGAGGACGTGTACGGGTTGATGGAATATTGGGGCACTTTGGAATACTTCGAGGATATCGTAACCCTCGCGGACGGCTTCGCGCCCAAGCCATCGCCGGAAGCCCTGGAATACCTCATGTCTAAGCACGGTTTTGCAAAAGAAACGGCGGTCATGATAGGCGACAGGGATATCGACATAAAATCCGGCGCCAACGCCGGAGTCCATACCTGCCATATCACAAACCGCCTGCCTTACCGCGCTTTTCCCGTTGATATGCGCGTCGGCGGGCTTGAGGACATTTACGACCTTTTAAGCCGCAAATCGTGCTGACGCCAATGAAAAACATATTGACCATAGGGCTTCTCTCCGACACTCACCTCTCTTTATCCGAAAGCGGGCAGAGGAACAAAAAACGCTTTGAAGCTTCCCTTGATGGGATAAAAAAATTTTCGCCCGACGTCCGCGCCGTTATGATTTGCGGCGACCTCTGCGACTGGGACTGCCTTTCGGACATCCTCGTTACCCGCGAAGCCCTTGAAGCGAGACCCTGGCTTAAAGAAGTCGAGCTGCTCGTCACCCCCGGCAATCACGACGCCTGGTGCGCCTCCGCCGAAGGGCATCCCGGTTACGCGGGCAAAACGGTATTTCGGGATTATAATATTTTTAATGATTTTTTAAAACCTTTCGTTTACCGCGACCATACGCTGACGGACGGGGAAGAGCTTGTCAAAGGTTATTATCATACCCGGATAAACGGGGTAAATATACTCAGCGTCGTGGGTTACGACGGCCACCACGGAGCGGAAGCGATAAGCTGGCTGAAAAGCAAACTTGACCTCATACGCGAAACGGAAAAATCCGTGCCTTGCGTCCGGCTCCCCGTAATAATCATGACCCATGTGCTTCCCACAAAAACCGTCGTTTCGACGTACGGCGAGGCTTCGCGCTGGCACAGCGGCACGATAAAAGAACTGCTTGTCAATTATCCGGAAGCCCTGCTTTTCGCGGGGCATACCCACGTCCCCTTAGACGACGACCGTACCTTTTGGCAGGGCGAATTTACGGTGATAAGCAACGGCTCGCTCCATACCGATATCGCGGCGGCAAAGCCGGGTTATGGAATTTTGGAGATAAAGAGCGACGGGGAAATGCGCTACCATCGCCTTATGCTCGAATCCGACCCGAAAGCGCTCGGTTCAATATGTTTTACCCTGCCGGGAAAGAGAGAAGGTTCGCCATGCCCTCGATGACCATGACCACGCTGTGCTATCTCGAAAGCGACGGCAGATACCTGATGCTCCACCGGGTGAAAAAAGAAAACGACCAGAACCGCGGCAAGTGGATAGGCTTGGGCGGGCATTTCGAAGACGGCGAATCGCCGGAAGAATGCATGATACGGGAAGTCCGCGAAGAAACGGGGCTTACCGTCGCCTCTTGGCGTTACCGCGGAATCGTCACCTTCGTCTCCGACAAATATCCCTGCGAATATATGCACCTTTTCTCCTGCGACGGCTGGACGGGGGAAGCGTCGCCCTGCCTCGAGGGCGAGCTCGAATGGGTGAGCAAAGATAAGCTTCACGATTTGGAGATGTGGCGGGGGGATTATATCTTCCTCGACCTGCTTGAAAAAAACGCGCCGTTCTTTTCTCTGAAACTCGTCTATGCGGGCGAAACGCTGACGGAAGCGCGGCTCGACGGGGTTAAATTAGACATATAAATTATGAGGTATTGAATTGATTACGAAAGAAAAAGCCATGCTGAGGAACGAGAAGGTCAAAAACCTCGCGCTCTGCGCCATGTTCGCGTCGCTTATCGCGGTGTGCGCGTGGATATCCATACCCATGACGGTGCCCTTCACTTTGCAAACCTTCGCCGTATTCGTGGCGGCGAGCGTCCTCGGCGGCAAGCTCGGAACGATTTCGGCGCTCGTCTATATCGCCATGGGAGCGGTCGGTGTCCCCGTGTTCGCGGGCTTTACGGGCGGTTACGGGGTGCTTATCGGTCCCACCGGGGGATATATCGTCGGCTTTTTGGGTATCACCGCAATGGTTTGGCTTACGACGGGCGTCTTCGGCGACAGGCTCTGGACGCGCGCCGTCGGCATGGCGGCGGGACTTTTGGTGTGCTACGCCTTCGGCACGGGTTGGTTTATGGTGGCTTACGGCGTAAAATCCGGCGCGATAGGCTTTACCGCCGTACTTTTGAAATGCGTCATCCCGTTTATAATCCCCGACATAGCCAAACTAACCCTCGCTCTGGCAGTCGCGGGAAGGCTGAAACCCACGTCAAGCGGGAAGAAATAAATTTGTATAAATAACAAGGCTGTCGCCGGTTCATTTTATCGAACGGCGACAGCCTTTTATCATTAAATTATGCAAACCTTGTAAATATCCTATGTAGCGGGCGGATAATCTTCGTTTATCTGTCCTTCCTCGAAACGTACTTCTCCTTGGCGAACAGATATGTGTCGTCATATACCGAGCGGGTCAGGGGGTCTTCCGACTTGAATGCGCGGTAGAATTCACCGGGGACGCCGCCCTGGTAATACATCTTGACGGTGTTCATATAACCGGTTTCCGCGCCGACGTCGAGGTAGCACTTATACCGCTCGATATCGTCGGGCTTCAGGCCGCCGATCTCTATCTCCACGCACATGCCGAGCTGCTTGGTCATTACGGCATTGTCGTAAAGCCTTTGGACGGGCTCACCCTTGCGGAAGGCGTAGTTCGGCTGCATACAGGCTATGTCGAACCCGTTTTCCTTCCAATCCTGGAATCCCCACGCCTGGAAATAGGGGATCCAGAAGAATTTGAGCCCCAGCGAATGGAGGTATTCTCTCGCGTAAGCGATAAGGTCCAGCTCGAACTCGTCGTTGTAGTTGATATCCTCCTCGAACCAATAGAAG
>CAYOGQ010000115.1:0-6146 GCA_964403645.1 uncultured Ruminococcus sp.
GAATTGGGAGCCCTTGACGGAGTCGGGCTTGAATTTGGCGAGTATTTCGGGGTTGTCGGCGTATTTATAGCTCGCGTCGAAGTATTTCTGCCCTTCAAGCTGGGTTTCGGCGGGTTTCATGACAAGCGCTTTTTCGCCTTTTTTGCCCGGGCAAATCTGCACGCAGCTGCCGCAACCCATGCAGTCGATAGTCGAGACGGTGACTCCGAATTTATATCCGGGCATACCGGTCATGGGGAGGTTTTTCATATCGGGATATTTTTGCGCTTCCTCGTCGGTCAAAGCCATCGGGCGGATGGTGGCGTGCGGACAGACGAACGAGCAGAAGTTGCATTGTATGCAGTTTTCGGGTATCCAGCAGGGGACATCCACCGCCACGCCGCGTTTTTCATAAGCCGCGGTACCCTGCGGGAGAGCGCCGTCGGCGGAGTCGACGAAAGCGGAGACGGGAAGGTCGTCGCCTTTCTGGGAGTTTACGGGTATCAGGATTTTTTCGACGAAATCAACCACTTCCGCACGGCCTTCCGGTTTCTTTGCCGATATGGCATCGTCCTCGGCGTTCGCCCATTCGGCGGGAATTTGAATCTTTACGGCGGCGTTCGCGCCGGCGTCTATGGCGGCGTAGTTCATGTCGACCACGGACTGTCCCTTTTTAATAAAGGATTTATACGCGGCTTTTTTCATATATTCGAGCGCTTCGGAAGCCGGAATGATGCCGGAAAGGTTAAAGAACGCGGATTGCAAAACGGTGTTGGTTCTGCCGCCCAGACCCAGTTTCTTTGCGATGGAGATGGCGTCGACGGTGTAGAAATTAACGCGTTTTTTCGCAAGGTCGCGCTTGGCTTTGGCGGGGAGCTTTTCGTTCAGCTCCTCCGGCGACCACTGACAGTTGAGGAGGAAGGTGCCGCCTTCTTTAATGTCGGCGGTGACGTCGTAAAGGTTGACGTAAGCCGGGGTGTGGCAGGCGACGAAATTGGCGTTGGCGATATAATAAGTCGAGCGTATGGGCTTGTCGCCGAAACGAAGGTGGGAAACGGTCAACCCGCCCGACTTTTTGGAGTCATAAGCGAAATACGCTTGGATATATTTGTCGGTATGGTCGCCGATAATCTTAATCGAGTTCTTGTTCGCGCCCACGGTGCCGTCCGAACCCAAACCCCAGAACTTACACGAAACCGTTCCGGCGGGAGAAGTGTCGGGTTTTTCGGTTATGGGAAGCGATTTATGGGTTACGTCGTCTTCGATGGATACGGTAAATCCGTTGATGGGTTTTTCGGCGTCGAGGTTTCTGTAAACCGCGATCACCGCGCCGGGGGTGGTGTCTTTGGAACCTAAACCGTACCTGCCGCCCACGACCGTCGCGTTTTCGAACGCCGTGCCGCGCAGGGCGGAAACCACGTCGAGGTAGAGCGGTTCGCCGGGCGCGCCCGGTTCCTTGGTGCGGTCGAGGACCGCAATCTTTTTAACCGTTGCGGGAATTGCGGCGATAAAGCGGTCGGCGGCAAAGGGTCTGTATAACCTGACTTTCAGCAGGCCGACCTTTTCGCCCTTTTTATTAAGGTAATCGACGGTCTCTTCCGCGGTGTCGCACACCGAGCCCATGGCTATGACGAGCTTTTCCGCGTCGGGAGCGCCGTAATAGTTGAACAATTTATAGTCGGTGCCGATTTTGGCGTTGACTTTCGCCATATATTCCTCGACTATAGCGGGAACGGCTTCGTAATACTTGTTGCAAGCTTCTCTCGCCTGGAAGAATATGTCGGGATTCTGGTTGGAACCGCGCAGCACGGGATGTTCGGGGTTGAGAGATCTCGCGCGGAAGGCTTCCACCGCGTCCATGTCGAGCATCTCTTTCAGGTCGGCGTAATCCCAAACCTCGACCTTCTGCACCTCGTGCGAGGTCCTGAAGCCGTCGAAGAAATGCATGAAGGGAACCCTGCCCTTGACGGCGGCGAGGTGCGCCACCGCGCTCAGGTCCATGACTTCCTGCACGTTGCCGGAGCAGAGCATGGCGAAGCCGGTCTGGCGGCAAGCCATGACGTCGGCATGGTCGCCGAAGATCGACAGGGCGTGGGAAGCGAGGGCGCGGGCGGTGACGTGCATGACGCCGGGGAGCAGTTCACCCGCGATTTTATACATATTGGGGATCATCAGCAGAAGTCCCTGTGAAGCCGTGTAGGTGGTCGTGAGCGCGCCCGCGGCGAGAGAGCCGTGGACGGTGCCGGCGGCACCGCCTTCGGACTGCATTTCCACTACCTTTACGGTCTGCCCGAAGACGTTTTTCAGCCCTTCTGCGGACCATTTATCGACGTATTCCGCCATGGGGGAAGACGGTGTGATCGGATAGATACCGGCGACTTCCGTGAACGCGTAGGAGACGTGCGCCGCGGCGTTGTTGCCGTCCATGGATATCTTTTTTCTTATTGACATTTACTAAACCTCCGTTATTTCATTCCACGCTATTGTAACACAATAACGCTCGGAAGTAAATACGCTTTTGAAAATTTTTACCTTTTTTGCGTTTATATTTCAATATATTGTAATATTCGTATAGATAAGAACATATAAGATAAAAATTTATGAACGGTAAGGATAAGGAATTTTATCACCGCCCATAACTATCCGCTTTGTTAAAATAAATTCATGTTAAAATTTAATAATCCATAAACATTTTACCATAAATAATCGGCTTGTCAACAAAACAGCGCTTTTTATTTCAAATAAACCCTGCTTTTAATCTCAAACTATTGCAAAATAACCCGTTTCGTGATATTATTGGAAATAAATAAGTATTTTTAAGGAGCGGAACATGGTTAAGGTGGTCGCCACGCTTGCCTTAAACGGAATAGACGGCATACCGGTGAGCGTCGAGGCGAGCCGCTTCCCTTCCGCGCAGCCGAGGGTCATCCTCATCGGGTTGCCCGACACCGCGGTCAAGGAGGCGCTCGAAAGGGTGCATACCGCCGCGCGAAGCTACGCCATACCGCTCATCACCGGGAACGTCACCGTCAACCTCGCCCCCGCCGACGTCAAAAAGGAAGGCTCGTCCTTCGACCTGCCCATCCTCATCTCGATGGTGGATGAAGCCAAATCCGGCTCTCTCAACACCGAAGGCAAGGCTTTCGCGGGGGAGCTGTCGCTCACCGGCGAGGTAAAGCCGATAAACGGCGCGCTTTCGATGGCCATCGCGGCGCGCGACGCGGGGCTTTCCGAAATCTACCTCCCCGCCGCCAACGCCGCGGAAGCTTCCGCCGCCGAGGGCATCGACGTTTACCCGGTCGAAAACGTGCTCGCTCTCTGCCGCCACCTGCGCGGGGAGGAGCAGATACCGAAAACAATCTTTTCATACGAGGAATTCGCCCGCGGCTCCGCGCTCTCCGCTCTCGACTATGCCGACGTCAAGGGACAGGAGACCGCCAAAAAGGCGATCGAGATCGCCGTGGCGGGCTGCCACAATGTGCTGCTCATCGGTCCCCCCGGTTCGGGCAAATCCATGCTCGCTTCGCGTATTCCTTCGATAATGCCGCCCCTCACGCTTTCCGAAGCTATCGAAACCACAAAGATACACTCCGTCGCGGGATTGTTAAAGCACGGAGTTTCGCTGGTTTCCGAAAGGCCGTTCCGGTCGCCGCATCATACCATGTCCCCGGTGAGCCTTGCCGGCGGCGGCAAAAATCCCAAACCCGGCGAAATTTCACTCGCCCATAACGGCGTATTGTTCCTCGACGAATTCCCCGAATTCGACCGCCCGTCGTCGGAGGTGCTGCGGCAGCCGCTCGAGGAAAGGAAGATACATATCACCCGCGTGAGCGGCACGGTCACCTACCCCGCTTCGTTCATTCTGGTATGCGCCATGAACCCCTGCCGCTGCGGCTGGTTCGGGCATCCGACGCACCCCTGCGTATGTTCGCCGCTTTCGCGCCAGAGCTATTTTTCACGCATATCGGGCCCGCTTCTTGACAGAATAGACATACAGGCGGAAGTGCCGTCTTTGGACTATTCGGACGTGTCGCGCCAAAAACCCTCGGAATCGAGCGCGGAAATCCGCGCCCGTATCGAAGCGGCAAAGCGGTTCGCCGCGTCCCGCTTCGGAGATCCCTCCATGTCGAACGGACTTATGAACCCCGCGCAGATACGGCGGTTTTGCGTTCTTGACGGCGAAGGGGACGAGCTTATGAAGAAAGCCTACGTTTCCCAGTCGCTTTCGGCGAGGAGTTATGACAGGATATTGAAAGTCGCCCGCACCGCCGCCGACTTTGATTCGTCCGACGATATCAAAAAACGCCACCTCGCTTTGGCGCTTAGGCTCAGGAATATTGATAAAAAGTTCTTTAATTGACATAATTTTCAAAAAAATTCGTTTTTTTCGTCTTGACATGTGGATAACTCTGTGGATAATGTTGATAAGATCATGGATTTTCAGCGTTTTATCATGCCGCGACTTAAAAAAGGGTGTGGAAAACTTTTTTCAATAATATTTTAAACGCTTGTGATTATGTAAAACGAAAGGACAGCTCATTACCGATGGATTTAAATAATAACGAGAACGGCGAAATAACCGCCCAGCAGGGTTCGTCAAAGACCGGGAGGGTTATAAAAAAGGTTTTAAAAATAGTTTTTTTCTCTGTTATCGCGGTAATCTGGGGCTTGATTCTGCTTACAATATTCCTTCGCGGAGACGACGATATCCTCGAAACTCCCATTTTGTCCGACGAAGCGAGGGCGATATATTCCGCCGACAAGGACAATTTTATCGTCTATCGCGTCCACCCCGCCGTATTCATGACCGGCGACGGATCGCTCCAGCTTTCCTCCGCGGTTTACGCCGAGTCGGCCCATGAGTTTGAGATAGGCACGCGGATCGCCTGGACGCAGCTCAGATATTGCGAGGAGTGCGAAACCGTTTACACCCCGGAGCAGCTGGAAAAGCAGCTCAAAGAGGACAGCGAAAACGCGAGAGACAACGAATTCTACGAGCCGGAGGCGTGCCTGACGATTCATACCGTCAAACGGGCGTCGCTTGATAACAGGCGGCTTTATTACACCCTGACCGACAGCGATGGCAACGTCTACCCGCAGGCGCACCGGGCGCACCGCGTAAAAAATCTGAACCTTTTGGTTTTTGCGATAAAATACGAATATGAAAGAGTTTCGTTTTCGGGATTATATTTTGATATCGAAAACAATATAATTAACCGTGGGGGCGAAGAAACGGAATCGGAAGAAGAAAAACCGACGGGCGTATCCTATTACCTGAATATATACGACAGGCAGGGCGGCAATCTGTTGTTTTCGACCTGCATTTACGATTTGGACACGTATATAAGCAGGACATCCTTCAAATACCCCGACGGTGATTATATCGCCGATAATTAAACCGAAAAACGGACAACCTTCAACCGTTGACCGTTGAGAGAATCCAGCAAAGAAAGGCGGGTGCGATTCTGCGCCGTCAAAAGACTAAACCCCAAGGCGCGGAGGCATATGAACATGAATATTTTCCAAAGGATGATGTATGTCGTGCTGTCCATAACGGTGGCCGGCGCGGTGAGCGTAGCCAATTATTTATATTGGCCGGCGGATTCACGCATACCCTCGGACAGCTATACTTCCGATTTTTTGGAACGCTATTTTGACACCAACGACAGGGTGTTAAAAACCCTTTTCCCGTATGAGGAGCCGAACTACACCCTTGAGGTGCCTTCGAATATGTCCTATACCACCGCGGATTTCCAGCAGTTTTCCGGAACCTATCTCACAGCGCGGGAAGCGGTGAAAGCGACGGACTATTTCCCAAAAATAGCTTTCTGCGGCGACTCGATAACCTACCACATGGGGCTTGCGGGACGTCCGCTGCGCAATTATAACGTGGTGGCGAGCGGCGGGCTTTCGGTTTTCGACTACGCCACCTTCACGAAAGACCCCGTTTACAACAAATCGACTGAGATCAAGACCTCCATCGAATGGCTGAAACAGATAAAGCCCGATATCATTTACATAATGCTCGGCACCAACGGCGTGGCAATCTTAGCAAACGAAACACATATAGAGGGGTATAAAAAGCTGCTCGATAAAATCGTCACCGCCTGCCCTTCGGCTGTTATAGTCATCTGTTCCTCCCCGCCTTGGGGACTGGAAGCTTACGG
>CAYOGQ010000116.1:0-6067 GCA_964403645.1 uncultured Ruminococcus sp.
GTATCTCCCCTCCTTGACCACCATCCGCGCGCCGCATTTTTCGCAGACGATATCGGTCTCCACCACCGGCTTTTCGTATTCGACCTTGCCGAGGGCGCTGTCCGCGTATTCGAGCTGCTTTACAAAGTCGCGGTAAAAGCCGTCGATGACCTGTAAGCGCGTCAGCCCTCCCTCCTCCACTTTGTCGAGGTCGGCTTCCATGTTGGCGGTGAAATCGTAGTCGATTATCTTGGGGAAGCATTCTTTCATCAGCCCGGTGGTGATACGCCCCAGCTCGGTGGGTTCGAGGAACTTGCCGTTTCGTTTGACATACCCGCGGGCGATGATGGTGGAAATTGTGGGCGTATATGTGGAAGGGCGGCCTATCCCCTTATCTTCGAGAGTTTTTATGAGCGAACCTTCCGTAAAGCGGGAGGGGGGCTGGGTGAATTTCTGTTCGTGGACGACGGACTTTTTTTCGAGCCTTTCGCCGGTTTCAAGTGCCGGAAGCTTAACGCTGCGGTCGTCTTCGGATTCTTCCTCTATCTCCCCGTAAACCGCCATGAAGCCCATGAAACGCACGGTGCGTCCGGACGATCTGAACATGAAGTCGCCCGCGATTATATCCGCGCTCACGGTGTCGTATTCGGCGGATTTCATCTGGCTTGCCATAAAACGTTCCCAAATGAGCTTATACAGCCGGTAGGAATCGGCGGAAAGCTTGTTTTTGAGCGCGTCCGGCGTTATCGAAGGCTCGGAGGGGCGTATCGCCTCATGCGCGTCCTGCGCTTCTTTTTTGGTCTTGTATATGTTGGGCGTTTCGGGGTAGAATTTGTCGCCGTAGGTTTCGCGTATAAATTTTTCCGCGTCCGCCGCCGCTTCGGCGGATATCCTTACCGAGTCGGTGCGCATATAGGTGATAAGCCCGTGCATGCCCTTGTCGCCGAGATTTACGCCCTCGTACAGCTCCTGCGCCAGCGACATGGTTTTCTGCGACGGGAAGGAAAACCGGCGGTTCGCCTCCTGCTGGAGAGTGGAGGTCGTAAACGGCGGGAGCGGTTTGCGGGGCTTGACCGTTTTCCGGATTTCGCCCACCGTAAAGCCGGCGTTTTCCAAACCGAAAAGCACCTTGCGGACGTCGTTGATATTTTTTAGCTCGGCTTTGGCGTCTTTGGTCCCGTAGAATTTTGCGGAAAACTCCTCACCCTTGGAATTTGCCAATAACGCGGCGATGTTCCAGTATTCCTCCGGGACGAACGCTTTTATTTCGTCATCGCGCTCCACGATAATCCGCGTGGCGACCGATTGCACGCGCCCCGCCGAAAGCCCGCTTTCGATTTTTTTCCACAGGAACGGGGATATCTTATAGCCCACAAGCCGGTCGAGTATGCGGCGCGTCTGCTGAGCGTCGACAATGTTCATGTCGATGTCACGCGGGTGCTTGACGGCGTCTTTAAGCGTGGATTTCGTGATCGCGTTGAAGGTGATGCGCTTGGTCTTGGCGGAATCGAGGTTCAACGCCTGCATGAGATGCCAGCTTATCGCTTCGCCTTCGCGGTCGGGATCGGTCGCCAAAAGCACCAAATCCGCTTTCTTCGCTTCTTTTTTCAACTCGTTGATCAGGTCGCCCTTGCCGCGGATGTTCATGTATTTGGGTTCGTAGTCGTTTTCAACGTCTATGCCGAGCCTGCTTTTCGGTAGATCGCGGACATGCCCTTTGGACGAAGCCACTTTATAGCCTTTTCCCAATATGCTCTTTATGGTGGGGGCCTTGAACGGCGACTCGATAATCAGCAGTGTGTTCATGAAATTCTCCTTAAATTGAAGTGCGGATATAAAATACCGGAAAAAAGGTCATAACAGCTTGTATTTTCCGCCGGCGTCCTCGGCAATCACGCCGTACAGTTCGAGCACGGTGAGCGACGACATCACGTCGCCAGCGTCCAGCCCCGTTTTAGCGATGATCGCATCGGGAATCAGCCCGCCTGAGTCTTCCAAAGCTTCGATTATCGCCTGTTCGGCAGGCTCAAGCGCTCCTATGTCTTTTTTCAGCACGGGTTTGGGGGCGGGTTTTTCCTCGCCGATAAACGATTCGCGCCTTTCCGACTTGGGCTTGATTTTGATTTCCCCGGCGCGGTAAGCATAAGCAGGTACGCGGATTTTGTCGGGGTATAAAAGTTCCAGCTTGGACAGCACGTCGGAAGGACGGTAAGCCAGGCTAACTCCCTTTTGGAGCAGGCTGTTGGTGCCCGCCGATTGTTCGCTGCCCGTCAGCCCCGGCAGGGCGTACACGTCCTTGCCCTGCATGACCGCAAGGCGCGCGGTTATGAGCGCCCCGGACGTCTCGCCGGCTTCGGTTACGACGGTGGCGGAGGATATACCGGAAATAATGCGGTTCCTTACGGGGAAATTGCGCGCGGTGACCGCGCTCCCGGGATAAAATTCGCTTATAACCAGTCCGCGCTCGATAATATCGTAATACAAACTCTCGTTTTCGCGAGGGTAGGGCCTGTCGATGCCCGTCCCGAGGACCGCCACGGTGAAGCCGTTTTCGTCCAGGCAACCCCTGTGCGCCTCTCCGTCGACGCCCGCCGCCATCCCGCTCACCACGACCGCGCCGGAAGCCGCGAAGGCCCGTGCGAACTGCCGCGTCACCTGCCTGCCGTAGTCGGTCATGGCGCGGGTGCCGACAACCGATATAAGGCATTCGCCGTTTAGGTTTTTAAGGTTTCCGCGGTAATACAACACCGGGGGCGGCGAGGTTATTATTCTGAGGCGTTCCGGAAAATATTCGTCCTGAAAGGTCAGTATGCCGTAGCCCTTGGCATGGCATTCCGCGCAGATTGCCATGGGCTTTTCAAGGTCCTTGTCCTCAAGGCGATGTATCTGTTTTTCTGTCAGGCGGTCGAACGAAGAAAAATCGTCATGGTCGTATATGTTTTTGGCCGTGCCGAAACGGGCGAAAAGCGTGCTGTAACGGTTGCTTTCGGGTCCCAACGCCAGAGACAGCCAAATATAATAGACGCTGTTATCCATGGACGTCACCGGCCTTTCGCGGCGCGGTTCTCACCATTTCCCACATTATCACGGCGGAAGCGGCGGCGACGTTCAGGCTTTCCGTCCTGCCGCTCATGGGAATGACCGCCCGTCCCGTACAGGCGGCGGCGGTCGCGTCGGTCACTCCGCCGCCCTCGTTGCCGAGGACGAAGGAATCGGTTTTTAATATTTCAAATTCTCCGAGCACCGCCGCTCCGCCGCGGGGGCAGGCGGCGAACACTCTGTACCCCGCTCCGGAAAGGGCCTTTACGGCGGCGGGCACGCTTTCGGTCAGGTTTATTCCGACAGAAAACAGCGCTCCCATCGACGCTCTTATTGTTTTGGGGGAATAAAGGTCGGCGCAGTCGCGGCTTGCGGTTATCCCGCCGACGTTGAGCGACGCCGCGGTGCGGATTATCCCGCCGAGGTTCCCGGCATCCCGGATCGATTCCAAAATCACCCCGCCGGGGGACGGGGCGCCGTAAGCGATGTTATCCAAGTACCGCGAAACGCAGAGTATCCCCTGCGGCGATTTTTCGCAGGTGAGCTTCGCATAAACACCGTCGCCGACGACACAAAGGTCGTCGTCGTAAGGCGCGAGCAGTTCGCGATATTTTTCATAAGCGGCGGCGGTGGCGAACAGCATAACGGGTCTATGCCCGGCTTTGACATATTCTTCGAACAGATGGACGCCTTCAAAGAAAAAGAGGCGTTTGCTCTCCCTTTCTTTTCTGTCCTTCAAAAAGGATGTTTCCTTAATCTTTTCGTTTGATTTCGATTCGATAAAAATCATCGCCGCTCCGCCGCCCCCGTAAAACAAAAACGTACCATAATATAATAGTACGCTTTTTTACCGTTGTCAATATTTTTTACCCAAAATAACCCTTTCAATTCCGTTCAGGTCTTTCACCGTCGCGGTTTGGTAGCCCTCCCCGCGCAAGATCGCCGCCGCGTCCGCCGCCTGGTCGTAACCCAGTTCATAGAGCAGGACGCCGTCGTCTTTTAATATTATGGGCGCGTTCTTTGTTATTTCTCTGTAATAGCGCAGCCCGTCCTCGCCGCCGTCGAGGGCGTTTCGCGGCTCGTATTGCAACTGCTGTCCGAGCATATCTATGTCGTCGGCGCGGATATACGGCGGGTTGCACACGATAACGTCGAATTTGTCGCCCCTATGCTCAGCCAGCGCAAGATATTCGTCCTCGTCGAGGACATCAAAGCGCTTTATTTCGACGGAGGCAAATTCAACGAGGTTTTTTTGGGTGTATTGCAGCGCCTGATGGGAGAGTTCGAGGGCGACGCCTTTTGCGTCGCTTCGGTTTTCCGCGATCGCCGCGGATATGCAGCCGCTTCCGGCGCACAGATCGGCGAAGCTCCCGCCGTGGGGCAGGCAGGCGAGCGCGGTACGGACGAGGGTTTCCGTGTCGCTGCGGGGGATAAAGCAACCCTTGCCGACATAAATCTTCCTCCCGTAAAACCAGCAGCTGCCGATAATATACTGCACGGGCATACCCAAGCCCAGCTCGTTGACGGCATTGTCCATTTTTATGACAATATCCCCGGGTATTTCCTCGCCGCCCCGAAGTAACAGCGATGATTTATCGGTTTCGAGGAACGCGCAGAGCAATATGTCGCAAAGGGGCCCGGCTTCGTCGCCGAACAGCGCGGCGAGATCCCGCGCCGTTTCTTTTCTGTATTCGCTTATCTTCATTGGCTTTTTTCCGGCTCGGTTGCGCTCACGGGCGCGTTCGCGTCCGCGGGCGATGTTGACGGTGAAGACGCGGCTTTTTCCGCTTCCTCCGGCTTGGGTTTCTCTCGGGGGATGACGAAATCGGGGAATTCTTCTGTCAGTGAGGATTTTATCGAAATAATGGCCACCTCGATCATGGAGTCGTCCGGCTCCTTGGTGGTTATGCGCTGCATCCAAAGCCCGGGCGCCGAAAAAATGCGGGTGATACGGTTGTCGTGCTTGCCGACATAGATGATATATTCGAACCCTATGCCGATTACCAAAGGCAGGAGGAGTATTTTTAAAAGCACTCTCAGCCACAGTATGCCGCTAGGCAGCACCGATCCTATGAGTATGGAGATGATAAGTATGACGAATATGAACGACGTGCCGCACCTGGGGTGGAAGCGCTTTTGTTTCCTGACGTTTTCGACCGTCAGCTCTTCGCCCGCTTCATAACAGAATATGGATTTGTGCTCCGCTCCGTGGTAACTGAAAACCCGCTTGATGTCCTTCATAAGCGACACGAGCAGCAGGTAGGACACGAATACCGCCATTTTTATCAGTCCTTCGACAGGCGAGTACCATCCGCCGAGGGTCACGATATATTTGCTTATGAGCTTGGAAAGGAACGCCGGCAGCCACATGAACAGCACCACCGCCAACGCTATCCCCAGCACCATGCCGATGAGCGAGGCAAACGCCACCACGGATTTGCCGAAATGCTTTTGCAGCCATTTGCCAAACCTGCCCGGTTCGTCTTCCTCGATGCCCATCATCTCCGCCGAAGCGGTGAGCGTTGAGAACGAGAGGATCATCATTTCGACAAAATTTACCACTCCGCGTATCAGCGGCAGCCGGAGAATTTTATATTTGTCCTTGACCGATTTGACTTTGCCCGTTCTTACGACGACGCTCCCGTCCGCTTGGCGCACGGCGGTCGCGGTCGACTTGCGGGACTTCATCATCACGCCTTCCATGACCGCCTGACCGCCCACGCAGCCCATGCGCGGATTGACGCTTTTTTTATTATTTTTGCTCATTTGCAGCCCTCCTCTCTTTATAAAAACGCAAAAACGCTTGAAATATTCACATTTGGGTATTATAATACATTGTGAGAAAAATGTACAGTACAATTTGTAAATATTTTTATACATGGAAAACAACCTTTTTTCAAAAAACGACTCCCGTTTCGTCTGCGCCGTCTGCGGCAGGGATGTTCCGCCGCTCGGCTATTCATCCCGCAACCATTGCCCGTATTGCCTATGCTCCCTGCATGTCGATATAATGCCCGGACATCTGCACAAGGGAAAAGAACATTGTCGT
>CAYOGQ010000117.1:0-279 GCA_964403645.1 uncultured Ruminococcus sp.
GATTCAAAATAATTTCGTAAGTTTTAGTTTGCCGTCGTTTTATGACCGGCTTTATCGGCACACCGAACAGCAACGAAAAAACACGGCGATACGGCGGAGCGCAAGAGTAAGTTATCCGATAACGGCTTTGATGCGCCTGACGCCGGAGGAGGAACTTTCCTCTTTCAATATTTTAAAAGAAACAAGCTCCCCGGTGCGGGAGGCGTGGGGACCGCCGCAGATTTCCTTGGAATAACCGTCGATGGTGTAGACCTTCACCACATCGCCGTATCTGTCCCC
>CAYOGQ010000117.1:289-6047 GCA_964403645.1 uncultured Ruminococcus sp.
TTGCTTTTCGGCTTCTTCCGGGCTCACCTCCGCGCATTCCACGGGGATATCCTCGAGTATGGCGGTGTTGACGATTTCGGCGATGTGGGTCAGTTCTTCATCTGTCAGCTTTCTACCGAACGAAAAATCAAAGCGCAGACGTTCAGATGTGATATTGCTCCCCCGTTGAAATACTCCGTCTCCGAGAACGACCCGCAACGCGCCGCCGAGCAGGTGCGTGGCGGTGTGGAGCTTGGTCGTCATTTCGCTGTTATCCGCCATGCCGCCCTTGAATTTCACCTCCGCGCCCTTGCGGGAAATCGCTTGATGTTCGGCGAACCGCTCGTCAAAACGCTTCATATCCACGCCAAGCCCCCTTTCCGCGGCAAGTTCCGCCGTAAATTCCACCGGGAATCCGAAGGTATCGTAAAGTTTAAACGCCGAATCTCCGTCCAGAAACAGCTTCCCGCCCAGAGCGGCAAAGTATTTTTCGGCTTTTTTTATACCCGCATCCAAAGTTTTTTCAAAAGCCGCGGATTCCTTTTGCAATTCGCTTATGATAAAATCCCTGTTTTGTCCCAATTCGGGGTAGGCTTCGCCGTATAGCGCGACCACCGTTTCCGCCAGTTCCGGCAGCGGGTTTTGACCGAATATATTCATCCCGTGCCGGATAGCGCGCCGTATCAGCCGTCTGAGCACATACCCTTGCTCCGTGTTGGACGGCGTGACGCCTTTCGGATCTCCGAGTATGAACGCCGCCGCGCGCGTGTGCTCGCAGACTATTCGGTAAGAGCGTTCGTTTTGCGGCGTCAATGCGACTCCGGTCACGCTTTCGAGCTTTTCAATCATCGGAAGAAACAGTTCGGTTTTATACACGCTGTCCATGCCGTTTTTAATCGCAAGGATGCGCTCCAGCCCCATGCCGGTGTCCACGTTCTTCTGCGCGAGCGGCGAATACGAGCCGTCCGCGTTTTTGTTGTATTCCATAAAGACATTGTTCCAGATCTCGACAAACCTGCCGCAGCGGCAGGCCGGCCCGCAATCGGCACCGCAGGGCGGTTTTCCGGTGTCGTAAAAGATTTCGGTGTCCGGCCCGCACGGACCCGTTATCCCCGCCGGACCCCACCAGTTTTCGTTTCGCCCGTAAAAGTATATCCGTTCGTCGGCAAGCCCCGCCATGCGCCACAAACCGTAAGCCTCGACGTCACGCGGAACAAAACCGTCGCCTTTAAAAACCGTGACCGCCAGTCTTTCCGGGGCGATTCCCAGCCGCTTTGTCAGAAACTCATAGCTCATGGAAATCGCTTCGTCTTTAAAATAATCGCCGAGCGACCAGTTTCCGAGCATTTCAAAAAAGGTGCAATGATTTTTATCGCCCACCTCGTCGATATCGTCGGTTCTCACGCATTTTTGAATATTCGTAAGCCGCCTGCCCTGCGGATGCTTTTCGCCGAGAAGGTAGGGTATGAGCGGATGCATGCCCGCGGTCGTGAACAGCACGCTCGGGTCGTTTTCGGGCAGTAAGGATGCCGAAGGTATCTCTGCATGCCCTTTTTCCTTAAAAAATTCGATATAAAGCCGTTTTAGTTCTTTCGCTGTCATAATAAACTCCTTCTATTCAATAAAATACAAAATAAAAAGTCCCAAGCCAAAAAATTGGCTTAGGACGAACTTGTAGTCCGCGTTACCACCTAAATTCGGAGTATTCCTCCGCTCTCTGCCGGCGCAAATGACGCCGTTCTTCCTTTATACGGCGAAGATTCCGTCGGAGCCTATTTGCGGTTTTAGATTTATTTTTCTGAAACGGCTTTCGGTCCGCGGCTCGGAGAAGGCTTCCGGGCTTTCCTCGCGAAGGCTCGCACCAACCGCCTTCTCTCTGCGCTTCGGAAAAACCCGTACTATTTCTCGTCACGGCCTTTGGATATGATTGTTTGCGGAACAAATAAATTCCGCTTTTATATTATATCATGAATATTTGTCAGAAGCGCAAGCTTTTGCGCGAACGCACAAAACTGTATAAAACACGCGATAACATAAATATGCGTTCATTATACCACAAAATTATTTTTTATCAACCTTTTTGTAATAATTTTCATTAATGCGCTATGCGTAAACGTTTTTTTTAACCGAGACCTGTAAACAAGTCGTAAACCAGCTTTGAAAACGATAACGAGACGGTATCGGAATAAGAATCATTGATTGATATTTCATAGGAACCCGTTGCTTCGATACAGCACCCCGCTTTATCGGGCGGCAGGTATATCACTTTCCCGTTGTTGAAATCCACGCGGTAGTAGAATGCAAAATCTCCGATTAATATTTTGCCCGGACTTTTTCCTTCCAAATGTTTATTATAATATGCTTCTGTTAGTTGGTTCGCTTCGTTTTCGGACAAATTTATTGTTTCGCCGATTATCTGATCGGAATCCGTTTTATATAAAGCGATAGTGACACCGTTTGATTCGGTTTTGTAATTTTCTTTTAACGGTTTCGCCGCATCCAGTTCATTTGTGGGGAAAAGCCTATTGACAGTAAACGCGTCGGTATCGATCAGGTTTATTTCGGAGCTCCCGAAAACAGATATGAGCAAAGGATATTCAAGAAACGTCGTCTCGATGATCTCTTTTTGATATTCCGCGTCGAGCATCGCCCTCGTTTTAATTTGGTATTTATCATACGCGTCAACTACCTTATCTAAATATTCCTGCATATTTAAGTTGGCGCCCTCGTCGATGAAAAACGCATAATACAGCTTATCAATCATCTTGTTCGGGTTATATTGATAAGTCAGCTTGTCGCTTTCTAAAGTTGACGAATACCCGGCAATATGATAAGCGTGTGTGAATCCGAAATCCAGCATACCAAGGCGGTATATCATAATATTGTAAATATCGTGAATCTTTTGCTCATATTTTTTTATCGCTTTCTGATAATCGGTATTGGAAAAGTCGCCGTGATAGGTCGATATGATCAGATCACCCATTGAATCGCAAATAAATAACATATCCGTAGATTTTGCGTTTGTTAAAATAATCGTGTCATATTTGTTATACATCTGTATCGAATCGTTGATGATGAACAGCACTTCGTCGTAGGTGAGGAAAATGCGTTCGCCGTTTTTGCGTTTTTGCGTGATGACGTCATATTGCTCCTTTGAAAAAAATGTCAGCGTTTTTCCGCTATTTTCATCGGAACAGTAATAATTATACACGGCGAACTTTTGTTGTAATTCCGACTGCGCCGCCGGAGAATTGGAAATTATCGGCGTAAAAAAGCTTTTGTCTATAAACTCATCCATATTATAGACCTTCTCCTCAAGCGGCGATACCGCAAGCGAATACATGCCACCTGTCAATATCAACGCGAAAGCGAAAATCAACGCTATTGTAAAAACAATCAGCTTAACATTGTTTTTCATAATAACCTCCAAATTTTAGGCACGCGCCAAATAAAATTTTAATTTCATTATTATATTATACCGATCACGTTAAAAACTTATTTTTAAGTTGTCATCAACTTGTAAAACATATAAATACTTTTGTCCCTTTGCCGATTTCCGACTCAAAACGAATTTTAGCTCCGTGCGAGAGAACGATTTGCTTGCAGAGCGCGAGCCCGAGACCGGCGCCGCCCTCCGCTCTTGAACGCGATTTATCGATACGGTAGAACGGTTCCGTAATATGAGCGAGCTGTTCTTTGGACATACCTTTTCCGTTGTCGAAAACAAGCGCCGTCAAACCAGAGCATGAAAGTGTAACCATCCCCCCGGAAGCGCACGCCTTGATCGCGTTTTCTGTAAGGTTATAAAACAATATGCCGAGTAATATTTCATCGCCGTCCACAAGGGATTTTTCGAGCTCAAAATTGATTTCTACATTATTCGAAGCCGCTTTCGCTTTGAGTTTTGAAGCTACATCGAAAATAAGCGCCGACAGGTCCAATTTCTCTTTTTTAATGATATTGTTACGAATATATGCCATGTCGAGCAGTTTTTCGGAAATTTTTTGAAGCCGTTGAGATTCGGTTATAATACACATGGCGGCTTCGATTTTTTCATCTTCGGAGATTGCCGCTTTTTCGAGATATTCCGCATAACCGTGTATGCTCGTCAGCGGAGTGCGGATTTCATGAGCCATATTGTCCACAAGTGATTGTTTTTGTTCGGCGTTTTGTTCAAGTGCGTTCATCTGTTCATTTATCCGGGCGACCATGGAATTGAAACTTTTTGCCAAAAGGGAAAATTCGTCATTCCCGGATTCATCCGCCGCGACACCAAAATCACCGCAAATTATTTTTTCGGTGGCAAGGCGCAGTTTTTCAAGGGGTACGGAGAGCTTTTTGAGAATAAAAAACAGGCAGACGGCAAGAAAAGCCGAAATTCCGGCGGCGGTGATCACATAGGTCAGCATCAACGCGCGGAAATCTTCGTTAAGCGACTGCACATTCTTACCATATATAAATTTATATTGACCGTCACATATTTCAAAAACAATTAAAATATAACTGTTGTCGTCAATTTTTTCGTGTGTCAGCGTGGCGGAAGGCGGAAACGGGTAGCCTTGCGGGAAAGCGGAGTATATAACATCATCGACGTCCGTAAAAGCCAATAATATATTTTGCGTCATATAATACTTGCAATATGACTGCATGAGCAGCGTCGGGCTTGCGCCGCTTCCGGCGGCGTTCATATCCTTATAATCGCGTTCATACGACTTTGCGATATAATATTGCTCTGAACGGCACGAATCCTCCACCGCTTCAATATTTTTATAATAAGTATAATAAGCAAGTGAAAATAGACCGGCATTCAAGCAAATGAGAAACAAAATCAAAGTGAATATGTATGTTTTACGCCAAAATCTCATTTTCATATTTCAAGCCTGTACCCGGTTTTATAAACGGTTTTGAGTCTGTCCGTCAAACCTAACTTCTGCCGGAGTTTTTGAATATGCACGTCGACAGTGCGGGTGTCCCCTTCGTAATCAAACTCCCATACAAGCGCTATCAGTTTATCCCGAGATAGGGCAAGATTGCGGTTGTTGATCATCGTTTCGAGCAGTGAAAATTCTTTGGGTTTCAAATAAATTTCCTTGCCGCTTTTATATACGCGTTTGCCGTCAAAATCCACACGGATATCATCAAAGGAAAAAGAACGGCAACCGCCCTTGGTCCTTCGCAGCACGGTTTCCACGCGCGCGACAAGCTCCAAAATCTCAAACGGTTTGACAATATAATCATCCGCGCCGAGTTTCAACCCTTTCAGCTTGTCCTCAAGATTGCTTTTTGCAGTGACAAAGATGACGGGTGTTTTTTCTATCCGCTTGATAATTTCAAAACCGGATAAACCCGGGAGCATAATATCGAGGATAACGAGATCATAATGCTTTGATAAAGCGTCATCAAGCTCTTTTGCTCCGTTAAAAATTTGAAAACAATCATGTCCGACCAAGCATAAATTCTTTTTTATTAAATTATTTATAGGGATTTCATCTTCGATAATCAAAATTTTAGCCATCATCAGCCTCCATTTTTATTATATAACGGGGTTGTTAACAAGATGTAAACAAAGTTGAATAATATTTTGGCGTGTCATACAACGAAATATTTACCGTTGCCATATTTTCCGATTTTACAGAACCCATATTTAATAAAGAGGGAAACCGTTGAAGATAAAGGATTTTAAATAAAAAAATCACCCGCGTTTGTTCAAACGTGGATGATTTCCCGAAGCTGGCTGCGGAAGAAGGATTTGAACCCTCACAAACAGAGTCAGAGTCTG
>CAYOGQ010000118.1:0-6013 GCA_964403645.1 uncultured Ruminococcus sp.
ATGAAAGAAGAAACCAATCTCATCACCGTCATGGGCAACCATGAATTCTACGGCGGCGGTATTTCCGTGTATAAAGAATGCATGGACGACGCGCTCGACAAGGATATCGTCGTAAAAGGCTTCCATTTCATAGGCTTGTCGCCTTCCGACGGCGAAAGCTACACGGCATCCAAATCTTGGCTGGAAAGCGCTCTCCAAACCGCTTCCGAAGAGGACCCCGGAAAGCCCATATTCGCTTTCCAACACCATCACATTCAAGACACCGTTTACGTTTCGTCGGAGTGGTACACCTCCTCGTCCGCCATGTTCAAAACGGTGTTCGGCAAATACCCGCAGGTTATCGACTTTTCCGGGCATTCGCACGGAGCGGTGAACAACCCCACCTCGATCTGGCAGGGGGATTTCACCTGTCTGGGAACCGGCACCCTTTCCTATTTTGAAATGACCTCCGGCATGACATACGGCACGATACCCCCCGAATCCGGAAAAGCCGCACAGTATTACATAGTCGAGGTGGACGCGGAAAACCAAGTCCGAATCATGCCCTATAACCTGCTCACCGACGACTTTTTCAAAACCCCGTCCAATCGCGACGGCGAGGACGATCGGCTTATATATAATATCGACACCCCCGCCGGCAAACCCGGTTTCCTCTACGCCGACCGCGCCGCTGCGGCGGACACTCCTTATTTCGGCGAGGACGCGGAGGTCACCGTTACGGGCGTCACCGAAAACACCGCAGCCGTCTCTTTCCCGCAAGCGTTCGACGGTGACTGTATTTACAGCTATGAAATAGTCTGTAAATCCGAAAAGGGCGACTTGACGTTCAACTATTTTTCGGAATATTATTTCGAACCGATGCCCGAAAAACTCACGTTTACCCTTTCCGGCTTGAAGCAGGATGCCGAATACGCCGTGAGCGTTTTCCCGGTGGACTGCTACGGCAAGAAAGGCGAAGCGATAACCGAAACGTTTTCCACCCTCAAAGGCGAGGAAGTCGTTTATACCTCCAAAAACCCGGTAAATTTCCTCGGCACCTTTACAAACTTTGACTCGCTCGGCGAGTTGAAAATCGGCACCAAAACCTTCGCTTACGGCGGCGCGATCGACGGCGACGTGTTCGTGGGCGACTGGGCTTCGGCGGCGGCGAACGCCAACTCCCACGCGGCTCTCGCGGCAGGCAAGGGCTATGACGGCTCCGCGGCGCTCGAGATTTGGTCGGGCGATACGACGAACCAGGGACTTTATATCTTCGCCACCGAAGATAACGGCAACACCGAGCTTTACCCCGACGTGACCTACCTGCGTGTGTGGGTGGATTTCACCGGTCTTGATTTCAGAAAAGCCAACTTCGGGCTTCTGTCCTCCGCGGGCGGGCTGTTCACCACCGACGAATCAGACGGCAGAAACGACCTTTCGTTCTGGTACAAAGCCGACGGCACGGACAATTGGGCGGAGTACAAACACGGCGGCGACGGCTGCTTCGGCGACGCTCAGGATTCATCCGTCAAAAATTTCAAGGGCTGGATGGCGTTCCCCGTCAAGGATTTCACTTACAGGAGCGGCACCGGTACGGTTTCGGAAGGCAGCGGAGTATCCTTCCACTACAATAGAGTGGCGGGCGTTTATTTGTTCTGGGACTATTCCGATTCCGGTTCCTACGCCGGTACAAAATTTTATCTTGACGAGCTTCAGATCGTTTCAGACTACACCGTGTTTGACACTTTTGACGGCAACGGCAACGGCAACGGCAACTGATATTAATAACGATGCGCGGACCGGCGAAAGCCGGTCCGCGGGCTATATGTAAACGGAGCAAACTCTGATGTTTAAAAAACTGATCGCCGTTCCGGCAGCGGCAGCGGCGCTGACGCTGTTATTACTTGCTTGTTCGAACGGATCAAATAAACCCGCTTCAGCTTCTCTATCGCGGGACGAAACTGCATACGATAATCCCGAATCCGAAATTGTTTCAGACGCAACGGAAATTGAATCGTCTCTTGACGATATGTCGCACATTAACTCAGAAAAATCATGCGGAGAGGTATCGGATGAAAGCATAACGGAATCGTCCGAGGAAACCCCCGAGGAATCCGCCGAATGCGTCCATAAAAAAGGGTATGAAACGGTAATAAAGCCGTATGATTATTATGAGGACGGACTAACGCTTTTCGTCTGCCCCGACTGCGGTTTTTCGGAGGACATTGCTACTACTAAAGTTACCATTAACGGTAAAACGAAATATACATATGCGGAGATGGAAGCTGTGCTCGGCGAATTTTCGCGCCGTTACGGAAATGTAATACGGACGGAGTCCATCGGCTTTTCCGCGGAGGGCAGAAACCTTTACGCCTGCGAGTTTGGCGACCCCGACGCGGATTTTCATATTCTGATAGGCGCGGCTATGCATGGCAAGGAGTATATGAATACCGCGCTGCTGCTCGATTTAATTGAATTTTATATTTTGGAATCAGACGAAACTTATCTCGGCGCGCCGCTTTCCGATTATATAAAGAACGTTTGCTTTCATATTATACCAATGATAAACCCCGACGGGGTGACGATCTCTCAAACGCAAAGCGCATCGGATAAAGTCGCGCGGTTTTTGCTAGACAGGGGGATAACCTCCCCGGATTTAAAGGATTACTACCGGGTTTGGAAATCCAACGCCAACGGGATCGACCTCAACCGCAACTTCCCTGCGGGTTGGGATGAGTATATCGACACCGTCGCCGTGCCGAATTATAGGCTGTATAAAGGCGAACACGCGGGTTCGGAACCGGAGACAAAAGCGCTTATGGCTTATACGCTCAAATATGGCTTTAACGCCACCATATCCTACCATTCTTACGGCGAAATTATTTATTGGAACTACGGCGGCGACGAGGCGCTGCTTTCGAAAAGCCGGTCGCTGGCGAAATCAGCGGCGGCGGTTACCGGTTATCAACCCGTCCACCCGGAAAACGAAGTGGCTGCGGGATATAAGGACTGGGCTATGTCGCGCGGGATACCCTCTATAACTCTCGAAACCGGGAAAGTCGCGTCCCCTCTCCCCGAAAGCGAATACGCGAGGATTTGGAACGAAAACCGCAACATTTTTGCCGCGGTAGCCGCTTGGGTAAAAGACAATTAAACAATTTAATAGAATATGGCTCCGCGCAGGCGTAAAAAGCTTGCGCGGAGCAATTTTTTAAGGCGGGTTAAATTTCAGTTCAGCTTGGCGAGTTTGAGCAGGTAAAGTTTCAGCGCAATATAATCGGAAACATTGACAATACCGCCGTCACTTTTGACGATATCCGCGGCGTGGAAATACGCGCCGGAAACGGACGATGTGCCCATGATATGCAGTCTGACGGCGATATAATCGAGATTGGTGATCTTACTGTCGCCGTTGATGTCGCCCGTTACCACGACCGCGGCGGTATCCGACAATACACCGTCGCCGTCAAAGAGCTTGATAATGTAGCCCGTCGCGAGATTGCTTCTGGTCACATCAGTCATCCCGTCAACAGAGTACATCTTTATGTCGTAATTGCCGATATAGTAACCGTTAATCTTGGTGTCAGCGATAAACCCGCGCGCGAAACCGTCGTCGAACGCAACAGTTTCGAGCAGCGCCTCGGCGAGGGTTTCCGGCTTTCCGGCGCCCGCTGTCTGCCAAATAAGTTTCGGGTATTCACCGGAGTTAATTCCCCAAACGGCGTCAAAATCCCATCCGGCAAAACTTGTTTGATGCTTCATTTGTTCGTCTGTGAGAGCGGTCGCTTGCCCCGCCGCATCTTCGCCGTCTACGCCGCCCTCGGCGGTGCCATTAAAGTAATAACAGTCGGTGACGGTACCGGAAGAATAAACATATCCCGCCACGCCGCCGGCATAATCGGTTTCGCTAATCGCTCCGGTGCTGTAACAATTTGTGACGGCGCCTTGTTGTAAATATCCCGCCACACCGCCAGTATAATAATGTTCGGTTCCGCTGACCGCCCCGGTGTTGTAGGAGTTTATGACGGTGCCATCCATAATAAATCCTATTATGCCGCCGACAGTGGCGTTCCCGCTGACCGCGCCGGTATTGTAACAGTATGTGACGATACTGCTCCACACCACACATCCCGCCACGCCGCCGACCCAATCGGTACCGTTGACCGGTCCGATGTTGTAGCAATTTGTGGCAGTATCTTTGGCGATATCCCCCATTACGCCGCCGACCCAATTCCTCCCGTTGACCGCGCCTGTGTTGTGGCAATTTGTGGCGGTGCCGATAACACTTCCCGCCACGCCGCCGACATAATTGTCGCTCCCGTTTACCGCGCCGGTATTGTAACAGTTTATAATAGCGCCGTCAACACATCCCGCCACGCCGCCGACAGTTTTACCGCCTGTTATATGGCTGTTTGTAACTCCTATATTTTTTATTGTTCCCAAATATACATATCCGAACAACCCCTGATATTGGCTCGCGGTTTTTATATAAACGCCGCTGACGGTATGTAACCCGCCGTCAAATGTTCCCGAAAAACAATTCGGATAATTCTTCCCTATCGGCGTCCATTTGTTAGCGGGGGTGGTCGTTCCCCAGTTTTCCCAATCGTTCGTATCATTCAAAATAATATCGTTTGCCAACCTGATATACTCGTTCGAATACCTATTTCCCGCGTTCACGCTTTTGGCAAAATTAACAAGCTGAGCGGCCGTTTCGATTATATACGGATCGCTTTCCATTCCCGTGCCGGAAGCAAAAATATCGGTAAAGGATAACGCTGCGGTGATGTTTGCAACCCCGAATAAAACCGTAAAAAGCATAAAAACAATCGCAAGAGTAAAGGACACAAAACTTTTAATGTTTGTTTTCATTCCATTTCTCCTTCATAATGTTTATTGTCAATTGTAAATTACTTGAAAAACAATAAAGCCTAAGCCGCTTGCGCGCATAATCTCATTACAGAAATTTTACGGATTTAATAGTATATACTTATTATATTATAAATTAATACCGACAGATAGTTAATAATGTTCCACAAGTATTATTTATAAAAACTCCGCGCAAGCGTGGTCACGTCTTGGCGGAGTGATTATTGATATCATTTATCAATTTTGTTTCAGGTTGGCGAGATTAAGCAGGTAGAGCCTTAACACGATATAGTCGAACACCTTGATATAACCGTCGTTGTCGGTATCCGCGGCGCGGTAATATGTGTCGGAAACGGGTGAGACATTTAAAATATGCAGCCTTACGGTGATATAGTCGAGGACGTTGATTCTGCCGTCACCGTTGGCGTCGCCCGCCACCACGACCGTGGCGGTGTCTATACAGACGCCGTTATTGTCAAACAGTTTTATAATATGTCCCGTGGCGAGGTTGCTCCCGGTTACGACGGCAGTTCCGTCGGCGGAATAGACCCTTATATCACAACTGCCCGTATAATATTCTGAAATTTTGGTGCCGACAGCAAACCCGTACGCATAGCCGCCGTCGAACAAGAGAGCTTTGCTCATCACTTCGGCAAGGGTTTTTACCGAAGGCGGGGTGAGCCTGGGGATGACAGTATAGAATGAGCCGTATGTCGGATGCGTCCATTTTGCCGTCCCTTCGGCTTTTTCCGTAGGCGGCGTCTGTACCGAATAGATATAGCCGTTTGCGGCCGTCAGCGCGGGGACGGATTCGTCGATAACCTGTCCGCAAACCGAGCAGACTCGGGTTCTGCTACCCGTGGCGCTTTCGGTCGGGTTGACTTTTACCGACCAGACGCCGTATGAGTGCCCCGAAGGGCAGTCGGGGTTATCCGATAACGTATGGACCGTCCCTTTATCGCTGGGTTTACCCAAGGATACCTCATATTGTATAACGCAGCCTGCCGCAGAAGATACCGTGTAAACATTTATGCCGTAAATGTTGCCTGACAGAGTTTCGGAATGGAACACCGTTTCAGAAGTACCCTTTTCGGTATCAAAACGGTAGATCGTGTCGGAATCATTGTAATAGAGGTATTTGCCGTACATATCAAGTCCGGAATAA
>CAYOGQ010000119.1:0-5915 GCA_964403645.1 uncultured Ruminococcus sp.
CACCCGCGCCATCGCCGACCAGGCGCGCACCATAAGGATACCGGTCCATATGGTTGAAACCATAAATAAGGTATTGCGCGTTTCCCGCCAGCTCTTGCAGGAGTTGGGGCGGGAACCCACCGACGACGAGATCGCCGAAGAGATGGGCATACAAGTCGATAAAGTCAGGGATATATTAAAAATAGCGCAGGAACCGGTTTCGCTCGAAATGCCGATCGGCGAGGAGGAGGATTCGCATCTCGGGGATTTTATCGCGGACGACAACGCCCCCGCCCCGCAGGACGCCGCTTCCTATTCGATGCTCCGCGAGCAGCTCCTCGAGGTGCTGCACACCCTCACGCCGAGAGAGGAAAACGTGCTGAAGCTTCGGTTCGGTCTGGAAGACGGACACCCCAAAACCCTTGAAGAAGTGGGCAAGGTTTTCAATATCACCCGCGAGCGCATACGCCAGATCGAAGCCAAGGCGCTCCGCAAGCTGCGCCACCCCAGCCGTTCCAAACGGCTTAAAGATTATCTCGAATAGAGCATACTGAAAGGAATAAACCGTTAAATGTTTGATGAATTAAAACGAATAGAAGCCGAGGCGGCAAGCGAAATCGAAAACGCGGGTTCGACCGAGGCCCTGGAAGCGATAAGGATAAAATATCTCGGCAAAAAAGGTGAGCTGACCTCCATCCTGCGCGGTCTGGGAACGCTTTCCGCCGAGGAACGCCCCATCGCGGGATCAGCCGCCAACGTGGTGCGGCAGAACACCGAAGAACGGATAGAAAAAAAATCGTATGACTTGGAAAAGGTTTTGCTGGACGCACGGCTGAAAACCGAAAAGCTGGACGTCACCCTGCCCGGCAGCGTTAAGGAGACAGGTCATCTGCATCCCCTGCGTTCGACCGAAAACAGGATGATCGAAATTTTTCTGCGCATGGGCTTCGATGTGGTGGAGGGCCCGGAGGTCGAATCGGTGCATAACAACTTCGACGCCTTAAACGCCCCCGCCGACCACCCCTCCCGCGATATGACGGATACGTTCTACATATCCGCCGATACGGTGCTGCGCACCCAGACCTCCCCCGTCCAGATAAGGGCGATGCAGTCGGGCAAACCGCCCATACGCATAATATCCCCCGGCAGGGTATACCGTTCCGATATGCCCGACGCCACTCATTCCCCGGTTTTTCACCAACTGGAAGGGTTGGTCGTGGACAAAAATATAACGCTTTGCGACCTTAAAGGCACGCTCGACCTTTTCGCGCAGTCGATGTTCGGCGAAGGCACGAGGACGCGCCTGCGTCCGCATAATTTTCCGTTCACCGAACCTTCCGTCGAGGTGGACTTCTCCTGCTTCGCCTGCGGCGGAAAGGGCTGCGGATTGTGCAAGGGCGAAGGTTGGATCGAGATGCTCGGCGCGGGGATGGTTCATCCCAACGTGCTTTCGGGCTGCGGCATCGACCCCGAAATTTATTCCGGCTTCGCCTTCGGCATGGGCATAGAGCGCATCGCAATGCGCAAATACAACGTCAACGATATGAGGTTGATTTATGAAAACGACCTGCGTTTCTTATGCCAGTTTTAAAAAAGCCGAAAGCTTATATTAAATGATTGGGAATGGAAATATAAATAATGAAAGTTTCGCTTAATTGGATAAAGGATTACGCGGATTTCCCCGATAATATCCGCGAATATACCGAAAAGATGACCATGTCGGGGACTAAAGTGGAAGGTTATGAGGTTCTCGGCGAAGATTTACAAAACGTCGTGGCGGGGTTGGTACTGTCCACAGAGCCGCATCCCAATTCCGACCATCTTACGATATGTAAAGTGGACGCGGGATCGGACGCTCCGTTGCAAATCGTCACCGGCGCCGCCAACGTGAAAGCGGGGGACATGGTACCGGTGTGTAAAAACGGCGCGGTCCTCCCCGGCGGCAAGGTCATTAAAACAGGGAAGCTCCGCGGGGTGGTATCGGAAGGGATGCTCTGCTCGCTCGGCGAGCTGGGGCTGACCGTTCACGACTTCCCCTACGCCGAAGAGGACGGAATATTCGTCATGCAAGAAAACTGCGTCCCCGGCGACGACATACGCGATGTCTTATTGCTGCGCGACACGATCGTGGATTTCGAGCTGACCTTCAACCGCCCCGACTGTCTCGCCTTTTTGGGAATCGCACGGGAAACCGCCGCCACTTTCTCCACCGCGCTTAAATATCAAGAACCCCGCTCCGCCGCGAAAAACAACGGCGAAAACGTTTCGGATTACATCACCGTGAAGGTAGAAAACCAACAGCTCTGCCCAAGATACACCGCAAGGGTGATAAAGAACGTAAAAATCGCACCCTCCCCGCTGTGGATGCGCTCCCGTTTGAGAGCATGCGGGATCAGGCCTATTAACAACATAGTCGATATCACCAATTACGTCATGCTCGAATACGGTCAGTCGATGCACGCCTTCGACCATAATTTTATCGCCGGACATACCATTATCGTCAGAAACGCCGTCACAGGCGAGACGATGACCACCCTCGACGGCATTGTGAGAGAACTGGACCCCTCCATGCTCTGTATCGCCGACGGCGAAAAAGCGATTGCCTTGGCAGGCGTCATGGGCGGCGAAAATTCGGAAATTTCGGGTTCCACTGCCACGGTGGTGTTCGAATCCGCCAATTTCAACCGCGAAAACATACGCTTCACCTCCCGAACGCTGGGGCTGCGCACCGATTCGTCCAGACGGTTTGAAAAGGGGCTGCCGCCTTACAACGCCATGGCGGCGGTCAACCGTGCCTGCGAATTGGTCGAGCAGTTGGGCTGCGGAGAAGTCGTGGACGGCGCAGTGGACGCCTGTTTTGCCGATGTTTCGCCGACGAGGATCAAATACGACCCCGAACACGTCAATGCGCTTCTGGGTACGGCAATTTCAAGAGAGGAAATGGCGGCGATATTAAAGCGCGTCGAGATTATTGCCGACGACGATGCGTTAACGTTAACTGTGCCGCCCTACCGCAACGATATCATCACCACCGCAGACGTCGCGGAGGAGGTCGTCCGCCTTTACGGGCTGGACAATCTCGCCGCCACCCGCTTTGAGGGCAGGGCTAAAGAGGGCAAACTGACTGAAAACCGGATTTTTATAAATAAAATCAACGAAGCCTGCGCCGCTCACGGTTTTTTTGAAATTTATACTTATTCTTTTATATCCCCGTCATATTTCGACAAAATACGATTTCCTGCCGACGACGCGAAGCGCGACGTTATTAAACTTATTAACCCTATCGGCGACGAAACCTCGGCGATGCGCACAACCGCTTTGCCTTCGCTGCTCGCCTGCTTGCAAACCAACCGCAACCACAGACTTTTATCCGCGAAGCTTTTCGAGACCGCCACGGTTTATACCAAAGCAGACGATGGCATGGCCGGCGAGAGGAAAGTGCTCTGTCTCGGTTTTTACGGGAGCGGCGATTTTTATGACATGAAGGGTTATATCGAAGCCGTTTTGACACACCTCGGTATCGCGGATTATGCTTTTTCCCGCGTCGAGGACAATCCCTCCTATCATCCCGGCAGGTGCGCCGCCGTAACCGTAAATAATGCCGTTATCGGCGTGTTCGGACAGGTTCACCCGCTCGTTGCGAAAAATTTTGACTTTGATAATGAGATTTACGCGGCGGAAATTGAAATCGAAGCCCTTTACGCAGCCCGCGCCGGCGAACCGCGTTATACCCCCATACCCGTTTACCCCGCCGTGGAAAGAGATATCGCTTTAGTCATGGACGAGGAAACCGAAGCGGGAGAGGTCATGACATTTATTAAAAATTGTTCGGGCAAATCCCTTGCCGATGTTTGGGTGTTCGACGTTTTCCGCGGCAGGAGCATAGGAGAAGGAAAAAAATCCGTGGCTTTCAGGCTCACCTACCGGTTGAACGACAGGACGCTAAACGACGGCGAAGTGGAAAGCGCTGTCGCAAAGGTGTTGAAACGGTTGAAAGAGGATAAAGGTATATCACTGCGCTCATAGCGCGGCGCTCGTAGCGCGGTGCTCGTAGCGCGGTGCTCGTAGCGCGGTGCTAATAGGCGGCGCCGCGCTGCGGCGCCGCACGACCCAAAAAAAATGTTGCAATATATTTTCGGGCGTGTTATAATTGTAAATACCGTATATATTTTTAAGGGGGCAAGGCATGAACGACAACAAAGCCACAAAAACGCGTATGTTCAGCGTCAGGGAGCAGGAAGAGATCGCAATGCGCCAGACGCTCCAGAGCGTGTATGATTCCTTGAAAGAAAAGGGTTATAATCCCATCAACCAGATTGTCGGCTATATTCTTTCCGAGGACCCGACGTATATCACCAACCACAACAACGCCAGGGCTCAAATCAGAAAGATAGACCGCGACGAGCTTTTGCGCTCCCTTGTACAGAATTATTTAAAACTCTAAAAAAATGAAGTTCTTACCTTTTTGGTTACGGTTACGGCGACCGTAACTTTGCCTTTGCAAACGCACGGTCACGGACTTGAGGTTTTTACGTTAACATTTTACATTATACGGTGAAATATGAAAGGAGCGATAATATAGATGAGTGAGGAAACCAAGACTTTTATGTATAAAGGAAAGCCACTCGTACGCCAGGGACAGTTTTTGTTTTACGGTTACCCCGACGATAAAGCTATCCTGTTTATGAACATACTTGAAACTAAAAAAAGCGGAACCCTCGATATCGCCACGCGCGTTCTCGTCCAGATTCAAACCACCGGCGATTCCGCCCGTTTTAACGAAAAGGTCATAAAGCAATGCGAGAAGAAATCATTTTATGACGCCTTTGAAATAGGGCTGATATGGTTGGAAAGGGAGTTAAAAAAATAAATTCTTATGAAACTGACATATTTGGGCACCGCCGCCGCAGAAGGTTGGCCGGCGGTTTTCTGTAACTGCGAATATTGTCTTAAAGCCAAGGAAAAAGGCGGCAGGAATATCCGCACCCGCAGCCAGGCGCTTGTAAACGACGATTTACTTTTGGACTTCCCCATGGACACCAATTTGCATATGCTGCAAAACCGGCTGGACCTTTCCGCGGTTGAATATGTGTTCTTCACCCACGCGCACGTCGACCATTGCTCACCCATCGATATGTTTTTCCGTTCGGAAAGCTGCTACGCCCATAATCTCACCAAAAGCAAATTTACCTTTTACGGCAACAGGCAGGTAAAAGAGCGTATCACGCGACTGGCTGGCGTTTACGGTGACGAAAAAATCGGTTTTGAATTTCAAATTGTCTCTCCATACGAGCCCGTTTTGTGCGGTAATTATAAAATTACCCCCATGCGCGCCTATCACTCCTACGGCGAGGAAGCGTTGGTTTACATAATCGAATCCGAAGGTAAAACCCTGCTCTACCTCCACGATACGGGTGTGCCATACGACGAGGTATTCGATTTTCTCACCGCGAACCGTATCAAGGCCGATTTTGTGAGCTACGACTGCACATATGTCGCTCTGCCGAGCGGCGGAGGGCATATGGGACTGGATTCCTGCGAAGTGCTGCGCAACAAATTCCTCGCGCTGGGCATAATCGACGAGCGCACCCTAAATTGTATAAACCATTTTTCGCACAACGGTAAGCTGATACACGACGAGCTGGTCCCCGTAGCGGAGGATTTGGGTTTTTTGACGGCTTACGACGGAATGGCTTTGGAGTTTTAAGTTACAAAATAGAAAATTTAATAAATTGAAAACCGGCGTCCTTGTGAACGCCGGTTTTCGTATTTAATTATTATATTATATTACGCAGTTTTAATTACCGCTTTTTCTTTAACACAACCGCTCCCGCGAGAGTTATCAGCGCGAGTATGCCGATCGCCGTAATCCCGAGGTCGCCTGTGGGCGGGGGGTTAGCTTCGGAATTATCGGTTGTGGGTTCCTCGGGAGTTTC
>CAYOGQ010000120.1:0-5872 GCA_964403645.1 uncultured Ruminococcus sp.
ATGCGACGGCGTCTTTACCGTTATCAAAGTGGTGGGACAAAAGCGTACGGTCGCGTGTTCGCTTTCGCTTTCCACGGCGATAGTGCTGGTTCCCAAGAACGAATATGTCGAAAAAATCAATAACAATTCGATACCCTATATAAATTGCAGGTATAATTTCAACCAGAACATCAAATGTAAATCTTATGTCTATGTCTGCGAATTTAACGGCAAGACGCTCGCGGTCGAATTCGAGCCGAACGATATCTTCGTCTGCGGGATGCTCGAAGAGATAGAAAACGCCAAAAAGGGCGGGGATTAAAATTCTGCAATTACCGGCAAATGCTTGCCATTACCATTGCCGCCAAAAGCCGCCGTCGGCGGCTTTTTTGTTTTAGCGGGAAATGTTTTGCCCCGCCGGTTCGCCGATACCGTCAAATTCGGCGGCAAGCCTTGCCCAGGTCAGCGGCCCCGCGATACCGTCGGCTGCAAGGCCGTAATATTTTTGGAAAGCCTTGACCGCGCCCGCGGTGAGGTCGCCGTAAACTCCGTCCTCCGCAAGTCTGGGTATCGCCGTGATACCGCCGCCGACGGCATTGAGCGCGCGTTGGATATATTTCACCGCCGCGCCGCTGTCGCCGTAGCGTACCGGCGTCCCCGGGTACGGCGCGGTTTCCGGCGACCGGTCCTTCGGGATATCGCAATAAGCGGCGGCGACGGCGTTCCGGGTCTCCTCGTCGACACACCCGGATGGGGTTATTCCGCAATAATCCTGAAAAGCGAGGACATATTCCCTCAAAACCGCATCGAAAACACCGTCAGCGGTCAGTTGGGGCAGGCGGCTGTTGTAAATATACGGTGACAGCTTTTCAAGGTAACACTGAATTTTCAATACATCAGACCCTCTGTCGCCTATTTTCAGAATATAACCGGGGCAATCCGCGCCGCGCCGGCGGGATGCTTCGCTTTCGGGCTGCGCCGGTCTTTTTACCGTTTTATAGATATAAGCGATGCGGTCGCGCGTCACCTCGTCAGCGGCTCCGGAGGGCGGCAGGCCGAAAATCGTCTGGAAAACTTTCACCGCTTCAGCCGTGGCGCCGCCGTATCGGCCGTCGACGGCGATAAATGGAATTTCCGTGTAATCGACTTCGACGGCTATCCGGTTCAAGCGATGCTGCAGCGACGCGACCTCCGGCGATTCGTCCCCCATAGCCATGTCCCCGGATAAGGATTTATCCGCCGTCCCGCCGGTT
Organism: uncultured Ruminococcus sp.; assembly: GCA_964403645.1. GTDB lineage: Bacteria > Bacillota > Clostridia > Oscillospirales > CAG-382 > UBA1206. The sequence goes on from CAYOGQ010000120.1 coordinate 1,233, forward strand.
TTTGCCGTCATCAAGCGGATATTTTCGCCGAAATAACAAGCTAATATTTCGATTGGGGTATAATATTGGTCGGCAAGCTCCCAAGTCCCCCATTCGGACAATCTCAACCCTCCGTTAATGCGTTTACCGTCGCTAAACGCAAAAACCGGCTCGGTACGGCCGATTTCAGCCATATACACACCGAAAAGCCCATCTGTCAGCCTGTCGGTGATGTCGAAGGTCGGCTGCCCGCGGATATAAGTCATGTCGTATTCAGGCAGAGAAGTTATGTCGAAATCCAATCCGCGCGCTCTGTACCAACCGGTATGGACGCGGCTTAACGCAAAGGTCACGCGGGCGATAATGTTCGCCCGGAGAGCGGCTTCGCGCCATATGGGGCATAATTCGCTTGCCGCCGTATTTTTTATGTAATCCAAAAAAGGCACGGTCACGTTTTCGGCGTCTGACAAAGGAGCGCCGAGATGCACCGTTATGGTTTCGGGTATTATCACATCGGGCAGCTTAGCCCGGCTTACGGGCAGATGTTTTAACGCCGACAATTTATGCGGCGGATTTCCCGATGTCATTTTATGCGGTGGGGCTCCCACCGACAACTTATGCGGTGGGACGATAGTTACGTCGGCGCGTTTTTTCGGCTGGTCCACCGTGCGCTCCATGTCGCGCTTCATCACCGTGACGACGCCGGGGTAAACCTGCGCCCTTTTGATTAAAACGGGGATATAACCCGCGAGCGACACCTTGATATCATAAACGGTGTAAGGCAATGAAGCGGGGCTTGATATCTGTGACGTGCGGCAATCCGCGGAAGGCAGCGATATATCCGCCGTGCCGTTGGCATCGGTGTATGCGGTTGCTGCGACCGCGTCCCCCAGCGACGCCTGCACCGTCGCGCCGGCAGCCGGAGCAAAGCCGGTGGCAAAGCCGGCGGATTTCCTAAGTTTTACACGGAAAATCCCGTAATTCCCGCCGTCGTCCATGGGCGCGACCATCCTTTCGCGTGTAAACGGTTGGCTTAAAGTTATCGTTAACGGCTCAGGCGAGTTATCTATAACCATTTTATGATTTTTATAGAAAAAAGTGATAAACAGGTTGCAAAATAAAAATAATTCTGATATAATACTCAAGTTCGTTAGGAGTAAATAAAAAATATGTTAAGAGAAGATTTAAGAAATATCGCCATTATCGCGCACGTCGACCACGGTAAAACCACACTGGTGGACGAAATGCTAAAATTCGGCGGGCTTTTCAGAGAAAACCAGCAGGTGGAAGAGCGCGTCATGGATTCCAATGATATCGAGCGTGAACGCGGGATAACCATTTTGGCGAAAAACACCTCCACCTTTTACAAGGGAGTGAAAATAAATATAGTTGACACCCCCGGTCACGCCGATTTCAGCGGCGAAGTTGAGCGGATACTCAAAATGGTCAACGGCGTGTTGCTTTTGGTCGACGCGGCGGAAGGACCCATGCCGCAGACGCGGTTTGTATTGAAAAAGGCGATCGAGCTGAACCACCGCATCATAGTTGTGATTAATAAAATCGACCGCCCGGACGCAAGGGTTTACGAAGTCCCGGACGAGGTGCTCGAGCTGCTTTTGGAACTGGATGCCAGCGCCGAACAGCTGGATTCCCCGGTGATATTCTGCTCCGGCAGGAACGGCACCGCGTCGCTTGTGCCGGAAAAACACGGCGAAGACCTCGCCCCGCTGTTCGACACCATACTCGAACATGTCAGCCCGCCGGAAGGCGACGAAACCGCCCCCGCGCAGATGCTGGTGTCCTCGGTCGACTACAACGACTATGTGGGTAAAATCGCCATAGGCAGGATCGAACGCGGCGGTTTCAAGCTCAAACAAGAGATCGCGGTATGCGATTTCCACAATACGGATATAAACCGCAAGTCGCGGATAACCTCGCTGTTTCAGATAGACGGGCTTGCCCGCACTCCGGTGGAGTCCGCGAAGATCGGCGACATAGTCTGCCTTTCGGGGCTGGATGACATAAATATCGGCAACACCATCACCGATAAGGATTTCCCGGAACCCCTGCCTTTTATGAAGATAGGCGAGCCGACGATGGAGATGACCTTTTCGGTTAACAATTCACCCTTCGCCGGGCGCGAGGGCAAATATGTCACCACCCGCCATATCCGCGACTACCTGTTAAAGGAAGCCATGAAGGATATGTCCCTTCGGGTGGATGAAACCGACTCCTCTGACAGCTACAGCGTTTGCGGTCGCGGGGAAATGCACTTGTCTATATTGATGGAAAACATGCGGCGCGAGGGCTTTGAGTTCACGGTGTCCACCCCGCGGATCATATACCGCGAAATTAACGGCGTCAGGTGCGAGCCGGTAGACCGCGTGGTCATCGATGTGCCCAAGGAATGTGTCTCCACGGTGATGGAGCGGATGGGCTACCGCAAAGGCAGCCTTACCGAAATGCAGCCCAAGGGCGAAAGGATGCATCTCGAATTTATGGTTCCGACACGCGGACTTTTCGGTTATAAAACCGAATTCCTCACCGACACCAAAGGCGAAGGTATATTTTCCGCCGTCTTTGAAAGCTACCAGCCCGTGAAGGGCGAAATAACCAAACGCTTCACCGGTTCGCTCATCGCATATGAGGAGGGTGAGGCGACCAGCTACGGCATATTCAACGCCCAGGACAGGGGACCCATGTTTGTCGACCCCGCCGACAGGGTTTATGCCGGGCAGGTGGTGGGGATATCCGCGAAAGGCGACGATATCGTGGTCAATGTTTGCAAAAAAAAGCACCTCACCGCTATCCGCTCCACGGGCGCGGACGAGGCGCTCCGCCTTGTGCCGCCCATAAAGTTTTCGCTGGAAGAGGCGCTGGAATTTATCGCCGACGACGAGCTTATAGAAATCACCCCCAAATCCGTCCGCATACGGAAACGTGTTCTCGATAATTCGCTGCGGATGAAAGAGAAGATGAAGGGGAAAGACTAAATTATTATACACAATGCTTAAGAAAACCGGCGTGTATCCTTCGCGCCGGTTTTTAACTTTTGTTATGCATTCTTTGATTTCATTTAACAATCTGAGCCTTAAGCATATTGGTATTCCCTCTGACTTTAAGCGGAACCCCCGCGGTTAGGACCACCGAATCGCCCGGCGCTATAAAGCCTTTTTCTTTGGCACAGTCTATGGCGGCAGTAAACAACGCGTTTACGTCGTCGATATCATTGGGGATCAGGACGGGGTACACGCCCCAGGACATCGAGAGCTGGTGATAGGTTTTTACCAGCGGCGTCGCCGCAACGATAATCTGCGTGGGGCGGTATTTGGAAACGCGGCGGGCGGCGGTCCCGGTCGTAGTGTCGGCGATAATCGCTTTCGCATTCATCTGGTCGGCGGTCGTGCAGGCGGCGGCGCTTATCGCGTTGGTGATATCCTTTATATCGTGGGAATGCCCCATGTCTTTGTACATATTTGTCTCAAAAGCATCTTTTTCCGCTTGTTCTGCAATCTTTACCATGGTCCTGACTGCTTCGACCGGGTATTTGCCCGCCGCCGTTTCGGCGGAAAGCATGACGGCGCTGGTACCGTCGAACACCGCGTTCGCCACGTCGGTGATTTCCGCTCTGGTCGGGCGGCGGCTTTCGATCATGCTTTCGAGCAGCTGCGTCGCGGTTATGACGATTTTGCCCGACTGGTAACATTCCTTTATAAAGCGTTTCTGAATACCCGGGAGCAGCTCATAGGGTATTTCCACGCCCATATCGCCTCTCGCCACCATTATGCCGTCCGCGCGGTTTAGGATGGAGCGGAAATTCTTCACGCCCTCCTGGTTTTCGATTTTAGCGATAATTTTTATTTTACAACCGCCGTTGATGTCGAGGAAACTGCGCAGCGCTATAATATCTTCTTCTCGCCGCGTGAAGGACGCCGCCACGAAGTCGACGTCCTGCTCGATACCGAACAGCAGGTCGTCCTTGTCCTTTTGGCTGATATACGTCATATCGAGCGGAATTTCCGGCACATTGACGCCTTTATGGCTGGAAACCGCGCCACCATCCGCAACCGTGCAGTAGATTTCGGTTTCGGCCATACCGTCCACGTGAAGTTTGACCTTGCCGTCATCGATCAAAACGCAATCTCCGGCTTTTATCTGGCGAGGCAGGTCGGCGTAGGTGATGTAACACAATTCCTCGGTACCGGGCGTCTCATTTGTCGTTAAAGTAAATTTTTGCCCCTCTTTCAACACGACAGGACAGGCAAATTTACCCGTGCGGATTTCCGGACCGCGGGTGTCGAGCATCACGGCGGCGGGCAGGTTAAGCCCGTCGCGCACTTTGCGGAACATAGCTATGGTTTCGGCGTGGTATTCGTGGTTCCCGTGTGAAAAGTTTAGCCGCGCCCCGTTCATACCCGCAAGCAGCATTTCGCGCAAGATGTTCTCGTCGCGGCTCGAAGGGCCGAGGGTGCATACGATTTTGGTTTTTTTCATAATAGTACTCATGCCTTAAAATCCGCGCGAATAATGTTGAAGGAACAAACGCGCTTATACTAATCCCGACTATAAAACCTTTGAAAAATCGAGCAAGATTTTTTAAAGGTATTTATGTAGGATTGGTATTTGCCTTCCTTTCCGCTGTTTTTAGGGTCTTTTAGTGT
>CAYOGQ010000121.1:0-5593 GCA_964403645.1 uncultured Ruminococcus sp.
GGCTACCAAACAGATGTTGACCCTGAAAAGGTTTTAGACGGTTCTAACCCCCAGGGGCAAAACACAACCGTATTTGAAACAGACCGCTTTGGTATCCGTGATTATGGCTACGAGCATTTCCCAGAAGGACAGGAAATGTCAACTACTACTGACCCAATAAGTAGTATTCATAATTTCCGTAAAAGAAATGGCGATAATATTCTAATGCGCTCCTATTCTGATAAAATGGAGTTTTTTGACGATGTTCAAGATAAGTGGATTGTTTTATTAGACGGCCTAACGCCAGATAAAAAGTTTGGATTTGCTGATTATAACATTAATACTGATTTAACCTCTTATACTTATTTTGGTAATGCATACGATGATTTTAGCCGCTGGACTGGCAGTATAACGCACCTAACAGAAGATGTGCCTATTGGAACTACCACTATCAAGGTTATAGACGCTTACACAGACTTTACAGCCACGTCAGACGTTAAAATCTGCGGTGTCAACGCTAAATTTGCCAGCAGGGCTACAACTACCGACCCATACGTAAATATAGTGACTCTAACCGCCTCAACAACCGTAGCTTGCGATGCTGGGGAAGAGGTATTTGAAAGAGTGGAAACTTATAGCACCAGGCCTAAAGGCAACATTTATATCGTATTTGATAACAGGTTATTTATATCTGGAATAGTTGGCGGCGAGCAGACTGTTTGGTTTTCTAAATACGGCGACCCTATGACTTGGGCTAATACCTTAATTTCTGCTTCTACTTTGGTTAACCCTGGTATTTTTAACCTAGGTGAGGGCGGTGGCTCGGTTGTTGGTATGACAATGGATGAAGAAAGCCTTTATATATTAAAACGTTCAATTATTTATAAAGTTGGCCTAACAGATGAGGCTTATAGTATTTTGCCGCTTAAAACTTTTGACGGTAAAAGCCAAACTGTTGGCGCTACTAATGCTAACTCGGTATTTGCTGGTGGCAATGGGATTTTCTTTATTACCCCAGATAATCAAATATTATTTCTAGAACGTGTAGCTCAAATTGACTACCCACAACTTACTCCTATTTCTTCGGTAATTAAAAACACTATTGATGGGGCTAACTTTGATGAAAGTTCTGGTATTGTATTTAGAGATAAAGCATATTTTTCTTTTAAATCATCCAACGATGTTAGTAAAAATGATACAGTTTTAGTGTGGAATATTAAAGATAAAACCTGGGACAGCCCTGTTGTTGGTTGGAACGTTCAAGACTGGGCAATTTATAACGATGGGTTAGGAGAAAAACTATACTTTTCCTCTGCGACAAGCTATAATATAAATAGGGTAACTAACACCTCTCTCGACGGTATTTTCGACATTAAGGCAAACTGGCGCTCAAAGAAATACAATTTTGGCTCTAACTCGGAAATGAAAGATTTAAGGGGTATTTATATCGAGGGTTATATATCAGAAAACACTACATTAAAAATTTCAGCGCTAATGGATGACGGTTCGCAGGTTATTGCAACTGAATTTAAAGGCACAGAAACATCGTTTTTATTTGATACTACTAGCTACAACGTTTTTGGCTTTAATGCCTTTGGAACAGAACGCTTTGGTTCAAATGCAAATGTTTCAGAAAAGAAAAGATTCAGACTATATTTAACACAATTTAGGGCAAACCCTTTTTATAACTTACAATTAGAGTTTGCATCTGAGGGCGAAAATCAATCTTGGGAAATTTTGGGATATAGCTTACAAGTTCAAAAAAGCACTCAACCCGAGAACCGTGCGCTTTATAAACAATTCAAATAAAAATATGATAAAACTATTGAATGGTCAGATAATATCTGAAAAAGACCCAAACTACCAAACATACAAAGACCAACAGTCTATAACATCTCCTGAAGGTGTAAAAACCGATTTAAGCAAAACTGTAAACAAGGATGGTTTGACAATGGATGAAGCAAATCAGTCTAAATACTGGAAAGATGGAAAATATGTTGGTAAAGACCAAACTATTCCAGAATTATCTGGCGGCAATAAAGCAACTTATACTTCTGATGGTATAAATGATAATATTAAAAAGACTGCAACAGATATAGCCCAAACAGAAACCGATGTTTTATCTGGTATTGATTTTAATAAAATAATTTCTAAACTTTTAGAAACTGCTGAAGGAGTTAATAACTTTACATCACAAGAGTTGGCCGACATTGAACGTTACGGCAATGATATTGGTTCTAGATATGATGCTGAAATAGCAGCAGCACAAGCAGCAAAAACAGAGGGTATGGGAAAATCAACTATCGGCGGTGGCCGTATGGGTGGCTTTATGAATACCCAAATTACTGGCGCTGGCGCAATTAATGCAGGTGTCCAAGACTGGGCTGGAGCAGGTGGTAAACTAGAAAGCATTAAATCTGCTTACGATAGAAATATTGCCGATTTACAAACTAAAAAAGTTGAGGCTGTAGCATTGGCAAAACAAGCTCGTGCTGAGTATATTAGAACTGGTAAAGTTGAAGCTCTTAATGCAGTTCAAAATGCCATTTCTGCAGCACAAACATTAAACCAGCAAATTATTACAAACCAAGGGCTAAAATCAGACTTAATTATTAAAGCTGACCAAGAAGCTAGAACCAAAAAAGCACAAGATGCCGCCGATACTGCATCTTATATTTCAAATATGGCACAGGCTGGTCTTAATGCTTCTCAAATACCGCAAGATAGAAAGACCCAATATGAAGAAATACTTGGCTTACCAGCAGGAACATTTGACCAATTCTATGCCGATGTTAAGCTAGCAACCGAATTCCAAAAAGCTGGCAGATATGCAGACTTTAGTAAAAAGATTACTGAAATATTAAGCCAAGTTCCGCAAGGACAAACGATTACTATTGGCGGCCAAACTTATGAAGGGCTTGGAGAGCTTTCTACAACAGAAACTGACTATGATAAATTACTAAGCCCAACTGAAGCAGCTGCGTTAGGCGTTCCTTATGGCACTACAAAAGGACAAGCTGCTGACCAAGGCATAACACCTAAAGAAACTTTAACTGGCCAAGATAAAATAAATATGGAAGTTAAATTAGCTGGAAACTTTGAACAATATGCTAAAGAGAGCAAAACAGCTGTTAAACAACTTGGTATTATGGACACAGCTTGGAAAACAATTCAAGATGGTATGAATACTGGCTATATAACTAACCCAGATACTGGTAAAAAAGAAAAGTTTAACCTAAACGCCCCATCACAGGCTATGTTAGTTACTTACCAAAAATTATTAGACCCTACATCAGTTGTTCGTGAAAGTGAATATGCTCGTTCTGGCGATGGCCAATCATTAGTTAACAGAATTGAGGGATTATACGATAAGTTAAACCGTGGTGGCGCTGGCGTTACTGTTCAAGATTTAAGCCAATTCCATAGCTTATCACAAGAGTTGTTAAAGAATTATCAAGCAGAACAACTTGATTTAGCCGCAAGAATTCAAACACAAGCTAATAACTACGGGCTAAATATTGAAAACATTTTAACTCCTAGCGTTCTAAATATACTGCAAGAAGCTGGCATTAATACAACACAAGCAAGCTCTGGGGGCGACCAATGGGGCTGGTAATTTAAAATTATGATTTATCCAACTATAAACAAAAAACAACAAGAATTAGAAGTTGTTGAGAATGAAACTGTCGGAAAATCTATTTTCCCAACAGTATCAAGGCCAGTTATACCAGCAGTTCAGCAACCACAAGCAATACAGCCAACGCAACCAGTTCAACCAATTGCCCCAACTACCCCAACAAAGCCAACTGGGCTTGACTCAACAGTTCCTCCAGGCCTAGATGCTGACGTAGTGTTGCTTGCAAAGGCTATACGTCAACACGAAAGCGGTAACAGGGCTGTTTTGCCAGGCGAGGGCGCTGAAGTTGGCGGCGCTTCAAGATATCAATATACCCACGGCACTTGGAAAGAAGTTGCTCGAAAATATCTTGGAAATGCAAATGCTCCAATGACTTTAGAAAACGAAAATAAGGCAACTTATCTTCGTATTTTAGATTGGAAAAAGAAAGGTTATAACCCTGCACAGATTGCTTCTATGTGGAACGCTGGCGAAGGAGAGCCTAATGCTTATTTAGGCAAATTTGAAAAAAATACTCCAACACATAAAGCAGGAGACCCTTCTGTTGGCATTAATCAATGGGGAGTAAAATATGATGTCCCAGGACACGCAAATAGAATTTACTCTACTTACAAGGGGTTAAAGGGTGAATATGAAAAAACAAATAAACCAGTTGAGCCATTATCAGACGAAGAATTAACTCGTAATATTTTAGCTAAGGCCAGAAAAGATGCTGGCGGCCAACTAGATGAACAGCAAGAGGCTGAAATTAAGCGCCAAATTGAAATACAAAAAAACTCACTTAAACAGCTTATTGGCCAAGCAGAAGGGCTTGGCGTTGATAAAACTTTAGCAACACGTTTAGTTGAAAACGGAATGTATGACAAGTTGCAGGAATTAATGGAGGCTAGCGGAGCTGCTAAAAAAATGGGAGATGCAACTAAAAACGGCTTTAAGTTTGCAGTTAATATGCTAACCGATGTCGAGCAAATGCTTGGCAAATTATATGGCCAAACTTTAGCAATGTATTCTAAAGACGAAAAAGCAAGACAGCAAAGCGAGCAAGATTTACACGACCAAACACTTAAATTAATACAGCAAATTAGAAAAAATAAAGCAGAAGGCAAGGACACAACCAGATTAGAAAAAACATTGTCTGACGTCACTGGCGTTGCTACAACTGAATTTGAGGATTTGTATGACGTTCAAAACCTAACCGAGGAGCAGGTTATTGGCGCTTCTGCTCAAACTGTTTTAGATGCTCTGGGCGGAAGTTTTACCAAGGCTGGCGTTAAGGCTATTGAATCTAGGGTGGCAGGAAAGGCAGCGCAAACTTTTGCACCAAACTTTGCTAGTGGCCTAGTGAAACAAAGTGGCAGACAAATACTTGGCAATGTAGCCAGAACGGCTGGCGCATTAGCTAGAGATGGTTACCAAGTTGGCGTTGGTTATGGCTTGTCGCAAGGAATGATGGAAGATAAGAGTTTAGGCGAAACATTAGTTCAAGGGGCAGCTGGCGGCTTTGTTGGCGGTGTTTTTAGTGCTGCTTTAGGGGCTGCTACTTCTGGAATATCTTCTAAAATATATAACAAAGCAGTAACTAAAAACTTAGCCGAATTAAGCGGCGAGGCAACAAAAACAGTTGATAAACTAAATTTGATGCAAAAAGCTGGCGTTAGAATTTCAGACATTTACGTAAAACCATCTACAACAGATATTAATAACGGCTATAAGACAACAAACTTGGCCAAATATGACGTTGGCGGTCCAATTGACAAAGCCCTGCCAAAGGTTCAAACTAAGTTAAAAAACTACACCGACCAATTAAATGAATATATTAAATTACGTGGCGATGAGCCAACTTTGCAATATGGCAGCGTAATCGATGAATTAGAATTAAAATACAACCAAAATAAAAGGGTTGGCTCTATTGCCGACAGTTTACGTGAAATAGAAAAAGTTAAAAACGAATTAAAATTAAAATACGGTGATAATTGG
>CAYOGQ010000122.1:0-5584 GCA_964403645.1 uncultured Ruminococcus sp.
CCATCCGCGGGGCGACGCAGGGGCTCTACGATGCCTTCGTCCGCGCCTATGGCGTAGCCGGCTATCGCCATGGCTTCCAGCACCGCATGGGGGTCGCCTTCAAGGACTGAACGGTCCATGAATGCGCCGGGGTCGCCTTCGTCGGCGTTGCAGATAACATATTTTTTATCGGAAACCGAAGCCGCGGCGAACTGCCATTTTTTGCCGGCGGGGAAACATCCGCCGCCCCTGCCGCGCAGCCCGGAGGCTAATATGGTGTCGATGACCTGCTTGGGAGTCATGGTGGTCAGCACCTTGCCCAGCGCTTCGTAACCGTGGACGGCTATGTACGCGTCGATATTTTCCGGGTCTATCACGCCGCAGTTGCGGAGAGCGACACGCTTTTGGCTCTTGTAGAACGCCGTGTCGTTTAGGGACGTGATGCGCCCGGACTGTTCTTTTATGGAGTTATCGACGGCGACGTCTTTCGCGGGGTCGTCATAGACCAGCCGCTTTACGGGGCGCCCCTTGAGCAGATGTTCCGATACGATTTCGGGTATGTCGGCGGCGGTCACCCTCGAATAGAAAATCCCTTCGGGGTAGACAATCATAATGGGGCCGAGGGCGCAAAGCCCGAAGCAACCGGTCTGGACGATTTTTATTTCATCCTGGAGCCCGGTTTTTACAAGCTCGTCCTTCAAGGCATTCCTTACGGTTTCGCTGCCGGAGGAGGTACAGCCTGTACCTGTACAGATTAAAACGTGTGCACGAATCATTTATAAATCCTCCGTTATATTTCGGTTTCGCCGATGGTGTATTCAACGACGGGTTTGCCGCCCTTGATGTGTTCCGTAACGATTCTTTTGGCTTTTTCCGGCGTCATTTTTACATAAGTCACTTTTTCTTTTCCGTTTTCAAAAATCTCCACGACAGGCTCGTACTGGCAAATGCCGATACAACCGGTCTGTGAAACCGTAGCTTTGTCGGTCAGCCCCTGCGACGCCACTTCCTCCACCAGTTTGTTGAGGACCGGTCTCGCACCCGCCGCGATACCGCAGGTTGCCATTCCGACGACGATACGGATTTCGTTTTCGCCTTCGCGGAGAGCAAGCTTCGCCGCCATGCGCTCTCTGATTTTAGCGAGTTCTTCCAATGATTTCATTGCTTATAATCCTTTCGGTTATTTATTATATATTATACGCTCATTTTGTATAGCCGCCGTACTGCTCCGTGAGATATTCCCGTATCCACATCAAAACCTCCGGTTCGGAAAGGGGTATTTCGCCGAGCGTCTTTTTTAAAGCGGCGGTTTCGAGAACCGCGCTTCCGCCGGGGAAGTCGTGATTGAAAACGAGATTTACGTCGCCCAGCCCCTGTACCAGCGCGCAGAGAGTGGAAACGATATCGCCAAGCGGAGTAAAATCTATGCTGTCCTTATTAAATAAGCCGCTTATCACCGTGCCGTGTCTTTGTTTGTTATGGCTTTCCGGCACGCTCGAAAGCTCGATAAATCCGCCCGTCTGCTCCGCCGCCAGCTTGAAAAAGGGTATCCCAAGCCCAACCTTGCGGGTGGTGCGGGAGGTGTGGAACGGGTCGGTAACCTTTTTCAAAGTTTCCCCGTCCATTCCGCGTCCGTCGTCCGTAACCGTAATGCGCAGGGTTTTTTCGGTTTCGTGTATTGCGATTTCGACATTATCGGCGTTTGCCGCCAGCGAATTTTGCGTTATGTCAAGTATGTTGAGTGAAAGTTCGGTCAATGCGTTCCGCCTTTCAGACGCGCGAAAAGTTGTTTTGTAATGATTTCGGCGCCGTCTGTGGAATTTGCGTCCAGTTCCAAATAATTTACCGCTTCGCTTATATCCCAAAGATAATGCGCGTCGCTGTTTTTAAGTATTAGTTTATTGGTAAAGTCAACAGCAAGCGAGGGGTTTTGTTTTATAAAATCTGCCTTGTCGGCGTTCGCGGAAAGCTCCGTGCAGGTGAAACGCAGATTTTCGGGCAGCGCACCGAGTATGCCGATGATGCCGTTCGAGGTTTTATCGGCATGGGCGGGGTAGCACAAGCCCCCGTTTTCGACAGCCAGCGCGTAAGCTTCTTCGAGGGACAGGGAAGAGGCGGGGGTGAGCAGAAATTCGTGTTCGGCGATAATTTCGTCGTTATCGTTCAGGACGCGCTGACTGCCGAAAATTTCGGGTCGGTTTTTCAGTTTCATCCGATACGGGGCGTAAACGTTTTCAAATTCCATCGCGTCCGCGAGATTCCCGAAAAGACAGATCATGTGGATTTCTTCCGCTGTGGTCAGCTCCATGCCGGCCACCGGGACGATCCCCTGTTTCTTACAGGCCGCAAAGAAAGCGGGGCAGTTGGCGCAGGTGTTGTGGTCGGTGAGCGCTATGATATCAAGCCCCTTGAGCTTCGCCATGCCGGCGATATTGTTGACGGTCATGTCGTCGTCGCCGCAGGGTGAAAGGCAGGAATGGATATGCAGGTCGTAATAAAACCTACTCATGGAATGTTTCGCCGATGGCGACGCAGGTTTCAAACAGCGGTTTTTCGGTGGCAAGGATGTTTATTCCCTTGCTTTCGGCGGTTTTGATAAAATTTTCGTCCGGTTTGGCGTTATCGCATAAAACGACGCAGGCGAGGTCGAGGAGCGAAGCCACGGCGAGCACGTTGATGTTGGTCATAACGGTCGCCCAGCAGCATCCCTGCCCGGCTCTCCCCATCACCCAGCTCAACAGATCGCCCGCGTAACAGCCTTCGATTTCCCTGGATTTATCGCAAAGAGTTATTATATTAAACCCGGTTTTTTCTATCAGGCGTTCCACCGTCATATTAATTCAGCCTTTCAGCTTCTTTCGTGCAGTTATGTTTTTTGTTTTTTACGCAGCTCTTTGAGCTTTTCGCGCATGACGACAATGCATTCCTCATATTTGACATTCTCCTTCACCACGTCTTCCGCGAAAGCGCGGCAGGTCGGCGAACCGCAGAAACCGCAGTCCAGTTCCGGAAGGGTCTTGAAAACCTCTTCAATGTCGGACATCAGCTTCATCGCCTGTCTGATATCGGGACCGAGCGAGGAAACCGCTTTATACTCGCCGCCGAAACCTATTTGGTAATTTTCCGGCACGGAGTTTTCATAAGCGGAAACGGGCGGGCGGTTTTGCGATACCGGCAGATAACGCTTTATGTTGCGCAGCCTGACGAGCGCCAGATAGGGGTTTTCCACGTTGAGGACGCCGCCTACGCAGCCTCCGCTGCAAGCGTTCAGCTCCACGAAATCGAGGTTATGATGCTGGGCGGTGTCGATATCCTCCAGCACTTTGATGGCGTTTTCTATGCCGTCCGCCGCAAGGTAGTGGTCGTTCATCAGGGATGAGGATTCGCCTCCGCTTATCGCCCAGCCTACGCCGATCATACCGGTTTTGGAATAAGGCACGGGTGTAATGCCTTTTTTCATCACATTTAACAGCTCAAAATAAAGGTCGCTTATCGAAACCACCGCGTCGATGCTGCTCTTTTCCCCCACAAGGTTGTTTTTGACATAACTGACTTTGGCGGGGCAGGGGGATATGAATACTGTGAAAATGTCCTCGTCTGTCAGTTCCGGGTGGTTTTTCTTGGCTTTTTCACGGGCGAGCGAGCCTGCAAGCTCCATAGGGGGGAGAATAGGTAAAAGGTTTTTTACCAAAGTGGGGAACCTAAGCGTCACCAACCGCACTATCACGGGGCAGGCGGAGCTGATGACCGGCAGGTTTATGTCATTGCGTTTTAAGTATCTTCTCGTATATTCGGTGACCAGCTCCGCCGCGGCGGCGACCTCGAACACGTCGTCGAAACCGAGGTCCAGCAGCCCCTGGAGCAGGTAATCTATATCGTCGAGATTTTCGAACTGCCCGTAAAAGGTGGGCGCCGGGAGGGCGATTTTATATTTATCCATAGGTATTGCGGAAAGCTTATCATAAATCGCCTTTTTTGCTTTATGCGGACATTGGCGTATGCATTCGCCGCAGTCGATGCACCTGTCGGGGTTTATGACCGCGCGCCCGCTGTGTATGCGTATCGCCTCGGTGGGGCAGCGCTTTAAACAGTGCGTGCAGCCCTTGCATTTCAACGGGTCGAGGGAGACGGAGTGTTTGTAATCCGTCATATGCGCCCTCCTTTCGTCGGTAATCAAGCAGTTTGATTTTTATTGGGGACCGTAACCGTCATAGTTATGACCGTGCCCTTGCCGAGCGCGGTCTTGATATCCATGTCGTCCGTGTAGCGTTTCATGTTGGGCAGCCCCATACCCGCCCCGAAGCCCATGGATCTTATATTGTCCGTAGCGGTGGAATATCCCTCCTGCATGGCGAGCGACACGTCGGCGATACCCGGGCCGTGGTCGGTCAGCTTTATGACAACGCGGTCTTCGAATATATAAAGCTCGGCGACGCCGCCGCCCGCGTGGATGACCATATTGATTTCGCCCTCATACATGGCGATCGAAACCCGCTTTATGATTTCGGGCGGAAACCCTATGCGGCGGAGTATGCGCTTGACCTGCGCAGACGCTTCCCCCGCGGTGGTGAAATTTTCGCCGTCAACGTCGAATTTATAGGATAAGCACGTTTCGCCCACATCATTCACCCGCCGCGCCGCCGGCGCGTTTCCCGCCTCCGGTTAGTCCTTTGGCGTAGAGCAGCCCGCAGGCTTCATACATGCGGTGGGCGGTTTTTATAACAGTTATGCCGTTCTGTCTTGCGATTTCCAGTATTTCGGCGGATGGTGCTTTGTCCCTGACGAAAACCACGCACCTCATATCCATCATTTCCGCGGTGCGTATTACCTGCGGGTTGACTAACCCCGTCAAAAGAACCGCTTGGTTTTTGACGTACGCGAGCACGTCGCTCATCATGTCGCTTCCGCAGGCGGAAAAGACCTCCTCACCGGAAGCCTCCTCGCAGCAAAGAATTGTTCCGTCGAGAACGGATGCGATTTCAGCAATCTTCATAAATAAATATGTTCCTTATTTGTATTTATTAAGGATTCCCTTTATGTCCGCGGGGGAAAGTCGTCCGTAGACGTCGCCGCCGACGACCATGACCGGGGCAAGCCCGCAGCAGCCAAGGCAGCGCGTGTCCTGTATGGTGAACCTGCCGTCGGAGGTAGTCTCGCCGGCTTTTATGTTCAAAACCTTTTCCACCTCTTCCAGCACCGCCTGCGCGCCTTTTACATAGCAAGCGGTCCCGGTGCATACGCTTATGACGTGCTCGCCCTTGGGTTTGAGTGAAAATTGAGCGTAAAATGTGGCGATTCCGTAAACTTCCGATACATGTATGCCGAGCGATTCGGCGATTTTGGACTGTGTTTCAAAGGAAAGGTAACCGTAAAGCTCCTGCGCCTTCTGCATTATGGGCATCAGGGGTCCGCGGTCGTCCTTGTGTTCGGCTATGAACGCGATAAGCTCGCGGTCTTTCTGTTCGATCTGTTCCTTGGATAGTGCCATTTATATAGCCTCCTGGTATTTATTATACGCGCGCGGGGACATGTCCCCGCACCGAACAAGTATATCACATTTTAATATAAAATACAATAGAAAAAGCGAAATTTGTCGCATGGAAAG
>CAYOGQ010000123.1:0-5542 GCA_964403645.1 uncultured Ruminococcus sp.
GGGCTTAACCAAGCTCGGTTTTATCGCGGGTTATGAAAACGAAATTTCAAAAAAATACGGCAGCGGTTTTATACAGGGAGCGGAATACGCGGCGCAGAACATGGGATTCATATCGGTGCAAATAAAGTATTGGTATGCCGAAGCCCTCAAAGCCGACACGGCGATAAAACACCTGGCAACCGAATGGTACGGAAGCGGGACGCAGGTTATCATGGTGTGCGGCGAGAGCATCCAATCTTCCGTTACTTCCGCCGCCAATGATATGAAGGGCAGAACCATAGGCTTCGATATGGACCAGGCGGGGCACAGCGAAAGGTATCTGACTTCGGCGGTAAAGTCACTCGGTACCGCCGTGTCGTCGGCGCTGGAATCATATTATAAAAATTCCGGTTGGGATATGGCGAGAGCGGGCAAGACCATATCATATGGAGTAGATACCGACAGCGTCGGGCTCCCCACGAATATCGGCAGTTTCCGTTTTTCAACATGGAGCGTCGACGCTTACGAAACGCTTTACGCGAAAATCAAGTCCGGTAAAATTAAGGTTTATCCCTCCCTCGTTGACGCGGAAATTACTGTCTGTACAGTGGAATATTATGAAAGCGGCTTGCCAGAAACGAGCGGGGATCAAAGCGATGTCAGCGAAACGGAAAGCGCAGAATCAGTTCAGACGGAGAGCTTGGAAATTTCAAAGTAAATAATTGTTTATACAAAAACCGGCGCGGGTTGTCAAGCAAACCCGCGTCGGCTTTTATGTTGTTATGTCAACCAATAATTATATAAGTAATGTTACTGACTCCCCGTGTTTTCCGTCAGGCTTTCCAAAACCGGTTGGCTTTTTAATTTCAACTCCAACACCGTGTCGGTTCCCTCCGCAAGCGACATTACGCATTTCCCTTTGATGTATTTGATATCGACGCCGATAAAATACTGTTCCAGAAGCTCGACGGGTAAATAATACTCATAATTTTCGTATAAAATAGGTATCGAAAGCCGTGCGGGGTTGCCGTTGACATACATAAACGACGAATTTGTGAAACATTCAAGGATCTCCCCGCTTTTTCGCAGCATAATTGTAAGTTTTTCGCCGTCGCCCGCCACCGAAAGACTGCACAAAGTGTCGAGGTCGGTCAGAGAAACATACAGCCCGTAAGCCTTATTTGACTGCGAAACGCTTGCGGCAGCGACGGTTTTACCCTTTTGATTCACCATGCTCACCGAATACAGCACGGTTTCGGAGGGTGTGGAGTTAAAAGAAATATAATAATACAGAACAATAACCAGACTAATAACGGAATAAAAGGTCAAGAATACCACCATGACGGCGCAAACCATTTGACGGCGGTTTTTTTTGACTTCTTTGATACGATTGCGCCGCTCAAAATCCCGCGGCAACTGCAAAGGCGGCGACTGCGGCAGCCCTTCCTGATTATCCGCCGTACGCACCGGAGTTTTAACGTTCGGTTTCCTGATCGGCTTTTTGGGCGGATTTTTAGCTGTTTTAAAAGTTTTGGCATTATCGGGGTTGTTTCCTCCGCGCCGAGTTTTGTTCGGTTCGTTTTGCGGTTTATCAGGCGGTGTTTTACGCGGTATTTTCTTATTCGTCCCGTTCGGAGTTTTACGCGCCGGTTGATTATTGCCCATACCCTCACCCCTTTTAATGACATAATTATAACAAACAAGCTTTTATAAAGCAATGCTTTTTCACCTTTTTTTAAAATATCCATAACCTTAATAGTGCTAAGCAGTCACATTGATCGTATCAGGGAGAATCTCATGACGAACAGATTTACCGAAGACGCAAAAAAAGTTTTAAGCGACGCCGTCGCTTCGGCGCGCGAATACGGCCATACCTTCGTGGGGAGCGAACACCTGCTCCTTGCCATAACCCGGACTTCACCCAAATGCTTTGCGGGCACCCCCATAACCTATGAACGCATGAGGCATCAGATTTACGAGCTTGCCGGTACCGGTGCGGACAACTATATAGGCGGCGAGGACCTCACCCCCAAATGTAAGAAAATACTCATGCAGGCGGGGCGGCATTCCAAGGATTTGGGTTGCGACGCCATAACCATTTCCCATATTCTCATCGCGATACTCACGGAAGAATGCGTCGCCAAGCGTATTATCGAGATGGAGGGCGTTTCCGTCTGCGATATACTCATGTCCCTGGGCGGGGAAAGCCGGGAGGAGACTGATGTTGTGGCAGAACAAAAAAGACGCGACAAACTGAAACCTACTCCTTATCTCGACAAAAACGGCAACGATCTCACCGCGGCGGCTTCGGAAGGCAGGATCGAAACAATCATCGGACGCGAGGTACAAGAAGAACGTATTATCCGCATATTGCTGCGCAAAAGCAAAAACAATCCCTGCCTGATAGGCGAAGCGGGCGTGGGCAAGACGGCGATAGCGGAATCGGTCGCCAAGCGCATCGCAGAAGGCAGGGTTCCCGACCGGCTTAAAGGGATGCGCCTTATCACCGTGGATATCCCCGGTATAGTCGCCGGGACCAAATACAGGGGCGAATTTGAGGAAAAGCTGAAAAACATCATAGCCGAAGCAAAAGGCAGCGATATCATATTATTTGTGGACGAGATGCACACCATCGTCGGCGCGGGCAGCGCGGAAGGTTCGGTGGACGCGGCGAATATCTTAAAGCCCTTCCTCGCCAGAGGCGAAATACGCATGATAGGCGCGACCACTCCCGGCGAATACCGCAGGATTATCGAAAAAGACCCGGCGCTCGAAAGGCGGTTCCAGCCGATAAAAATCGAAGAACCTTCAAACGACGATTGTGTGAAGATGCTCGTGGCGACCAAAAAATATTACGAAGCTCATCACAATGTCATGATAACCGAAAAAGCGATTTCGGAAGCGGTGCGCATCTCCTCGCGTTTTATAAACGGCAGGCGGCTGCCCGACAAAGCCGTTGACTTGATAGACGAAGCGGCGGCGGACACCGTCATTAAAAGCGGAGCGATACTCGACGGCGATGATATCGTTTCCATCGCTTCCGGAATGACAGGGATACCCCCCGCCGTGCTCGCGTGCGGCAGCGAAGACGAATGCGAAAGGATGAAAAACGAGCTGTCCCGCGCGCTTGTCGGGCAGGAGGACGCCGTCGGCAGGATGACCGCTTGTTACAGGAGGTATGTGTCCCGGTCAATTGCCGCGAACCGCCCGTCGAGTATGCTGTTGGCGGGTCAAAAGGGTGCCGGCAAGACCTACGCCGCTTCGGTTTTCACCAAAATCGCGGGATTTTCCAGCGTGATACGGCTTGATATGAACGAATTTACCGAAAGCCACACCGTTTCCAAGCTGATCGGGTCGCCGCCCGGCTACCTCGGCTACGGCGAGGAAGCCGCGCTTGCCGAAAAAGTGCGGCGCGCCCCTTATTCGGCGATAATTTTCGATTCCGCCGAAAAAGCGCACCCCGACGTCCTTTCGATCATAGCGCGGATAATCGAAGAGGGTTTGCTCGCTGATTCCGCCGGTGAAAATGTCAGCTTCGGCTGCGCGTTTGTATTGATTATCGTTTCCAACGCAAACGGTATGAAAAAAACCGGTTTCGCGCCGCAAGGCGGGAATACCGCTCTAATACAGATACCCGAGATTATCGAGGGCAAAGCCGACGAAACTATATTTTTCAATCCTTTTACCGTTGAAAATATGTATAAGATCGCGTCGGAGCGCTGCGCCGCGTGCGCTTCGGGTTATTTAGCCGGAAAACCGGGTTTGGCTTTTAATTTTACCTTTACCAAGGAATTCGAGGAATTCTTAAAAGAAAAATCCGGCAAGCTCTCTTCCGCTTCGGCGTGCGTGCGGTACGCCGATCGGCTGATGGCTGACGCTTTTGCGGGGATTCCCAAGGAGGAGTACGCGAGTGAAATTTCAGTGACCACCGACGGGAAATCGGCGATTTTTAGAATACCCGAAAAAAAAGCTTGACAACGCCTCCGTTGTTATGTATAATACGCCTGTAAAGCGTTTTGCTTTACAGGCGTGTTTGCGTTTATAAAAGATTAAAGGCGGCGGCATGAGCATAAACGAAAAGAGAAGCGAAATATCCCTGCTTTACGATTTTTATTCTCCTGTACTTTCCGAAAGGCAGAGGGTGGCGCTCGATTTTTATTATAACGAAGACCTTTCGCTTTCCGAAATCGCTGAAAATTTGGGCATCACCCGCCAGGGCGTCCGCGACGCGATAATCCACGGCGAGGAATATTTGTTTTTTCTTGAAAAAAATTTAAAAATGGCCGAGCGTGACCGCCAAGTGCGTGACATAGCAAAAAAAATTATCGGTTTTTCAGGCGACGAAAGAATCATACGCGAAGCGGAAAAACTATTTTTATCAAACTGATTAATCTTTTATTAATTAAACGATTAAATTGAGAGGTCGAAATGTTCCAGAACTTAGTCGATAAGATGGCGGAAGCTTTCAAAAAGTTTAAAAATAAGGGAAAGCTCACCGAAGCCGACGTCAAAGCGGGTATGCGCGAGATCAAGCTCGCCCTGCTCGAAGCGGACGTTAACTTCAAGGTGGTCAAGGACTTTGTCGCAAAGGTTTCCGAAAGAGCGGTCGGCGGCGAGGTGCTCGAAAGCCTGCTTCCGGCGCAGCAGATAGTCAAGATCGTCAACGAGGAACTTGTCGCCCTCATGGGCGGCACGGCCGCCAAGCTCGAATTCGCATCCAAGCCCCCCACGGTGATCCTTATGTGCGGCTTGCAGGGTTCGGGCAAGACCACCCACTGCGCAAAACTGGCGGGCAGGCTCAAAAAGCAGGGCAAAAATCCCCTGCTCGTCGCCTGCGACATCTACCGCCCCGCCGCGATTTTACAGCTTCAGGTGGTGGCCGGGCAGGTCAACTGCGCGGTATTTGAAAAAGGCACCTCCGACCCGGTCGAAACCGCCGCGGAAGCGGTCAAACACGCGGTTAAATACGGTCATGACACGGTCATCATAGACACCGCCGGGCGGCTCCATATAGACGAGACGCTGATGGCGGAGCTGAAGCGCATAAAAGCCAAAGTCAACCCGACGGAGATACTTCTCGTCGTAGACGCCATGACGGGTCAGGACGCGGTCAACGTGGCGCAGTCCTTCAACGACCTGCTCGACATAACGGGTGTCATACTCACCAAGCTCGACGGCGACACCCGCGGCGGCGCGGCGCTTTCGGTCAAATACATCACCGGCAAACCGATAAAATTCGTGGGCACCGGGGAAAAGCTCGACGCTATCGAAACCTTCCACCCCGACAGGATGGCTTCGCGTATTTTGGGGATGGGCGACATGCTGTCGCTTATCGAAAAAGCGGAGCAGAACTACGACGATAAAAAAGCGGCGGAGCTGGAAAAAAAGTTCCGCGAGCAAACCTTCACTCTCAACGATTATCTCGACCAGTTCAAGCAGATACGGAACATGGGAAACATGGAATCGCTCCTGAGCATGATGCCGGGTATAAAGCCGGGGCAACTCAAGGACGCTAAAATCGACGAAAAGCAATTGGGGCGCACCGAGGCGATCATACTTTCCA
>CAYOGQ010000124.1:0-5480 GCA_964403645.1 uncultured Ruminococcus sp.
CTATATCTATGTGCGCGCGGAATACCCCATTGCGATTAAACGCCTTGAAATTGCCATCGACCAGGCACATAACTACGGACTGCTCGGTAAAGATATATTCGGTTCCGGTTTTAATTTTGAAATACGGCTCAGACTCGGCGCGGGCGCGTTTGTCTGCGGCGAGGAAACAGCGCTGATGACCTCGATTGAAGGCAACCGCGGCGAACCCAAACCCCGTCCTCCTTTCCCGGCGGTCAAGGGGCTGTTCGGCAAACCCAGCATCATCAACAACGTCGAAACCTACGCCAATATCGCCCAGATTATTTTAAACGGCGCGGAATGGTTTTCTTCCATGGGCACCGAAAAATCCAAGGGCACCAAGATATTCGCGCTCGGCGGTAAAATAAACCACACAGGTTTGGTCGAAATTCCCATGGGCACCACCCTCCGCACCATAATAGAAGAAATCGGCGGCGGCTGCCCCGACGGCAAAAAGTTCAAAGCCGTGCAGACCGGCGGCTGCATACCTGCGTCTCTTATCGACACTCCCGTCGATTACGACACCCTGATTTCGCTCGGCTGCATGATGGGCTCCGGCGGGATGATCGTCATGGACGAGGATAACTGCATGGTCGATATCGCCAAGTTCTTCCTCGGCTTTGTGGTCGACGAGTCCTGCGGTAAATGCACACCCTGCCGTATCGGCACCCGCAGGATGCTCGACATTCTCAACAAGATAACCGAAGGCAAGGGCGAGGACGGAGATATCGAAAAGCTCGAGGGGCTGGGGCAGACCTCGCCTAACCCCGTGCTCGCCACCATAAAATTCTTCCGTGACGAATACGAAGCGCATATATACGATAAAAATTGTCCCGCCCACCACTGCAAAGCGCTGGCGAGATATATCATCGACCCCGAAAAATGCACCGGCTGCTCCGCTTGTTCGAGGAAATGCCCTGTAAATGCCATCTCCGGCGTGATTAAATCCCCGTACCTGATCGATCAGAGCAAGTGCATAAAGTGCGGTGTCTGCATGGAAACATGTAAATTCGCCGCCATAAGTAAGAACTAAAATGTCCGAAAGCTAAAGCTTTGGGACGGCGAGTTTGTTGCTTTGCGGTAAAAGTGACCGCAACTTCGCTCGCGGCGAAATCGCAACAAACATCGTGCTATACGCTAATCGTTAATCGTTAATCGTTTATTACGAAAGGAAAGGTCATTTATATGGATAAAATAAATCTCACTATTGACGGCATCAAGGTGAGCGTCCCCGCCGATTATACGGTGCTCGACGCCGCGCGCGAAGCCGGGATCAATATCCCCACCCTTTGCTATCTCAAAGGGATTCAGGAAATAGGCGCCTGCCGTATGTGCTTGGTCGAAGGCGGCGGCCGCGGCTTGCAAGCGGCGTGCGTGCTGCCCGTCACGGAAGGCATGAACATAAAGACCAATACCCCCGCCATTCGCAAGGCGCGGAGGATCAACCTTGAATTGTTGCTTTCCAACCATAACCGCGAATGCACCGGCTGCATACGCAACCGCAACTGCGAACTTCAACAGCTTTCCAACGAATACGGCGTAAGGGATTATCCATATGACGGACCCAAGACCAAAACCGCCGTGGACGATATCTCTCCCTCCATCGTCAGGGATAACTCCAAGTGCATCCTCTGCCGCCGCTGCATATCCATGTGCGAAAATATTCAACAGGTGGGCGCCATCAACGTGTTCGGACGCGGGATGAAGACTCAGGTGGGCTGCATTTTCGACAAGCCCCTCGTCGATTCGCCCTGTATCTCCTGCGGACAATGTATCGTCGCCTGCCCCACCGGAGCGCTCCATGAGAAAGATTCCACAGCCGCGGTATGGGCGGCTTTGGGCAATCCCAACCTCCATGTCGTGGTACAGCCCGCTCCCGCGGTGCGCGCCGCGCTCGGTGAGGAATTCGGGCTTACCGTGGGGACAGGGGTTACCGGCAAGCTCGCCGCTTCGCTTCGCAGGCTGGGTTTTGCCAAGGTGTTCGACACCGATTTCGGCGCCGACCTCACAATTATTGAAGAAGGTACCGAGCTGATAAACCGTCTGACCAAAGGCGGCGTGCTGCCCATGATCACCTCCTGCTCACCGGGCTGGATCAATTATTGCGAAACCTTTTACCCCGAATTTATATCCAACCTGTCTACCTGCAAATCCCCGCACGAAATGACCGGGGCGCTTATCAAGTCATATTACGCCGAAAAAAATAATATCGACCCCAAAAATATATTCGCCGTTTCCGTAATGCCCTGCACCGCGAAAAAGTTCGAAGCAGAGCGCCCCGAGCTGTCCCACGACGGGCTTAAGGACGTCGACGCGGTGATCACGACCAGAGAGCTTGCCGCGATGATACGCACCGCGGGTATCGATTTCAATCGCCTTCCGGACGAGGATTTCGACGATCTTATGGGCGAATCCACGGGCGCAGCGGTGATTTTCGGAGCTACCGGCGGCGTTATGGAAGCCGCGCTTCGCACCGTTTATGAAATCGTAACCGGCAAGGAGCTGGAGAGCGTCGACTTCACCGCCGTCAGAGGTATCGAGGGCATTAAGGAAGCCGAAGTGGATTTGAACGGCAGGATTGTCCGCGTGGCGATTGCCCACGGTACGGGCAACGCGAGCAAGCTGCTCGAATCGGTAAAATCCGGCGAGAAACAGTATGACTTCATCGAAGTTATGGGCTGCCCCGGCGGATGCGTTACGGGCGGCGGTCAGCCGATAATCAACGCCAAAGACCTGAGCTATATCAATCCCAAAGTGTTACGGGCCAAAGCGCTCTATTCGGAAGACGAAGCAAAAACAATCCGCAAATCGCACCAAAACGAATCCGTGAAGAAGCTCTATGAGGAATTCCTCGGCGAACCCAACGGTCACAAATCCCACGAGCTGCTCCATACGCATTATGCCCCGAAACCGAAGTACAAATAAAAAAAATAAAACAACATAACCGTTCGCAAGCGGTATAACATACGGCAGGGTCGCCGAGGCAACCCTGCCGTATTTCTTATTTCAACCTAAACTCCCCCGGCAACAGCGCATTTAAATCATACTCGCCTTTAACGGTTATCACGTTAAAATCTTTACCGCAAAATTCCGACATTACTTGGCGACAGGTGCCGCAGGGCATACATTCCTTTGAAAAATCGCCGTTTTTACCTCCTACGACAGCCATCGTCTCGAATTCCCTTTCGCCTTCGCTGAGCGCTTTGAATAATGCCGTCCTTTCGGCGCAAACGGTCGCCGAAAAAGACGAATTTTCTATGTTACAGCCCGTATATATCTTTCCGTTTTTACAAATCAACGCCGCGCCCACCGCGAAGCCGGAATACGGCGCATAAGCGTGTTCGGCCGCTTTGATTGCAATGGTTAATAAAGTGTTTTTGTCAGTCATAATCATGCCTTAAAAGCTCCACCAGCGCGCTTGCTCCTAAACGATCTGCGCCGATTTCTAAAAATTTTACCGCGTCCGCGACTGTTTTAATTCCACCCGCAGCTTTTACTTTTTTATTATCGCAATATTTACAAAGCAGTTCGACGTCGTCGAAGGTCGCGCCCGAATTCGAAAATCCCGTTGAGGTTTTTATATAATCGGCGTCCGATTGCGAGACCACCGCGCAAGCCGCGAGCTTTTCTTCCCTCGTCAGCAAGCAGGTTTCAATAATAACTTTTAAAACTCTGCCTCGACACGCTTTTTTAACCTCATTTATTTCGGCAAGCGCAGATTTTGTGTTATTATCTTTTAAATAGGAAAGGTTTATCACCATATCCAGTTCATCGGCTCCGTTTTCCACGGCTTCCGCCGCTTCATAATACTTTACCGCGGTTGTTTGATAGCCGTTGGGAAAACCGACAACTGTGCAAATTTTAACCCGTTGGTTTACATAATCACAAGCGCGTTTAACGAAGCAAGGCGGTATGCAGACCGACGCGGTGTTATAACGCATACCCTCATCGCATAAGCGTTTTATATCCTCCCAAACCGCCGTCGGCTTTAACAGAGTATGGTCGCAACGTGAAAGTATATCCTGCGCGGAATATTTGCCGAAATTTTGAATGTCCATTTTATCAAGTCCTTCGATTAAGCTTGTCATTATTATAACCATGTTCTGTTAGTTGTCAATAAGCAAAAAAAGCGGTCACGCTCTTTTGCGATCACGCTCTTTTTGCTTATCTAAATAAACTTTTTTGCAGTCCTTGGTTTCTTTTTGCGCTTGCGCAAACTTGGTTTGATAAGCTTTCTCTTTGCTTATTTAAACTTTCTTTTTCTCGCAGCTTCGGATTTCTTCTTGCGCTTGACGCTGGGTTTTTCGTAATGCTCCCTCTTCCTCAGTTCAGCCTGAACGCCGCTTCTGAGGTAGGATCTCTTGAATCTTCTGAGAGCACTGTCGATAGATTCGTTTTCCTTGACTTTAATTTCAGCCATCTTTATTTCCCTCCCTTCGCGGTATGCGAAGAATCATTATTTACTGTAAAGATTTGCGCCGAGTTTTACAAACCGCATTAAAGGGTTTGCTTCGCTTTATCCACGAGAGTGGCGAAGGCGTTCTTGTCGCTTATCGCAAGCTCGGCAAGCATCTTCCTGTTGACGGCGACGCCGCTTCTTTTTAGTCCGCACATAAATTTAGAATAATTAATACCGTTGACCTTGCATTGAGCGGAAATACGGGTTATCCAAAGGGAGCGAAAATCTCTTTTTTTCTGTTTTCTGCCGATGAACGCGTAATTGCCGGATTTCATAACGGCCTGTTTGGCCATCTTAAAATGCTTGCTTTTAGCGCCCCAATAACCTTTAGCGGCGTTTAGAATCTTTTTTCTTCTTTTTCTGGTAGTGAGAGCTGGTTTAATTCGTGCCATTTATCGTTCCTCCGTATATTCAAGAATAAGGCAGCATACGTTTGAGATCGTCGAGTCTGGCGGTTCCAACATAGCCGGCTTTGCGAAGTTTTCTTTTTCTCTTGGAGGTTTTTATACCAAGATTGTGACGGTGACCGGGATGGTTCATCTTAACCTTACCCGACGCGGTCAGGCGGAAGCGTTTCGCACTCGCCTTGTGTGTCTTGATTTTTCCCATCTTTTTTATTTCCTTTCAAATTAATGTTCGTTTTAAGAGGGCTTATTATCAATATCATGTTGCGGCCTTCCAGTACCGCGGGTTTTTCAGCTTGACCGAATTCGGCGCAGGCTTCCATAAAGCGTTTAAGCAACGCTGTGCCGCGTTCGGTATGCGCCATTTCGCGTCCCTTGAATTTTACAAGCACTTTGACTTTGTTGCCTTGTGACAAAAAGCGATTTGAATGACCGACTTTTGTTAAAAAGTCGTGCTCGCCTATATTGCAAGTGAGTTGTAATTCTTTGAGTTCCGCAATCTGTTGCTTTTTGCGGTTTTCTTTTTCTTTCTTTTCTTTTTCAAAACGGAATTTTCCGTAATCCATTATTTTGCATACGGGCGGTTTGGATTCCGGTGA
>CAYOGQ010000125.1:0-5459 GCA_964403645.1 uncultured Ruminococcus sp.
GGGCGAAAGTCACGCCGTCGCCGTTTTTTTCAAAAGAGATATTGTCGCCCGTCGGGCGTATGGCGCAGCTTTCAAAGGGCTTGGAAGGCGTAACCGTGATGTATATCATTTCGTCAAAATCGCTTTCAAAATAGCAAAACGACATCAATCCGGTTTTTATTTCCCCGGCTCCCTCGAATGAAACCGATTCTTTGCCGACCGTCGCCGGGTAACACGGCACGGTAATTTCCTCACCGTTTTCGCCGTATTTGACCGTTACTGTGTAATCCTTCGATTCTTCCACCCCTTCCGGGATTGCCGCGACGCTTATAACTTCGTTGTTATCCATAGACGATTCCTCCGAAACATTTTCGCTTTCCTCCCCGGAGCTCTCTCCGGGCGAATCGGTTTGTGATTTCGCACCCTCCCCGTTGCCGCAAGCGGCAAACGACAGGCAAACGGCGAGCGCGAGCAACGCCGCTAATGCGGAAGCAAAGATTTTCTTCATAATAACGCCCCTTCCGAATAAAGTATATAAGTTTATACCAATGGCGGTTGACAGACTTCGTTTTCCCCGCAGTCGATATAGTCGCACGCCGCAAGCGCGGCGCAGGCGCCGTCGCCGACCGCTGTGGTTATCTGACGGATTTTTTTGGAACGGCAGTCGCCGGCGACGAATATGCCCGGAGTGGAAGTCAGGCTGTTTTCGCCGACATTGAAATATCCCCATTTATCGAGATTTACAACGTTTTCAAACGCTCTGTTATCGGGGACCAGCCCTATCGCAACGAACATACCATGGGCTTTCAGTTCGGTTATCGCTCCGTTTTCGGTGTTCCGAACCGCGATCCCCTCGAACCCCTGCTCCCCGATTATACGGTCAACCACGGAGTTGAAAACGCATTCGACGTTGGGTTTGGACCTAATAAGGGACGCCAGCCTCGCTTCCCCGGTGAAACCCGCGAGGTTTTGGATTACAGTGACCTTAGCGCAGACATCCGAAAGGAGCACGGCTTCCTGCAACGCCGAATTGCCTCCGCCGACAAGGATGACTTCTTTACCCGCGAAAATGCCCGCATCGCAGACGGCGCAGTAATATATCCCCTTGCCGATAAACTCCTCTTCCCTTTTCAGCCCGAGCCGGCGGTGTTTAACGCCGGTGGCGATGATCACGGCTTTTGCCTGATACTCCCCGTAACCCGCAACCACGCGCTTTATATCGCCGCCGACGATCTCTTTAACTTCGTCCAATTCGACCTCCGCGCCCTTTGCAAGTACCTGGTCGGTCATTTTGTCCGCCAGCTCAATCCCGGAAAGCGCTTCAAAGCCCGGATAATTTTCGATTTTGGGCGACAGGGTTATCTGACCGCCGAACGCATATTTTTCGATTATGAGCACTTTTTTATTAGCTCTCAGGGCGTACAGGGCGGCGGTCAGCCCCGCGGGTCCCCCGCCGACTACAATTATATCATACATCAGCAATATACCTTTTTCGTTGCAAAATTTTTATCCTGCATATGGCTTCTGTCCAAAGCTCTCAGGTTTTGGACGTTTCTATAAACTTCCTGATAGCCGAAATATCGTCGTATTTATCCATCCTGCCGTCGTTAACGACCACCAGCGTGGGCGACTGAGTGATACAAAATTCCCGCGCCAGGTCCGCGTTGGTAACCGCGTCGAAAGCGTCGTAGTTTATCCCCGCTTTTTCAAGGAACATCTTCGCCATTTTGCACCGCGGGCAGGTGGGAGAAGTGAACAGGTAGGTCAGTTCGCCTTCCCTGCGCTCGTCATGCCGCGTTTCGGCGTTTTGGTTATGTTTTTCTTTTAAAACGGAATGTCCTATCTCGTATTCTTTTCTGTCCTTAAATTCCTGCGCTTTACCGTCGTTCCAGTTCTGGACCGGGCGGTAATAGCCGGTTATGCGCGAATAGACCTCCGTCTGACCGCCGCAGTCGGGGCATTTATAGACTTCCCCCTTGATATATCCGTGCTCGCGGCAGATCGAATAGGTGGGGGATAAGGTGTAATACGGCAGGCGGTAATTTTCGGCGATCTTCCTAACCAAATTTGCCGCAGCTTTCCAGTCGGGGAGCTTTTCGCCCAAATAGGCGTGGAACACCGTTCCGGAGGTATAGAGCGTTTGAATCTCGTCCTGTATATCCAGCGCTTCGAAAACGTCCTCGGTGAAACCGACGGGAATGTGCGAAGAATTGGTGTAGTAAGGCGTTTCGCCTTTCTTGCTCGCCGTGATGATGTCGGGGTATTTCGCAACGTCGTGCTTGGCAAGCCGGTACGCCGTGGATTCGGCGGGAGTCGCTTCAAGATTGTAGAGGTCGCCGTATTTTTCCTGATAATCGGAAAGCCGCGCCCTCATGCGGTTCAAGACCTCCTTGGTGAATTCCTGCGTCTCTTTATGTGTCATGTCCGCTTTCAACCAGGCGGCGTTCAACCCCGCTTCGTTCATGCCGATCAACCCGATGGTGGAAAAATGATTATCCAGCGTGCCGAGATAGCGTTTGGTATAAGGGTACAGCCCCGCATCCATTAGCTTGGTTATGACGTTGCGTTTGACCTTGAGAGAACGCGCCGCGATATCCATCACTTTATAAAGCCGTTTGTAAAATTCCTCCGGAGTGGCGGAAAGGTAGGCGATACGGGGCATATTGATGGTCACGACGCCCACCGAGCCGGTAGATTCGCCGCTGCCGAAATAACCGCCGGATTTCTTTCTAAGCTCGCGCAGGTCAAGGCGAAGGCGGCAGCACATACTGCGGACGTCGCCCGGCTTGATGTCCGAATTGATATAGTTGGAAAAATAGGGCGTGCCGTATTTGCTGGTCATCTCGAACAGCAGGCGGTTGTTTTCGGTTTCTGACCAGTCGAAATCGCTCGTTATCGAATAGGTGGGTATGGGGTATTGGAATCCGCGCCCGTTGGCGTCGCCCTCTATCATGATTTCGATAAAGGCCTTGTTGACCATATCCATCTCTTTTTTGCAATCTTTATAGCGGAAATCCATCTCCTTGCCGCCCACGATGCAGTTGAGTTCCGCGAGGTCGGCGGGGACGGTCCAGTCGAGGGTGATATTTGAAAAGGGCGCCTGCGTCCCCCAGCGGGAGGGCGTGTTCACGCCGAAAATGAAGGATTCTATGGCTTTTTTGACCTGTTCGTAAGATAAATTGTCCGCTTTTACGAAAGGAGCAAGATAGGTGTCGAAGGACGAGAACGCCTGCGCGCCCGCCCATTCGTTTTGCATTATTCCGAGGAAGTTGACCATTTGGTTGCAGAGCGTCGCCAGATGGCTGGCGGGGGCAGAGGTGATCTTGCCCGGAACGCCGCCCAAACCCTCCTGAATAAGTTGTTTCAACGACCAGCCGGCGCAATAGCCCGTGAGCATGGAAAGGTCGTGGAGGTGCATATCGCCGTCGCGGTGGGCGTTCGCCGTCTCGGCGTCGTAAATTTCGGAAAGCCAGTAGTTCGCAGTAATAGCGCCGGAGTTGGAGAGTATCAGCCCGCCCACAGAGTAGGTCACGGTGGAGTTTTCCTTGACGCGCCAGTCAATCGAGTTGACGTAACTGTTCACCAAATCCTTATAATCGAGCAAAGTGGAGTTGAGGTTGCGGATTTTTTCGCGCTGTTTTCTGTAAAGTATATATGCCTTCGCCACGTCGGCGTAGTCGGCTTTTATAAGCACCGCTTCGACGCTGTCCTGAATATCCTCGACCTGAATCTTTCCGTCTTTTATTTTGGGCTGGAAGTCTGCGGTGACCTTTAAAGCGAGAAAATCTATCACATCGGAATTATATTGTTTATCTTTGGCGTCGAACGCGGCTTTGATCGCGCCCGCAATTTTGGAAATGTTAAATTCGGATACTTTTCCGTCTCTTTTAACAACTTGATACATTATTGTCATTCCCCTTTAAGTTATTCGTAAGTGCATTTATATTAACATATCAAAAACGCCTTGTCAATAGGCGTTTACAAGATATTGTGCTTTAACAAATCATATTCGGTAAAACACACAAAATATTGAAAATCTAAATACCTCTTAATTCGGTATGGCTTAAAATTTTAAGCGCTTCCTCTCTCGCCTGGAATAACTTTTCCTTGGTAAAAGGATGCAGTCCCTCTGTGATAATATCTCCCGAATCGACGAAATTTTGTATATAATATTTCTTCGCTCCCTTTATCAGTTCCGCCATGGCGTAAAAATCGGGTATTTCGTGGAATTCCTCCACAGCGGTGGTGCGGAATTCGTACTCGACGCCGCTTTTTATAATTACGGCGATACTTTCGTTAATATCTGTGAAATTTGTCGTGCCGACACCGCAGGTGGCGGCGTACTTTGCGGGAGAATTTTTTATATCCATGGCAATATAATCGACAAGCCCCTCGGATATGAGTGCTTTCAGGCGCGACGGCATGAAACCGTTGGTGTCGAGCTTGACCAAAAAGCCGTCTTTTTTAATTTTAATCAAAAATTCTTTGATATCCTTTTGCAAAAGCGGTTCGCCGCCCGTCACGCACACGCCGTCGAGGATGCCGCGCCTTTTGGCGAGAAAAGCGAAAAATTCATCTTCGGTTATTATGTTTCTGTTTTTATTTTGAAGGTCAATATCCGTCACCAGCGAGGCGTTGTGACAAAAAGGACAGCGCAGGTTGCAACCCGCGGTAAATACCGTGCAGGCTGTCCTGCCGGGGAAATCGAGGAGCGTCAGTTTTTGCAATCCGCTTATGGTCATAATCCGTCTCCGTTGCTTTCGGTATTAATGTATTCGTCGAGCAGCGACGCCGCGTATTCGACGTATAACACGCATTTGCGTTTTTGATAATATTCGGGAGTGCGTTTTTCCGGCGAAGGTTCGTCGTGTATTATGTCCAGATCGAGCAGTTCCCGGCAAAGCAGAGACGAATATTTTTTCTTAAATTTTAAGCCGATTTCCTGTATCAGCGCGTAATGCGCGGCTTTGGTGTCGCGGTCGGCATAATCGGCGGTGCCGTATATCAGACCCGCCGCCATAAACGCGCCGGTGAGCGCGCCGCAGACTTCGCGCAGTCTGCCCATGCCGCCTCCGAAAGAGGAAGCGAGCTTCAGCGCGGTTTCGTCGTTTAACCCCGTCAAATCCGAAAACGCCAAAAGCACCGACTGCGCACAGTTGCAGCCTTTTTCAAAATTGGCTTTTGCCATGGAAGAATGAGATATCATTTTTATCACCGGGTTAATTATACTACGGGGAAAAATGGTTTGCAAGGATAATATTGTTTTAGTGATAATTTTAAAAGTAATTAGTACAACACTTGTACTACATATTTTTGTGGTTATTTTGTATAGATTCACCTTAACGGATATAAAAAATCCCTTGAAAATACTGACTTTTCAGCATTTTCAAGGGGTTTACGATGGAGCTGATGATGAGACTCGAACTCATGACCTCATCCTTACCAAGGATATGCGCTACCTGCCTGTTCATAACCGCAAA
>CAYOGQ010000126.1:0-5429 GCA_964403645.1 uncultured Ruminococcus sp.
CAGATCGGGTTCAGCTTCCTCTTTTTTTAGACCATATCATTGTAACATATACATATTTATCAGTATAATATTGTTAATTAATATGACAATTTTCTAAGCTCGTCGCGCAGCCGGACGATTATTTTCTTTTCCAGACGCGATATGTACGACTGCGAGATACCCAATATGTCCGCCACTTCCTTCTGCGTTTTTTCACCCTTGCCGGAACCGAAGCCGAACCGCAGCTCGATAATGGTGCGCTCGCGCTCGGGCAGCCTTTTCAGCGCTTCGCCGATTATCTTTTTGTCTTCGGTCTCCTCGATGCTGCGGTAAACGAAATCGTTTTCGGTACCGAGCATATCGCCCAAAAGCAGCTCGTTACCGTCCCAGTCCACGTTTAGCGGTTCGTCGAGTGAAAGCTCGCTTTTCAGTCCGGAAGTTTTTCTTATATACATAAGTATCTCGTTTTCCACGCAGCGTGAAGCGTAGGTCGCAAGCTTTATCTGCTTGTCGCTTTTAAAAGTGTTTACGGCTTTAATCAGCCCGATGGTGCCTATCGAGATAAGATCCTCTATGCCCGCGCCGGTCGCTTCGAACTTTTTGGCGATATACACCACCAACCGCAGGTTGTGTTCGATAAGCAGTTTTCTCGACCCCTCCGTCTCGATAGTATCAATAAGCCGTTTTTCCTCGTCGCATGACAGCGGAGGCGGCAGCGAAACCGCGCCGTTTATATAACAGGCTATGCTTTTAAGCCCAAAGAAGGACAGTATCTTACCGAGCAGCCCTAACATTTTTATCCCTTTCTTTTTGATGAATTTAATAAGCCAAATTCTTTTACAATGTATAAATTTAAACGAGCGACGGCGGTATCAGCCCGTCATAACCGGAAAAGTTGTCCGTATTCATGTCCACTGCGATAACCGCGTCCTTCGTTTTTCCCGGCTTCCCCAAACGCCCCACCGTCAGTTTGTCCGGCTGAAAGCCGCACAAAAGACTGCTCCCGCCGGCGGTCTTGACCGGGATATACCGAGGCATCCGCGGCGTAAAGCCCCTAAAAGCGGAATGTGAAACGATTATCACGCGCTTGCCGGTCAAAGGGTCTATCACAAAGCAGCCGCTGTCCACCAGCAGGGTAAGCTTATAGATTCCGCCGTCCTTTTCGACGACCGCGTCCGCCGCCGCGAAAGACGTCTTTTTACGGCATAACAGCGCGTAGACGTAAGCTGCGCCCACCGATATAAAAGCCAGCGCTATCAGGAACACAGGAGAAATTTCGGCATAAAAACCTCCGTTTAAGGTGTAATACCTGCCGGTCAGCGCGAAGACCGCCGACAACACCCCTCCCGAAAACGCGGCGGTGACCGCGAAAACCGCCGCCCGCCCCATAAAAGTCCCGAACGAGCCGTAGCCGTAAGCGATAAAACACATCAGAAGCGCCGCGGCGACATGAGCGGGGAGAGATATGTATATGGGCGCAGACGAATAATACAGCGTGGCGAGCGAATAAATCCCTCCTGTCACCGCCGCTGCGACCGGCCTTAGCAGCTTCATTCGCGCCGACATAATCGCTCCGGCGGTGTAAAGACATAAGAAATCGAGAATAAAGTTTATCAAAAACAACACGTCGGCGTATATCACATATATTTCGTCCATGGAAAAGCTCCGAGAATATTAACTTATTTAAAAAATTTAATGAAGGGTTGGCACGGATATTCTAAGGCGCGCCGAATGTGAAATCTGTCGCGGAATGCAAAACGAAAAAAAATATTTTTGTAATGCGCGCTCCAAACCCCGCATATAGTAATACGGTGATTTGCTTGAAAAAATTATTGGCGCTCGTTATATCCCTAACCCTTGTCATTTCGGCGTTCGTTTTGACTTCGGAAAGGCCGGACGAAGCCGTGCAGGCGATGGCGGGGGATGGCGCGGCGTTCGCGCCGGTTAACATAATACAGTTCCTGCGAAACCTGCTCCGGTGACAAACCTCTATTTTCCCCTGTGGTCAGGCAGGGTAAAGGTCAATATATTCGCTCCCGCCTGTTTCTGGCTGATGCTTGTGTCGGAAGGGGCGGCGGCTTTTTGCTGCATTCTGGCGGGCGCGGCGGTGCACGAAGCGGGACACGCCTTTTTTATATATGCCTGCGGACAACGTATAACCGGCTTTGAAATAGAGCCTTTCGGCGGGCTTTTGACTTACACATCCGACGGTTTGGACTACGGGGAGGAGACGGCGATTGCCGCCGGGGGAATATTTTTCAACTTGATTTCCGCTTTCGTCGCTTCGATGCTTCTGACTTGGTTCAAAAACGAATACCTGCTGCTATTTATATTATCCTGCGTTTTCTTCGCGTTAGTCAACATGGCGCCGCTCAAATCCAACGACGGCGGAAGGCTTGTCTACCTTTCGGCGGCTCGCCGCAAGGGAGAGGAACACGCCGAAAAAGCGCTGCGGAGGGCGTCGGTTTTCGGCGCGGCGCTGCTTTTCGCTTTGGGCGCGTATGTGCTGTATCTGTCGGGCTTCAACAACGGATTATGCATATTTTTCCTGCTTGCCGCAATACCGAAATAATTGTTGCAAAATAAAGTTATTTATGTTAAAATGCCTATATAATTTAAGCGATAAAATAATCAAATATGAATATTGCCGAAAATCCAGCCCTTGTGTATATTCCAGACGTTTAAGAAAGGTATTACTGCGGCCATGAAAATGTTTTTGATAGCCTTTACCGTGTTTACGCTCCTATTAACCCTTTTAGCCTGCGCCGGCGGAGTCGAGCCGGTCGATACCTCCAATGCGGTTTCCGACGAAACATCTGACGAAACATCCGACGAAACTTCCGAAGGACCGTCCGACTATACATCCGAAGAAACTGAGTGCTCCGGCGAATCATCCGTCGTTTCGGAAGAAACCGCCGAATCGTCCACGGACGAAACCTCCGCGGATGAAACTTCCGCGGACGAAACCTCCGAGGAACATAACACTACCTCCGAGCCGTCTTCTGAAAACTCCAAAGAGGAATCGCACGAAACCTCCAAGGAAGAATCCGAAGAGATTTCCAAAGAAGAATCCGAAGATACATCTAAAGACGAATCCTCCGAGGAATCCTCGGCGGAAATAAAGGTCGCCAAGCCCGAAATTTACGGCTGCACCAAGCTGTACGACAAAGCTTTCGTTATCCTCGGCACCTGCGAAGAGAACGCCATTATATATTGCACCGCGAACGGCGTCACCGACTTCACCATGTCGGATCACGGATATTTTTCATTCCGGGTCAAATCGACCGCTTCGTCCCTCAACGTCACTTTTTGGGCGGAGGTGAGGGGCAAGGGCAGGAGCGAAAACCTCGCTTATACCGCCAAACCCAAGAACGTTTCGGATGACGAGTGGGACATTATCGCCGGGTCGGACTACCAGTTCCACCTCGACCTCACACTGCCGGATTTCCTCCGCGGCAACTTGTACCCGCAGTATAAACTGGACGCCCTGACGCAGCGCTTAAAGGATAGGCAAGCGTCCTACGGCGAAACCGAGATCATATACCTGCTCGTTCCCTCGCCCGCGACGATTTACCCCGAAACCATGCCGGCCGAGTACGTCCCGAACGGCAGCGTTTCAAGGCTCGACCAGGTCATGGAAGCCATAAATAAAGCGGGTGTGAAATGCATTGACATTAAATCGCTGTTTACCGCGCATAAGAACGACAAATACAAGCTGTATTGGAAAACGGATTCCCACTGGACCGATTACGGCGCGTTTTTGGTCTACACAGAGCTTTTTGATTATATTTCGAAAAAATTCCCCGAATCCGCGCCGCGATCCTTCGACGAATTTAATTGGATAGAAGACTATTATTACGGCGGCGATATGTCCTATTACCTCGAATATTACAGGAACTATTATACAAACATCCCCATGAAAGAACACAACGTCCGCCGGGTGCCGAAGTTTGTCATGCCCACGCAGATATCCGCCATAAACCGCTACGTCAGCGACAAGGAATTGATCTACGACCAAATTGCCATGCCCGCGAAAGAAGTCATTATAACCAACCGACCCGCGCTTCCGACGGCTGTGGTGATGCGCGATTCCTACTCTACGCAGATATACGACATCCTAGCCGAAGGCTTCGACCTGACCTGATATGAACCGATGTGGTCCTTTTCCATCAATTCCGGAGATATATCCAGGTATAATCCGGACTATATCATATACATTATCGTGGAAAGAAACCTGGACAGTGCGTTTGGTTGACAACATATTTGTGAAGAATGTTAATTATGTATTGACAAAGCAAAAAAACATATTATAATTAAGTTAAAATCAAGTAAATTTAAACTGATTAAATTAAAAAGGAGAAACAGCAATGAAAAAGACCCTATCGCTTATCACGGCGGTTATTATGGTGGTCGCTTGCTTCGCAAGCCTCGCGATTAACGTTTCCGCCGAAGACGTAGACAACAGGGAATTTACCGTCTATATGGTCACCACCGCTCCCGTAGTCGACGGCGTTATAGGCGCGGACGAATATCCCCTTGTCACCTCCTGGCCCGCGGACACGGATATGTTTGCCAGAGGCGACTATGTCAAGAGCATCGAAGCGTATTTTTATATGTGCTACGATGCCGACTACCTTTACTACGCGGTTAAGACCGAATGCGATGCCCCCCATGTCGCCATGATGGACAATGACAACCAACACTACGTTTTTAACGCCCATCACCTTATGAGCCTTATCATTCCGGACGACCCCACCAAAGACATTTACCCCGATTCCAGCGCTACTTGGTCCGACCTTTACAACGGAGGTTTCTGCTACGAATGGACCATGATTTATACCAGCGAAGCCGTAACCGGCGGACACGAGGCTAACGAAGCCTTCGCCACCGACCATTTCAGCAATCTTATCGCCGGCGGCAACGCCAGCTACGCCTGCGGCAATGACGGCGATTGGGATACATATGAGATAAGGATTCCCTGGGGCGTTATGTCCTCTGCCAAACAAGCCACTCCTCTCACCGGGACCGAAGGCACCGTTTTCGGCATGGACTTCTCCATAGGACTCACCAACGTTAACGACGACCCCGACGTTATAGCCAATACCGGTTATGACGGCACGGACGGCATTTACAAGGGTAACTACCTGTATCTAGCCGACTGTTATGCCGCTACTGGCGCGAAAGCGTTGAACGGCTGCGCCGTGATGACCTTGGGCGGCGAATACACGAACATACCCGACCTCAGCGACGAGGAAACAAGCGAAGAGACCAACGTCGACACCAGCGAGCCGTCAACCCCCGGTACCGGCGACACAGGACTCGCGGCGCTTGCGATAATCTCAGTTATAGCTCTCGCCGGCGCGGTTGTCATTAAGAGAAAATAATAAATAATAAAGGCTCTTTGTCAATAGTTGGGGTGAACCCGTAAACAAGAAATCAGGCAGCGGTTA
>CAYOGQ010000127.1:0-5420 GCA_964403645.1 uncultured Ruminococcus sp.
TCTTCAATGAAGGTATCAGAGCAATCATCTGCAGCAGACTTCAATGACTCGAGCTGACAATCCGCGTCAGGCAGAACGGTAATGACCACCGAACCCAAATTCGTGCCTGAGGAAGCCGTCACCATCAATCTGGATGAAAACTCCTCTTTTAATCTTAAAATGATTGATTGTGTCGGATATATCGTCCCCGACGCAATAGGTCACATCGAAGAAGGCATACCGCGTATGGTTATGACGCCTTGGTCCCCGCAGGCCATGCCTTTCGAGCAAGCCGCAGAAATGGGCACGCGCAAGGTTATAAATGACCATTCCACGATAGGGCTTTTGGTCACGACAGACGGGAGTATCGGCGAAATACCGCGCCGCAGCTACCTTGAAGCCGAAAAACGCGTCGCCAACGAGTTGAAGGCGATACACAAGCCCTTTATAATCGTCCTGAACACCACGAACCCCGCCTCGCAGGAAGCGGCAGCTCTCGCCGCGTCCCTTTCGGAAGAATACGGCGTCTCGACAATCCCTGTAAACTGCCTTGAAATGACGGAAAACGACATTAAAGATATACTCCGCACCGTGCTTTACGAATTCCCGGTGAGGGAGGTCAAATTCACCTGCCCCGGCTGGTTCGATTCGTTAGAGGAGGAGCATCCCGTCAAGCAGCGCGTCATTTCGGCGATGTATAACTTTGCCGGCAAGGTGAGCAAGGTCGGTGAGATAAAGCGTGCCGCCGAGCTCTTGAACCTGCCGGAGGACGGCATTTCGGGTTCGGTTTTATCCATGGAGTTGGGCAACGGCAGCGCGGAAATTTCCATGTTTATCCCCGACAGGATTTTTTATCGGATTCTCGGCGAAAAGAGCGGCTTTGAAATCAACGACGAAAAGGATCTGTTCGATATACTCACACGCCTCGCCGGAGTACAGAAGGAATACGGAAAAGTATCCGAAGCTATAAGGGAGGTCAGGGAGACCGGTTACGGCATAGTGACGCCGTCGATGGAGGACCTCAAGCT
This sequence comes from uncultured Ruminococcus sp., assembly GCA_964403645.1. Classification (GTDB taxonomy): domain Bacteria; phylum Bacillota; class Clostridia; order Oscillospirales; family CAG-382; genus UBA1206. Next base: position 1,008 of record CAYOGQ010000127.1, read on the forward strand.
CGAAGATCCCGTGATAGTAAAGCAGGCGGGGGGCTATGGCGTCAAGCTCAAAGCTTCCGCTCCGTCCATACATATGATACGCGCCAATATCGAAACGGAAGTTTCGCCGATAGTCGGCACCGAAAGACAGTCGGAAGAACTGGTGAGGTTCATGCTCAAAGAATTTGAGGAAGATCCGAAAAAAATCTGGGATTCCAATATGTTCGGCAAGACCCTTCACGAACTGGTAAACGAGGGGCTTAACACCAAGCTTAATCATATGCCGGATGAAGCGCGCACCAAACTTTCGGAAACCTTGCAAAAAATCATTAATGAAGGCAGCGGTGGGCTTATCTGCATCCTGCTGTAAGGTGCCGCGATGTTCTGTTCCTTTTCATCCCTTAGAGATAAAGAGGTAGTCAATGTCAGGGACGGAAAGATACTCGGCTGTGTCATAGATGTGGAGTTCGACGTACCTTCCGGCAGGATATGCCGTCTGGTGCTTCCGCCGCCCGGGAGGTTTGCCCTGTTCTCCTCATCCAAAAATTATATATACATCCCGTGGGACCATATCGAACGAATAGGGGACGATATAATTCTTGTCCGCTGCGCCGAGATAATCTGTTCCAAAAAATGCAAGTGATAATTTATTTATGACAGTGAAAACAGAAATCCGGTGCAAAATCGCGCCGGTTTTCTTTTATATACGGTTTTCAACTAAGTCGCAAAACTTTATACCCCCGTTATTGACTTCCGCTTTGTCTGATGTTATAATTATAAATGATGAAATCTATAACGGCATGAAAAGAGGAAATATATGAGAGTTTACAATGATATGCACGAGCTGGTAGGCAACACCCCTATGGTCAAGCTGAACCGCTTCCCTGTCGGCGAAGGCGTAAACTTGTATGCGAAATTAGAGCTTTGGAACCCCGGCGGCAGCGTTAAAGACAGGCTTGGGGTGTATTTTATCGAGGACGCCGAAAATTCCGGCAAGCTGCGCCGCGGCGACACCATAATAGAAGCCACCGCAGGCAACACGGGGCTGGGCATAGCTTTCGCGGCTATTAATAAGGGCTACCGCGTAATATTCGTGGTCCCAACCAAATTTTCGGAAGAAAAATTAGCGCTGATGCGTGCGTTCGGCGCTGAAGTGGTGCAGACGCCGCGCGAGTTCGGCATGGCTGGCGCGGAAGCCAAAACCGAGGAGCTGCTCAAAGAAATTCCGCGTTCCATGTCGTTTTACCAGTTCCGCAACCAGGCAAACCCCATGGCGCATTATCTTTCCACAGGTCCCGAAATTTATGAGGACATGGACGGAAAAATAGATTACTTTGTCGCCGGAGCTGGCACGGGCGGCACCTACACGGGCGTCATGCGTTATCTTAAAGAAAAAAATCTCGCCGTCAAGGGTGTGCTCGCCGACCCCGTCGGCTCGATCATCGGCGGAGGCACGGAGCACGCGGATTATAATATAGAGGGCATAGGCAACGATTTTATCCCCGACACCATGGACATTTCTCTGATTGATATCACAATAAAGGTGACCGACGACGAGGCGTACTCAATGTCGAGGGAGATAGCGAGCCGCGAGGGCATTATCGCCGGGACCTCCTCCGGAGCTGATCTTGTGGCGGCGTTGAAAGTTGCGGAAACCATCGAAAAAGGCAATATCGTCGTTTTGTTCCCTGATAGGGGAGACAGATACATATCCAAACATATATATGGGTAAGTACGGAGCAGTGTCTCAACAGAAATCGAAAACCGGCGCCTTGTCAGCGCCGGTTTTTATTTTTAAGGTTATGACTATCTCTTAATTTTAAAAACAATAAATCCAAGCGTCATCAATGCCACGAACGCCGCGAGGATGTATATGTATTTCACGCTTGTGGGAGGGTTGATCTCAAGCTCCGAGCTGTTGTCGTGAGCGGAGAAGGCGTTTGACCGCGGGTTTTCATCCGATTTAAATTCCACGTTAACATTGATATCTTCGGTTATATTGTTGATTGCCAGCATCCCGCCGGACGGTACCGCCGCTTCGCCGTTTATGTAAACCGCTTCGACGGTATATCCCTCGTCGGGGATTATATGCACGGTCACGCTCCCGCCTTCTTCTATATAAGCGACATTCATGTCGGCGTAAGCCTCGCCTCCTTCGCCGCAGGTTATAATTACAGCATGGCGGGGAATTTCTTCAAACACGACGTTCACGGCGATGTTTTCGGTTATATTTTCTATTATGTAAGAGGATTGCACGGGTTTGTCAACGCCGTTTACCTTTACGGTTTTGATCCGGTATCCCGACGCGGGGCTTAGACCGAACGAATAGCTGCCGCCCTTGGCGACTTTCGCGTTGCCGGAGGGGGTAATTGCGCCGTCCCCGCTTACGGCAAATATTATGTCGCAATACTCCGTTATTTGCTGCCATACCGCCGTCAGCATTGTTTGAGAAGAGCCTGACTGCGGGACTTCCAGCACGTCGCCGGGATAGCGCGCCGCTCCGGAGGCGTCCTTCCAATACAAAAACGTATAACCTTCCTTAACAAAGGTATTTTCAGCCACTTTAAAAGAGGTCTTTTTATACATTTCAAACTGCGCGGGACCTTTCCCAGTGACATTGCCCTCGCCGCCCGAGTAAGTGACCGTGTGGGTGAGTATGGATTCCCCGTTTTTATTCCACACGGCGGTGAGGACAGGGTTCGCTTTGCCGACGGTATAATCCGCCCCCGCCCTGCACAGCACTCCGTCGCCGTCCACCCAGCCGGCAAAATCATAACCGTCTTTGGTGTAAGGACAGTCGGGCAGCTTGATTGCTTTGCCGCAGGTCACCCGATAAGGCACGATATCTTCGCCTTCCGCGTATTCGTCTCCTTTGTTAAACGTTATAAAACCGTTTATCACGAGTTTTATCGGCACCGGGCGTTTCCAAACCGCGCCGACGGTCATGTCTCCCGTCACATTCTCGTATATATCACCGGGGCTGTATTTTTCCGTGACGGTATTGCCATCCTTGTCTTTGTAGGAATATTTCCAGCACACAAAAACATAGTCATAAAATTTTATGGTGTTTTCGGGGAAAACAAAGCTCCCGCCCCGGTTAACGGTAACAGGTTCCGGTGTTTTGCCTGTAAACAGATGGTCGGCTTCCGCTCCGGTAAGCGGATTTATAAAGGTGTATCCCCTAGTAAAAGTTATTTTAAAGTTAAGGCCGTCTTCGGAGGATTCGTTTTCGGCGCGCGCGAAAACCGCCGCGGGCGATAACAACGCGGTAAAAATGAAGACACATGCGAGTGCGGTTAAGAGTAGCTTCGGTCTGCGCATACGGTTCTCCGTTTAACGTCTTAATGTTGATGTCAAAATCAACGGTCATATTTTATCACGGAAAAAATTGTTTGTAAAGAGGTAAAAATTAAACTTTGTTGACAAAATAACATTGATATGGTAAACTTTATAAAGTATTATCAGAATGAACGCCGAGTTTTAATGCCGGCGCGCGGAGGCGGATATGGGTAAATTTATTGTTTTCGACGGCAACAGCATATTGAACCGCGCTTTTTACGGGGTGCGTCCGTTAAACACCAAGGATGGCTTCCCCACGAACGCCCTATTCGGTTTCGTTAATATCCTTCGAAAAAACCTTGCCGATAACGCGGGAGAACCCTTTACCCATGCGGCGGTGGCTTATGACCTTCACGCTCCGACCTTCCGTCACAATACCTGCGGCACTTACAAAGCCAACCGCAAAGGGATGCCCGACGATTTGAGAAAGCAGCTTCCCGTCTCCAAAGAAATAGTCGCCGCTCTGGGGCTTGCGGTTTTAGAACGCGAAGGTTACGAAGCGGACGATATCCTCGGCACTGTAGCCCGTCTGGCGGAGGAAGGCGACGCGGAGTGTGTCGTCGTCACCGGAGACCGCGACAGTTATCAACTTGTGAATGAAAAGATTACCGTGCGGCTCGCCGCGACCAACGAGACCAAAATTATAGACGAAGCCGCCATAAAGGAGCTGTACGGGCTTTATCCGCGGCAGCTCATTGACCTAAAAGCTATTATGGGCGATTCTTCCGATAATATAAAGGGCGTGGCAGGAATCGGCGAAAAAGGCGCGCTGTCGCTCATACAATCATACGGCAGCCTCGACGGGGTTTACGAACACCTCGGCGAAATTAAAGCAAACCTTGCAGCCAAGCTTGAATCCGGGAAGGACGACGCTTATTGTTCCCGGTATCTTGCGGAGATTGTCAAAAACGTTCCTATTTCCGAAAACACCGAAGATTATGCCGTGGGCCGCCGCGACGACGCCGCGCTGTACGATATTTTCACAAAATTGGAATTTGGCAGCCTGATAAACAGCTTTGAATTGAAAAAGCCGCAAAATGAGGCAAAGCTATACGAAATAAATCCGGTAACCCCCGAAGCGCTGCTCGCTTTGCC
>CAYOGQ010000128.1:0-5345 GCA_964403645.1 uncultured Ruminococcus sp.
TTACCACATCGCTTTTGCTTTGTCAAGTGCTTTTTTTATTATTTTTCGATTTTTTAAGATGCGGTAAACGGGCTTGCCCCGAGACAGCCTGCCTATATTATCACTTCCGATTTCGTTTGTCAAGGGTTTTTGCTAAAAATTTTTCAGGTGTTTTTAACCAGCGGATTTTCGTCAAAAACAAAAGAACACGCTCTCCGGGGTTTGATTTTTAAAAGATCCGCTTTAAACCTGCGGCAGGAATAGGCAGTTCTGACTATGCCTTTCTTTTTGCAAACGCAGTTTTCGGTACCGTCGAGAAACGTGGAATGTTCGCAGTTCATACAAATTCGCTCGATATCAAAGTCAATGTCGTCAATGTTTGCTGCTTCCTTTATACGCACGGATAAAACGTCCTTTCTTTTTAATTCCCGTAATCACTATACTATTATATCAAAAAGCAAACGACTTTGTCAATACTGCGAACAGACCCATGAGCAGACATTCGACCGTTTTATCGGCGTAATAAAGATTCATCCCGATTTTTTTACCGGCGGCAATGGATACCTGCATATGTACGCAGACCCCCGACCAGCCTAACATCATGGCGGTCAGAATATAACCGATGCCGGGCTTCATAAGACGGCACAACTCGATGCCTCCGGAAAATTCAAAAAATCCGCGCACCGCGCTTCGGATAAGCTCGTTTTCCGGAAGGAAGGATTTTACGACCTCCCCGACACACATAAATAAAACTATGCAGGCGCAGATATCCGCCATGATGCGAGCCGAATCCTTAACCGCGTCGGCGAGGGACACCGGCTCTATCCCCCGCAGGGGGACAAAATGCCTTTCCTCCTTTGATAAAAAAATCCGCGAAGCGAAAAAATACCATATAAACGTCACGACGGCTTTGCCGGCGCAAAGCAGCGCGCCCGCTTTTACGCTGCCGAGGACGTTCGCACCCGCGAAGCTGATAATAAACGACGCCGAGGCGTTGTCGCTGCAGGACACGAGCAGCTCCGCCTGCCTTTTGGTGACAAGCCCCCGGGAGTGAAGCTGCCGCACCATTTTTGCTCCCACCGGAAAACCGCACAATATGCCGCCGATTATCAGCGCCGCAGGCAGGTTTTTCCCGGCGATCGAAAGCACTCTGCCCATGAAAAGCCTTGACAGCACGAAGAATATAAACAGCGAGGGAATTATCACCCTCACACAGAAGCTCACTCCGCTTTCCACAGCCTTACCCGCTTCGGAAGGCCTGATTAAAAGATAAACGAAAAAGAACAGCGCCGTAAAGTCGAACAGCATTCGCCCCGCTTTTTGGTTTTCGCTCACGTTATCACCCCGGAATATTTATATTTTCATAAACGGGCGAATAAAACAATAAATATTATAAAGGCGGCAATTATCTGTTTATATGGAGGGCGCAACCTTGAATAACCCCGAAAACACTTTATTTACCGAAATACGCGGCAACAGCCGCTGCCTTATCGAGGGAGCGGGCAAGCTTTTGAGTTACAGCGACAGCTTGATTTCGGCTTCGGCGGGAAAGCTGGTCGTCAGCATAACCGGAACAGGGCTGACACTCGACTGCCTTGCCGAAAACCGGATAGGCGTCAGGGGTGAAATACTATCGGTAGCTTTCGGTGAAGAGCAGAAAGAGCGTTAAGTTATAATGAAAGGCTGGTGCGAGCCCATGCTCACTATCATTGCTGTTTATGTGTGTATAAGGCACGGGCATTACGATGTGGTATAAGCTGTTAAACAAAGTCACGGGATGGTATCTGGTGAAAGCACCGGAAAAGCAGGGCGCGAAGCTGTTGAACGCGCTTAACGAAGATGATGTTCTGTTCTGGGGGGCAAAAAACCGCGACGGCTATATGTACGCGCGGTTTTCGGCTTTTTCCTGCGGGCAGGGGATAAAATCCGCAGCGCGGGCGGAAATAGATTTGGAAATAGAAAAAGCGGTGGGACTTCCATTTATTATATATAAATACCGCCGCCGCCACGGGCTTGCCTTCGGATCGGCGCTGGGACTTATCCTGATACTCATATCTACCCTCCATGTCTGGAAAATCGACGTCACGGGGAACGCAGATATACCCGACAAGATAATTCTGACGGCGCTCGCGGACGCGGGCGTAGATATCGGGACGTACATACCCTCGATATATCCGAACAGCGTCAGAACCGCGCTGATATTGGGGCTGCCTGACTTATCGTCCGCTTCCGTCAACATAAAGGGCAACCATATCACCGTGGAGGTGATAGAACGCAAGCGTCCGCCGGTTATCGCCGATTATTCGGGCTTTTACAACGTCGTAGCCACACGCGACGGACAAATCGTTTCGGTGGAGGCTTATTCGGGAAAACCCATGGTGAAGGCGGGCGACGTGGTGGTCAAGGGGCAAGTGCTCATCGCGGGACAGTATGCTTCGTTCCGCGGCGTAAATATAGTCACCCACGCGCGGGGCAGCGTTTATGCGATGATATACCAGGATTTCGCAACCTCCGTGCCGCTCGATTTCCAACACAAGCGCTACACCGGGAACACCGACACCAAAATATCCTATAACATCTTAGGCAGAGATATAAATCTGTTTTTGGGAGCGCTTTCACCTTTTACGTTTTTTGACACCGAGGTTTCGACCGAGGAGTTGACGATAGGGTTTTTAAAGCTGCCCGCCGTCAGGACCATCCTTTTCACCCGCGAATACGCGCGCGTGACCGAGGAGATAACGGTCGATGAAGCAAAACAAAAAGCCCTCGCGGCTTTCAACGCATGGTGTGAAAGCGACACCGAGGGCAATATTTTAAAACGAAACTACGAAATAATCTTTGATGAAAAAGCGAGGTGTGTCACCATTACGGGCACTGCCGAGGTTTTGGTGGATATCGCTGAGGAAGTGCCGTTTGACCCGATATACATTCCTCAGCCCGAATAAGCGGCGCCGAGATTTAAAAGGGATTTTATGAATATTTCCAGCCCGAGCCTGACTTCTTTTATCGAAAGATATTCGTCCCGGTCGTGGGCTTTGCCCCTGCCGGGTCCGAGGAAATCCGTGCAGCCTTTGATTCGCGCGCCGAAAGCGACCGCTCCGGGCATGGAGCGCGCGTAGGTGCCTCCGCCCATGGTGTAGGGGCGACATTCGACGCCGAGCACCTCCTCGCAGGCGGAGGTCAGAGCTTTTATCTCTTCGCTATCCGGCGATTTGAAATAGCCTTCGCGGGCGGCGGAATTTTTGTTGTTTTTAATTATCGTAAAATCCCTTGCGCCCAGCGTTTTTTCGGCGGCGGCGTACAATTCGTCATAAGCGCGCGAGGTGGGATAGCGGATATCGAATTCCTGATACAGCCTGCCGTCCTTTAAGCGCAGCACGCTCGCGACGCAGGTGAGGCAGCCGAAGTTTTCGTCCGAAAAATCTATTCCGAGCGCCTTTCCTAAATAGTCGCCCCCCGCTTCGCGGAGAAATTTAAACGCGCCGGCATTGCTTTCGGGTATCAGCCCTTCGGATAATAACTTTTCCGCGAGGAGCGCGATTGCGTTTACACCGGATTCGGGCATCGAGGCGTGGGCGGTGGTTCCCACGGCTTTGTAAATTTGACCGTTAATGCGTGCCGACGCTTCCCCGGGGACGGCGTTGGCGACCGTACCGGCGGTCACGTCCCCGATAATTTTATCCATTTCGCCAAGGCAGACAGTAAAGCGCATTATGCCCTTTTCGCCTACGCACACAGGATATTCCGCGTCGGGGGTGAAGGAAAAATCCGGAGGGCGGCGCACCGATTTGTAATATTCGAGATCGGTCGCGCCGACTTCTTCGTCGCAGCCGATGATAAGCCTCACCGAAAAGGGTAATTTAACGCCGTTTTCCTTAAAATATCGCATGGCGTACAAACCCAGAAGCAGCGGGCCTTTGTCGTCCTCCGAGCCGCGGCCTATATATAAGTCTTTGTTCACGGTGAGGGTGTACGGTTCGTAGCTCCAGCCGTTCCCCGCCGGTACCACGTCGATGTGGGCGATTATTCCGACTTCTTTTTCGTTTTCGCCCAGTATAACCGAACCGCAGCGGTAAGCGTGATTTTCGGTTTTGAAGCCGTATGCTCCCGCTATTCCGAGGATTTTGTCAAGCGCGCGGGCGCATTCGGCGCCATACGGATATGCCCCGTCGGCGGCGGACGAGACGGAGGGTATCTCTATCAGCGCGCGCAGATCGTTTTCAAACTGCTTTTGTATTTTTGCGTCATTGATGAATTCTTTGATATCCATTCCGAAAGCTCCTTCTGTTCGGATTTACGCTATAATAGCTTTTACTTTAAGGTAACCAAACTGCTGTTTTATATAATGTTAATTAAATACAATGCGTTTATAAAAATATGGTGTTTTGAGATAATAAATGCAGTTTTTAAAGAACGCCTTAATTGAGTTTATATTCCATCCGCCTCGACATGGTGGTGAAGCCGTAGCTGCGATAGAATTCCTCGGCGGAGCCTTCAAATTTCCATACGTTTAATTCAAGTCCCGCACAGCAGGTTTCCTTGGCGTAATCCTTCGCTTCGTCCATAAGCATGCGCCCCACACCCCTGCCCCTAGATTCTTCCGAAACGCAGAGGTCGTCCACATAGAGGAATCTTTTGTCTATCATAATATTGTGGTCTTTGTATTCTTTCAGCTCCGCGCAGACATATCCGAGGAAAGTTTCGCCGTCATACGCAACAAAAATCCGTTCGTCGTTATTTTTCATCTTTACTTTAAGCTGCTCGGCGGTATATTTCGTACCGTTGTTTTTGAAAACGTCCGGCCTGCCGCTATGATGGAGCGCGCGTATGTAATCGAGAAGTTTCAGCAGGGCGGGTATATCCCTATCCTCCGCTCTCCTTATTTTTATAGCCATAAAAATTTCACCTCATTTAACACTATATCACCATAAATAAAAAATGTCAACTGTATAGGTTTGATAGCACCGAAAAGGATTTGAAAATGGAATAAATTGTGTGACCGCAAATTTCGTTGACGGTACATTTTATGGGGCACACTTTACCCAACCTCCGTATATCAAAATTATATTTGGTCATAATTTTTACCCGCCGAACATAAATATTTTATGAAACATAGTATCGGAGGTAAAATTATGCCTGATTATTCCATCTATAAAGATATTGCCGAAAGGACCGACGGCGACATCTATATCGGAGTTGTGGGGCCCGTAAGGACGGGCAAGTCCACGCTGATCAAGCGGTTCATATCAGACTTGGCTCTGCCCAATATCAAAAGCGAGCATATACGGGAGCGCGCGCGCGACGAAATGCCCCAATCCGCGTCAGGCAGAACGGTAATGACCACCGAACCCAAATTCGTGCCTGAG
>CAYOGQ010000129.1:0-5282 GCA_964403645.1 uncultured Ruminococcus sp.
AGGCAGCCGGTCTCGATGTCGTATATCCTCTCATAGGTGTAGTTCAGGGTTTTAGGCGCCAAATAGTCGAGGTCGGTGAGCATCCCCTTAACCCGCACCGCCTTGCGCCCCTCATAGACGCCGTAATCGGCCGCCTCGGCTTTGCCGCACTCCTTCATGAACGATCTATCGTTGCCCTGCTGATACAAAGATACTCCGATATAAATGGACTTGTCTTGCGAGAGTATGATATTCGGCTCGGCGTTCCTAAGCTTGCCGTCCACTACGCTGATACGGCTGGTGGGGTTGAAATAGCTTTCACATATAAAGTCAAGAGTATCATTTTTATAAAACATTTCTTTTTTATAGTACGTATATTTATCCAAATTGACTTTGAATTCGGTGACTGAGGGGCCTCCGGTACGCGAGTCCACTCTTATATAAGTCCCGGAAACGCATTTGATGTCTTTTGACTTTTCTGTCAACGCGAATATATCCGCCATATTGAGCTTGTAATCCTCGCCTTCGACGGGTTGGTATTTCGATAACGGGTCGTCTTTTTCGATTGACGCGGAAATATCAAACCGTGGGAGCGGTCCCTCGCCGTCGGTCACGATCCCGGACGCATCCGTTTTATCGGCGTAATCGGCGATGGCCTGCGAGAGCTGTTCGCCCGTCGGTGCGGATTCGAAATATATGGCTTCGATTTTTTCCTGCTCCCCGGCGGGTTCCGATAAATCGTTAACACCACCTTCCGTATCGGACGCGTTTATAAACAGCATCCCGGAGATAACCGCGGCGCAGAGAATGGCAAGCGTGAGCATAAAGCTCACCGTCGCCGCTTTGTTGATGCCGTCGGTCAAACCGTTCTTTTTCATGTTTATACCCCTTCTCCCATTATTTTGTAATTCCATAATTGAGTATATCAATGTAAAGTAGAATGTCAACGGCTTTTTAAATAATGACTATTTAATTTAATAAGCTTTTTGTGTAATTTGCACACATGTGTTTATATTTCCGTTCGGGCGCAATCAACCTTTGCTTGCTTTCGGCGCGGTCGGATTGTATAATGGCCGTGAGGTGACGGTTATGTTCAATACAAAAAGGTTCGGGCTGTATTTGGCGCGGCTCCGCAAGGGCGCGGATATGACGCAGTCCGGGCTTGCCGATAAGCTGAACCTGACCCGGCAGGCGGTTTCCGCCTACGAGCGCGGCGACAGCTTCCCGGACGTGTCGATACTCGTACATATCGCCGATATCTTCGGCGTTTCGCTCGACGAGCTGATCAATTCCGGCGAACCGACGCGGGGCGAAGCCGCGATTCTCCGCACGGTCGCCGAAGGGCGCGAAAACGTGCCGCCGCAAAACCTTTCGCAAACGGACATAGCAAATCTCGCGCCGTTTTTAAAGCCCAGCGTCCTCGGGAAGCTTTCGGAATGTCTCGCCGCGCGGGGGATTGACATATCCGGCGTGGTTTCGCTCGCCGAATACCTCTCCGACGACGCCGTCGCGGAGCTTATCGAAAACGCCTCCTTCGACTCCGTGAGCGAGGAGCTTTTGGCAAAGCTCGTCCCCATTCTGGACGACAGGTCCAAGGGGACGATCTTCCAAAAAATTTTGGAAGGCGAGATGGACTGGCGGCTGATAAGAATCATGATCCCCTACGCGGAAAACATGGTGTCGCTCATCGAAGCCGCCGTCGTGGAGGGCGCACTGCCGCCTGAAGCACTCGGTGTGATGCATGAGGGGCAGGCCGCGCTTTGGGAAAAGCGGCGTAAAAATGACGAGATATGAAGAACAAGCTTAAAAACACGGCTTTTCTATTGAAATATTCGTGGCAAAAATGCCGCTTGCTATTTTTGACCTCCTCCGCGAAGCATCTCTTTTCGGTTTTTTTGCCGCTCATCGATATCGCGGGATTGGGCTTCATAGTCGGCGCTCTGACGGACCGCGCGCCAAAAGACAGGGTAATAAGGCTGATCCTCATTTATGCCGCTGTAAACTTCGCATTTTCCACTGTGGGAGCGTTATTGACCTTGGCGGATAATATTGTTATGCGTAAAGCTTCTGACATAACGCAGCTCGACTATATGTCGGACTGCGTTTTTATAAATTATCATTATGTTCAGGACGGCAGCATGTTGGATCTCAAGCGTAAGTCCATCGGCGCGCAGCCGGCTTGGTTTATTGAAAATTTTTGCGGTTTGATCTTTTATGCGTTGCAATACATTATAATGTTTTGTGTGTTCGCGTTCATCAGCCCGTGGTATATACCTCCGCTCGTCGCGTTTTCACTTGTAATCATGCTATTAAATTCTTACAAGCAAAAGCTCGGTTTCGAGTTCCAGAACGCCAAAGCAGGGGACGACCGAAAACTCGAATACTTATACCGCGTCATGTCCGACTACAAATACGCCAAGGATATCCGAATTTGCCGGGCGGACGCGTTTGTCTCCGCGAAATACGATAAAATACTAAAAAAACAAATTAAAGAATTGAACGCTTTTTCAAACAAAAACCTGAACGCCGACCTCGTGATCGCTGTGGCGACCGTTTTGCAATCCGTCGCCGTATATGCGTATTTCGCGTGGCGGGCGGCGGCGTCCCACATCACCGTGGCGGAATATACGGTTTTATTGGGGACCGCCGTGCTGTTCGCCGCGCGGTGCGGCGGATTTTTTAAGCTTTTGGGGGAATTGAATCAAACCGTCAAATACGCGGAGCTGTTCCGCGAATACCGCGATAAAGTGGATAAAAACAGCGATATCTCCCGCGGCACAAACGGCTCGGCGGAAAAGATAGATTGGGAAAACGCCGAGGTCGTCTTTGAAAATGTCTCCTTTACCTACCCCGGTGCGGACAGGTTGATATTAGATAATATAAATTTTACTGTTAAGCCGGGCGAAAAGATTGGTATTGTCGGTTTGAACGGCTGCGGGAAAACCACGCTGGTCAAACTGCTTTTACGTTTATACGACCCCTCCGCCGGCAGGATAACCTTGAACGGCGTAGATATAAGAACTGTCCCGCACGGCGAATATGTAAAAAAAATCGGGACCGTTTTACAGGATTTTTTCCTGTTCGCCTATTCGGTCAGGGAAAATATTGTTTTCGACGCCAATGTCGACGGCGATAACGACGAAAACCGCTTGGTTGACGCTGTAAAAAAATGCGGGTTGTCCGCCAAGCTTTGCAGGTTAAAAAAAGGGCTTGAAACGGCGGTTTATAAGGAACTGTACGACGACGGCGTCGAATTTTCCGGCGGGGAAGGGCAAAAGCTGGCGCTCGCCCGCGCCGTTTATAAGAGGCCCGGGGTGTTTATCCTCGACGAACCGACCTCGGCGCTCGATCCTGTCGCGGAATACGGGCTGTTCACGCGTCTTGTTGAAATTTCCGGCGGCAGGACGACTTTTTACATCACCCACAGGCTCTCGTCCGTCAGGTTCTGCGATAAAATCCTCGTAATCTCAAACGGGCGTATCGCCGAAAGCGGGACTCACGACGAGCTGACGAAGCAAAACGGCTTTTACGCTAAGCTGTTTACGACGCAGGCGAAGTTTTACGCGGTTGAGGGCGGCGTAAAATGAAAAATTTATTTAAAAATCCTCCCGCCGCCGTCGGGATACTGCGGTTGATTTATAAGACGGAACCGGCTTACATATTCTGGTCGCTGTCGCGCATCGTCATAAATTCGGTAACGCCGCTTGCCGCGGTATACTTGCCGAAACTGATCATACGGTCGCTGGAGCGAGGAGAACCATACGCGAAGATCCTGCTGATAATCGCCGCCGTCGGGCTTTGGCTGTTGGCGACCGACTGCGCAGCGCGGATATTTACGAATAAAACCAACCGTGCCGCCGACCGGTTTTCAAAAAAGCTGCGCTTTGATACGGGTAAAGCCGCTATGTCTGCGGAGCTTTCCGCCATCGAAAGCGCGGCGGGGCGCGAAGCGTTGAATTTGGCGCAAAACGCCGGGCGGCTGACCGAAATCATGTCGCTCGCGGAGCGGCTGACCGCCAATGTTATCACGGCTTTGGGGCTGGCATATATCACCTCCCGGCTCGACTTCGTCTTTTTTGCGGCGGTTGCGGCGATCGCGGCGCTGAAAACGGTTTTTTCGGTTATTAAATTTAAGTATAATAAAAAGCTCAGGCTTTTGTACGCAAAAAACGAGAGGATCGGAAGCTATCTGACCGGCGTCGCGTATTTTAACGAGGGCTGCGGCAAAGAGCTGCGTGCCGGAAACCTTCAGAACTGGTTTATGGGCAAAATAAAGGCATACCGGAGAGAGATGGTGTGTTTGCAATACGGGGACTTCAAGCGTTCCGCGTTGTTCCAGATCGTCGAATCAGCCGCTCTGGCGGCGCAGACTTTAATCGTGTTAATAATATTGGCGGAAAGATATATCGGCGGAAAAATCAATATTGCCGATTTTACCATGTGCTTCGCGGCGGTAACCGCTCTCACCGCGGTTTTATCCTCGTTCACCGAATCAATTCAAAAATACAACCAGCAGGCGGTCTGTTTTTCGGATTTTACAAAGTTGTCGTCATACCGTGCCGACGTTCGGGACGTCGGGGATGACGAGTCTTTTGACGGCGAGATAATATCCGTCGATGAAATCGTTTTTTCCGACGTTTCGTTCGCTTATTCCGGCGGGGACTTGATATTGAAAAACATCACCATCAGCATAAAAAAGGGCGAAAAGCTGGTGATCGTCGGCCCGAATGGTTCCGGAAAATCCACGTTTATAAAACTGCTGTGCAAGTTTTACCGCCCCACGAAGGGGAAAATCACCGTAAACGGCGCGGATATCTGGCAAATCCCCAACGCGAAGTATTATAAGCTGCTGTCCGCCGTCTTTCAGGATTATTCCAACTTCGCTTTCACCGCGGCGGAAAACGTCGCCATGGACGAGTCTGGCGACAGAGCTGCGATAAGGGATATCCTGCGCGGTTTCGGCATGGGCGCTTATTCGGAAAACCTCGGGATACACCTGACGAAAAATTTTTCGCCCGACGGCATCGAGCTTTCGGGCGGGGAGGGGCAGAAGCTCGCCGCCGCGAGAGCGGTGTATAAAAACGCATCCGTGCTGATCCTCGACGAGCCGACCGCGAATCTCGACGCGAAGGCGGAAGCCGAAATATACGAGGATTTTATAAACCTTTCGCGGGACAAAACGGCGATCTTCATCTCCCACCGGCTCGCCGCGGCGGGCATGGCGGACGTGATTGCGGTGTTCGACGAAGGTCAAATCGCGGAATACGGCAGCCATGCCGAACTGATGCGCGAAAACGGTTTAT
>CAYOGQ010000130.1:0-5253 GCA_964403645.1 uncultured Ruminococcus sp.
GACTTGCCCGTGGTGACCAGTGTCTTCATGACGAAGGGCTTGAACAGCTCGAGCGCCATTTCCTTGGGCAGTCCGCATTGGTATATTTTAAGTTCCGGGCCGACGACTATAACCGAACGCCCGGAATAGTCCACACGTTTGCCGAGCAGGTTTTGTCTGAAACGCCCCTGCTTGCCGCGCAGCATTTCGGATAACGATTTAAGCGGGCGGTTGTTCGGTCCTGTCACCGGGCGTCCGCGCCTGCCGTTGTCTATTAACGCGTCAACGGCTTCCTGGAGCATCCGCTTCTCGTTTCTGATGATAATTTCGGGGGCTTCCAGTTCTATGAGCCGCTTTAAGCGGTTGTTTCTGTTTATAACGCGCCGGTAGAGGTCGTTTAAGTCGGATGTGGCAAACCTGCCGCCGTCGAGCTGGACCATAGGGCGTATGTCGGGAGGTATGACCGGCAGCGCCTCGAGTATCATCCATTCGGGGCGGTTGCCCGAAAGACGGAAAGACTCCACAACTTCGAGCCGTTTTATAAACCGGATCTTCCGCTGTCCCTGCGCGGTTTGCAGCTCGCTCTTTAAATATTCGGAAAGCTCGTCGAGGTTTATCTCCTGCAGCAGTTCCTTTATCGCCTCCGCGCCCATGCCGACGCGGAAATCTTCCTCGTATTTTTCATAGTTGTCTCTGTACTGCTGTTCCGAAAGCAGCTGCTTTTTTTCGAGAGGCGTATCGCCGGGATCGATAACTATATAACTGGCGAAATACAGGACTTTTTCAAGCAGCTTGGGGGATATGTCGAGAAGCAGTCCCATTTTGGAAGGGATTGCCCTGAAATACCAGATATGAGATACGGGCGCCGCCAGCTCAACATGGCCCATACGTTCGCGCCGGACTTTATTGGTGGTTATCTCGACGCCGTATTTTTCACATATTTTGCCATTGTACCGCGATCCGCGCTTATATTTGCCGCAATGACATTCCCAGTCCTTGGTCGGCCCGAATATTTTTTCGCAAAAAAGCCCGTCCCTTTCGGGTTTTAGGGTTCTGTAATTTATGGTTTCCGGTTTCTTGACTTCGCCGTAAGACCATGACCTTATCATTTCCGGGGATGCGAGTCCTATTTTAATGGATTCAAATTCCATGTTTTCCATATTTGTTTCATGTCCCCTTTCTCAGTTATCTTCGCCGCCGTCGTCGCCGAAACCCAAATCCTCGTTGACAATCTCACCGAAATCGTCTTCGTCGTCGCCTTCGCGCACGACGCCTTCCTCGTCGTCGAACATCATGGAATCGGTTTCGCCGTCCAAGATATTTTCACCGAGTTCGGTTTCGGAAAATTTCCTTTCGTCGCCGTCGTCCTCGTCCGAATAATCTTTAAGATTGATTTCCTTGTCGTGCTTATCCATGACTCTGACGTCGAGACTGAGCGCCTGAAGCTCCTTAACGAGGACCTTGAAGGAAGCGGGAACGCCCGGCGTGGGGATATTCTGCCCCTTGACGATCGCTTCATAGGCCTTGACGCGGCCCTTGACGTCGTCTGACTTGACCGTTAAAATTTCCTGAAGCGTGTATGCCGCGCCGTAGGCTTCCAGCGCCCAGACTTCCATTTCGCCGAAACGCTGCCCGCCGAACTGCGCCTTGCCGCCGAGGGGCTGCTGTGTGACGAGCGAATAAGGCCCGGTGGAGCGCGCGTGTATCTTGTCGTCCACAAGGTGGTGGAGTTTCAGGAAGTACATATAACCGACGGTCACGGGGTTGTCAAACGGCTGACCGGTTCTGCCGTCGTACAGCGTGGTCTTGCCGTCGACGACCCTGACCCTGCCCTGCGCTTTCAACTCCTCGAATTCCTCTTTATTGGCGTTAATCCAATCGATATTTATTCTGGTGAGGTTTTCTTCGCCCTTTTCGTCGAAATCCTGCCGGAACAGCTCTTTGCCCACGACTGTTTCGTTCTTTTCAATGGGGCGGTGGATGTGCGCCATGCGCATACATACGACTATCTCGTCCTCTTTCGCGCCGTCGAACACGGGCGTCATGACTTGCCAGCCGAGCTTTTTGGCGGCAATGCCGAGGTGAACCTCGAGCACCTGCCCGATATTCATACGGGAGGGCACGCCCAAGGGGTTCAATACTATGTCAAGCGGAGTGCCGTCGGCGAGGAAAGGCATATCCTCCGAGGGGAGTATCCTTGAAATGACGCCCTTGTTGCCGTGACGGCCGGCCATCTTGTCGCCCACGGATATCTTACGTTTCTGGGCGACATACACCCTGACGCATTTAATAATGCCGGGCTGGAGCACGTCGCAGGTTTCACGCGAGAAAACCTTGGTATCCACTATGATGCCCGATTCGCCGTGGGGCAAGCGGAGGGAGGTGTCTCTGACCTCACGCGCTTTTTCGCCGAATATGGCGCGCAGCAGGCGTTCCTCGCTGGTCAGCTCGGTTTCGCCTTTGGGCGTGACTTTGCCGACGAGAATGTCGCCCGCCCTGACCTCCGCGCCGATGGACACAATGCCGCTTTCGTCGAGATCTTTGAGCACATCCTCGCCCACGTTGGGTATATCTCTGGTTATTTCTTCGGGGCCGAGCTTGGTGTCGCGGGATTCGCAGTAATACTCCTCAATATGTATTGAGGTGTAGACATCATCCCTGACAAGACGCTCGTTTAAAAGCACGGCGTCTTCGTAATTGTAGCCTTCCCAGGTCATAAAACCGATCAAAACGTTCTTGCCGAGCGAAACCTCGCCGTGATCGGTGGCGGGGCCGTCCGCGACGACTTCCCCGGTTTTGATGCGGTCGCCTTTTTCCACCACGGGTTTTTGATTGACGCAGGTGCCCTGGTTGGATCTTTTGAATTTTATCAGCTTATATACGTCCATCCTGCCGCTGTCGGTGAGGATAACCACCTCGTCAGCGGTGACGGATTCGACGATTCCGCTTTCGCGGCACAGTACGACCACCCCGGAATCGATCGCCGCGCGGTATTCCATACCGGTGGCGACTATCGGAGCTTCGTTTATCATCAGAGGGACCGCCTGCTTCTGCATGTTCGATCCCATAAGCGCTCTGGTGTTGTCGTCGTTTTCCAGGAAGGGTATCATCGCGGTGGCGACCGATACGACCATCTTCGCGGATACGTCCATCAGATCGATATCCATCGGGTCGAATTGACCGATGTTTTCTTTATGGCGTCCGACGACTTTTTTGGACAGGAAGTTACCCTCGACGTCAATCGGTTCGTTGGCGGTGGCGACGACATATTCGTCTTCTTCGTCGGCGGTCATATACCTGACCTCTTTGGTGACGACACTGTTTTTGACGACGCGGTAGGGGGCTTCGATAAAACCGAAGCGATTGATCCGGGCGTAGGTGGCGAGGCAGGATATAAGCCCGATATTCGGGCCTTCCGGCGTCTCTATCGGGCAGACGCGCCCGTAATGGGTATAGTGGACGTCGCGCACCTCGAAAGACGCCCTGTCCCTCGAAAGTCCGCCGGGGCCCAAGGCCGAAAGACGGCGCTTATGCGTCAGCTCCGACAGGGGGTTTGCCTGGTCCATGAACTGCGAAAGCGGTGAGGAACCGAAAAAGTCCCTGACGACCGAAACTATGGGTCTGATGTTAATAAGCGACTGCGGAGTCACCGTTTCGATATCCTGGGTGGTCATCTTTTCCTTGACTATCTTGTCCATACGGGAAAAGCCAACGCGAAGGTGCTGGAGCAACAGCTCGCCCACCGAACGCAGCCGGCGGTTGCCGAGATGGTCGATGTCGTCGATGTTGCCGATGCCGTGGTAAAGGTTTATTATATAGTTGACCGAGGCGAATATATCGTCCACGGTGATGGATTTTGGGATAAGCTCGTCGATTTTGCCGGCTATGGCTTTTTTGAGCGCTTTGACGTCGTTTCTTCCGACTTCGCGCAAAATTTCGAACAGCACGTCCACCTGTACTTTTTCATCCAGCCCCAGTTCCTCGTCGGTATAGCCGCAAATGGCGGCGGCATCGACCATGCGGTTGGAAAAAACCTTGACCTCGTTGAACTGCTCGTCCTCGTCAACTTCAATGACGACCGAACAAATACCCGCTTTTTCCACTTTTTCGGCTTCGGCGCGGGTGAGCTTATGACCTTTTTCAAACAGTATTTCCCCGGTCAAGGGATCGGCGGCGGGCGACGCGAGCGCGTAGCCTTCGATGCGCCGGGCAAGCGACAGCTTTTTGTTGAATTTATATCTGCCCACAGGAGATATATCGTATCTCTTTGGGTCGAAGAAAAGGTTTTTCAAAAGGGTTATGGCGGAATCGACCACGGGGGGATCGCCCGGGCGCAGTTTGCGGAATATCTCCTTCAAAGCTTCGTCGCGGGGGGTGCTGCCGGGGTATTTTTCCGCTTCCTGCTGCATCAGATCCTTTTCGAGAGTGGCGTTGATAAGCCGTTCTTTCCCGCCGAAAAGGTCGATAATATCTTTGTTTTCCGAAAGACCGAGAGCGCGCAGCAGCACGGTCACGGGCAGCTTGCGGTTTTTGTCTATGCGAACATAAAAAACATCGGAAGTGTCGGTTTCGTATTCCAGCCATGCTCCGCGGTAGGGGATGACCGTAGAGGTAAACAGGGACTTGCCGGATTTGTCGATAACCTTATCATAATAAACCCCCGGGGAACGGACAATCTGCGAAACAATCACGCGTTCGGCACCGTTTATGATAAACGTGCCGCTGTCGGTCATGATGGGAAAATCCCCCATGTATATTTCCTGCTCTTTGACTTCTTCGGTCACCTTGTTGGCTAGCCTGACCCTGACCTTAAAGGGCACCGCGTAGTTGGCGTCCCTTTCTTTGCATTCAATAATCGTGTATTTGGGAGGACCGTTCAGATTATAACCGACGAAATCGATAACCAGATTGCCGGAATAGTCCGTCATGGGAGAAAAGTCGTCGAGTACTTCCTTCACCCCGTGCTCCACAAATTCGCGGAACGACTTTTTTTGAACCTCGATAAGGTTCGGCATTTCCAGTACTTCGTCATTTTTCGAGAAGGACTTTCTTTCACGGGTGCCGAGATAGCAGGTTTTGACCATAAACCGTTCACTCCTTAATACGTTAAACGTTTGAGCTGCCCCGTTTGCAAATTTTTTGTAAACATTTCGCAGTTTCCAAATTAAAACAATTCAAAAAAAGCTCCACTACGGGCAATTTAGTGCAGTTTATAATAGTATCACCTTTTTCAAGCATTGTCAAGGGTTTTTTCAAAATATTTTTTATAAATCG
>CAYOGQ010000131.1:0-5182 GCA_964403645.1 uncultured Ruminococcus sp.
ATGATCCTGGGCGGCGGGCCCAACCGCATCGGCTACGACGAGGACGGCAATATTTCCAATTATTGTTTCTTTACCGGGCTTGTTTTCTCCGACAAGCTGGAGATCCCCAAATACGAACCGGCGAAATAAAAGCATAAAATTACTCTTCGGCATTATTAAATTATCATATTTCAAGCATGTCCTTTACTATTCAATGCATAGGCGATACCGCAACTGACAGTACATGGTATCCATTGATTGGAACATCTGCAAGTTCATTGAATAATTCGGGAGCTAATACAAATATTTCTGTTTCCACATCTGCGTCATCGTATACATGTGAAGTAGCTTCGCTTCCCAACTATTGGTACGGAGCAATGACCCCAACAGGCATATCCGGTACTTCTCTTACATCTGCCACGATTCAAATCAACTCCAGAACAATAGGAAGCGAAGAAAATAACAGACTTAGCACAATAACGCATGAAATGGGGCATTTAATCGGTTTGGCAGATGATCCGCCGGTTTTAGACTCACTGATGCGTCACGGAAGAAACCGCGAAATTATTTACACACCTCAAGAGTTTGATATTGCTAATGTCAAATTTGTTTATAATTATGATTAGAGGAGAATTGTAACATGAAAAAATGTATTTTAGCTTTAATAATAATAGTGTTATTCGCATTGCTTTGCGGATGTTCTAAAATTAACAGCGAACAGCAATCGCATGATATCGATAGTAAAGAACAATCGCTTAATATCAAGATAACATATTTTAGTGCCGATTGGCCTTATTATCATACAGTCGAAACGCTTACGGAAGCGGCTTCCGATATTTTTGAAGGTAAAATAACGAATATTTCTTTTGATACTGTAAATATTCGTACAGGAAAATCGGAAAAACAATCAAGCGATAAATCATCATTGCGGCTGTATACAGTTTATAAAATAGAAGTTTCTGATTTTTATAAGGGTAATAAAAAAGAAATTATGTACATAGGTGTGATGAGCGGAAAGAAAGGATACAAAGAAGCCGAACAATATGAAGTAATGAAAAACTCCGGTATACTGAACGAAGGGGTAGGAATATTAGTTTTAAATGAAAATGTTCCGCTTGAAATCGGTGAGTCATATCTGTTTTTAACCGGTAATCTAGGTGGAACATATAATGAAATCATTAACATTGATCAATTTGCGTTTCCGATAAATAAAACTGAAACCTCGGATGAATTTAATTATAATAAAATAGTGGAATATATTCAAAACGAAAAAAAGCCGTCATAAATATTTGTACAAACGTTGATATGATAATAAAACCTTTATTCGGGAAGGGCGTGGGCGTGCTACAAATAGCACGAACATCCCAAGGGGCGGCCAAGAAACCGCCCCTTGGAAAACCTCAATATCAGGGGGAGGGGAAAAAATGAAAAAATACCTGCTTGTCTTTTTTCTTGTTCTAACTTTTTGTTTTTCTTGTTCCCGCACAAATATTATGACGCAGATCTCTGTCGGGGAAATTTCGCAATGGTGGACGAAAGCATTGAATAATAATCCCGAAAAGGAAAAAAATTTTTTGTTCGAGGGAAAAGTAAAAAAGCTAAAGTATTGCAAAACGAGTATGCAAGGTTATGCAATATATAGTATCGATGAATATGTTGATGAAGAAAACAAATATACGTTTAGCTTTAACAACGAAACCGGTGAATTTGTGGGCTATTCAATAAAGTCAAAATTCATTGCACCAAATAAAAACAGTATTAAAATATCCGAAAAAGAAATATTCGATATAGCGACGAAAGAATTAAAAAATTATATTGATCTTTCCGGGTTTGGCTATACAATGGGGGTTTGGTGTCACACGGAAAATCCTTGTAATAACGAAAAATACGATTCATATTTAATATGGTTTTATCGCGAGTTTGACGGCGCCAAAGCGAACGAAGGAGTTACAATAACAATTGACGATTACGGGGTCATAAGCGGATTCAATATGATTAATATAGGGTTATATGATAATTTTATTAACCCCGTATATGACAAGGAAGCCGCGGAAAGCGAACTGTTACAAAAAGCAATGGATATATGCAGAGTGGTTGAAAGTAATCTAGACGAGGTAAAAATAGAATGTGCGTCATACTGGATGTCCCCGGAAAAACAGCTTTCGATAATATACGACATTACATTTACTTTTAAAGGCGGAGACAAAACAGATCCGTCAACAAGATTAATCCAATTAGCAATCAATGTCGAATCGGATTGCTATAAACAGTAAACAGTAAACAGTAAAAAGCGAAAAAGCCGCGGGAGCTGTTTGGTCAGCGGATCATCCTTATTCGGATGTATCCTTTCGCAAACAGCCCTCGCGGAGTTTCTCATAATATTAAGACAAGCTTTTACTAATCTCAATTATAAAACTTTTACAAAAATGAAGATCAGTTATTATTTATCCTGATTAAGGTAAATCTTTCTGCCTTCCTTGCCCGACTGATAGATGGCGCAGACCATTTCCTGTGTCTTATAAGCGCTTTCCACGGGGATAAAGGGCGCTTCGCCTGTCGCAAGGCAGTGGTAATAGTTCTGTATCTGCTTGACGTGGTTGACACCCCAATAGCTCTTGACGTTGCCGTAGTCGAAGTTTTCGTTGGGGTTTCTTTCGGCGACAACCGTCCTGCCGTCCTTGAATACGACCGTCGAGGTGTCGCTGACCATCTTGACGAGCGCTTTTTCGCAGTCGATTTCAATTTCCACCGGCGCGTCGTAGGAATAATAATTGACGGCGTGGAACGAGGTGAGCAGACCGGATTTGTACTTGATGACGCCGTCCGCGGAATCCTCGACGTCGATTATGGCGTGCCCGCGCTTGGCGATAGCGGCGTCCACGTAGTCGATATCTTCATTAATGATATAGCGCAGCATGTCGAGGGTGTGGATTGCCTGATCGATTATGACGCCGCCGCCCTCTTTGTCCCAGGTGCCCTTCCAGTCGCTGGAGGTGTAATAGGCGTCCGACCTGTCCCAGGTGACCTCGCATTTGGCGGACTTGATCCTGCCCAGCTCGCCTTTTTCATATAAATCCTTGACGAGTACCGTCCCGGCGTTATAGCGGTTCTGGAATATGCAGCCCAAGAACTTGCCGGTGCGCTTCGCGGTGTCGATCATGGCTTTCGCGTCTTCGAGCTTTATCGCCATGGGCTTTTCCGTGAGCACGTTTACGCCGTGTTCCATCGCGTATATCGCGACAACGGGGTGGAGATAATGGGGCAGGCATATATGGATGACGTCGAGATTTTCTTTCTCGATCATTTCCTTGTAGTCGAGATAATACTTGCAGCCGAACTCCTCCGCTTTTCTTTTCGCCCTGTCCTCTTTGACGTCGCAGACCGCCACGAGCTTGGCGTTTTCGCATTTGACGATACTGACCGCGTGCATTGGGAAAATATTGCCGCAGCCGACGACCGCCGATCTGTACTCTTTCATGAATCAAACCTCCCGTGCAACTTTTAAGTTTAACGTATAATGTTAAACGTTAAACGTTTAATACTCCGTCCATGATATCACTTTTTCGCAAAAATTCAAGCCTTTTTGTCAAATTTAAAATAAAAAAACTCGTGTCCCCGGATTGCCGTAAAAATGTATTAAAATAATAATTATGCTTGACATTTACCGCGCCGCGGCGTACAATATTCCCGCAGAGTAAAAAGGCTCGCGTATAGTGCTTCGCGTACGGGGAGTTGACGCGGTGACGAAGCGGAAAGCATAATAATGCCGATATTGCTTTTCGCGCGGTGAGTCTTTTGCATCCCGCTGTTTACGGACGGTTCGCATCGCCCGTCTTCGGATATTTGCTTCTCTGCACCATCGTATTAAACGAGAGGTGTATTTTTTATTATGTCAAAAAATCTGTTTGAAAAAAAGAATTTCCGCGCTTTGGGTGTGACTGTGCTGTTTTCGGGCGCGGCTTTCGCCGCCTCCATGGCGTTTCTTGTCACGGGCACCGCACTTACCGTCTGCCTCGCCGCCGGAATAACCGTAGCCGTCGCGGGTCTTATCATGGTCGCGGCGGCGTATCGTTCGCTGCCCGGGGAGCTGCCTAAACCCGACTACCGCAAAACCACCATGAGAATTACCGTCACCGCCGTGCTTTTGGGGCTGACTGCGGTCGCCAAGCTGTTTTCAATAAACCTCGTGATATTCGGCGGCAACGGTTTGCGCGTGGGGCTGGGCGGGATATTTTCGACCTTCCCCGCGATACTGTTCGGACCCGTCTACGGCGGCATGGCGTCGGCGGCGTCTGATATTTTGGGTTTTTTCATATCCCCCACCGGGCCGTACAACCCGCTGTTCACAATCACCGCTTTCGCGGGCGGATTTATCAAGGGATTGATCTGGCTGGCGCTGTTTAAGTTCAAACCCAAAACACTGCGCGCCGCTTTTGCCGCTTGCTTCACCGCGCTGACGATTTTGGGCGCCGCGTTTTACGTCTCGTTCGCCGCCGACGGCATTTCGGGCGGCGTCGTCGCCCGCTCCGGCGAGATGCCCTCCAAAGGCTATGTGCAAAACCGCGACAATTCGTTCCTCACGTCATTAATCGTAAAACGCGTCAATTCGACCGATACTTATACCATAACCGCCGTCGGCGAAGCCGAGGTGATATATCTACCGGGCAACGCGACGGTGGACGGAGCGAACGCCAAAGTGGCGGTGGGGAATAACGCGTTCGACTTCGGCGGAGAAATAACAGTTAAAGAGATATACATACCCGACGCGCTGTCAGCATTTGCGTTCGGCTCGCTTAAAGAAAAACACCCGGATGTGACGCTGTACCTCACCGAAAAGAGTAAATGCATAAACGCCGTTAAAGAATCCGGCTTGAACTATGAAATAGTCTATTCGGTTCCGGTAAAAACCGCGGTTATGCGTTCGGGCGAAACCGCATACGATGAATTTACCTTCGTGTCCAACCATAATTACGCCAAAAACCTCGCCGGGTATGTAAATTACGCCGCTTTCGGGGTCACTTTGGTCGGTTTGTTCGGGCTTGCCATGGCGCTTGCCGAATACCTGTGGTCACATTCGAGGAAGGACAGGCAAAGCGAGGTTTCGGGTACGCGCATATTCGCCGCCATTTTCGCGGCGGAAATGGTGCAGACCACCCTGAACACGGTCATATTGAAACAGATGACCTTTGCGTCCGCCTGGGCA
>CAYOGQ010000132.1:0-1055 GCA_964403645.1 uncultured Ruminococcus sp.
GCTGGAAAGACGACAGTTCGCACACCGTGACGGTGTTTTCGTCCTCGTTTTTAAGGTTTACAAGCAGATTTATACCTATATTGCCGCCCAAAAGCGTTTTAACGCCGGATTTTTTGAGTATCTCATGTATAAGCGTGGTGGTCGTGGTCTTGCCGTCGCTTCCGGTGACGGCGATAACCCTGCCTTTTTTTCTTTTAAAAAATTCCTCGATTTCGGAGGTGACGATAACCCCGCGTTCCCGCACTTTTACAATCAGCGGAATATCCGCTCTGACCGCGGGAGCTAAAAACAGTATATCCTCATAAATATTTTCCAAATAATCTTCGCCGAAAAAACAGGCGTAGCCATCCATCGGAGAAGCCGGCTTTTTGTCGCGGAGCGATACGGCATGACCCTGGGATTTCAACAGCTCCGCCACCGGGAGGTTGGAAATACCCAGCCCCACGAAACCGATTTTTTTATCTTTTGGGAATAATCGAGTATATTCGGGCATAAAAGCCTCTCCTTTTGACGATAATGCAAACATGACTTTATTATATATGCATTAATGGAAATAATCAACATTAAAAATAAAAAATAACGATTTACAAAACAGAGCCGGTATGTTATAATCACCATGACCGACCGCTCCGAACGATCGCGCGGCAGCATACCGAAAGGTCCTGCCGTGAGGAAAGTCCGGGCTCCGCAGAGCAAGGATAACGGATAACGTCCGCCGAAGGCGACTTCAGGGCAAGTGCAACAGAAAGAAACCGCCGCGTAAGCGGTAAGGATGGAAAGGCGAGGTAAGAGCTCACCGGCGCGCGGGAAACCGCGCGGCCATGTAAACCCTATCCGGAGCAACACCGCATATGAGGACGCTAATGCCTGCTCGGCAGTCCTCGAGGGTGGCAAGGACACGCGCGGTGACACGCGTGCAAGATAGATGATCGTTTATAACAGAACCCGGCTTACAGGGGCGATCGGTCAACAGTTATTATTATAGTTAAGTCTTGCACAACAAGATAGATGATCGTTTATAACAGAACCCGGCTTACAGGGGCGATCGGTCAACA
>CAYOGQ010000132.1:1155-5165 GCA_964403645.1 uncultured Ruminococcus sp.
GCTAACAAAACAATTAATTCTTGTACAGCAAGATAGATGATCGTTAATTACAGAACCCGGCTTACAGGGGCGATGGTTAACAATAAATCGTTAATTATTTTTGTAAATCAACCGAAAATTGTGGCGAAATATCAATAAATTCACCGTATATTTAATTGTTTTTGACAATTTTGTCCTTGACAATTATTCCTTGTGTCTATATAATGTAGTAAAGGTAAAAGGAGAACTCCGCGGTGCTTATCAAAATAGAACAGAATATGCCGAGGATAAAGGCGCTTGATGAAAGCATAAGCTCACTCGGAGATTCGCTTAAAATAAACGAGCTTAAAAGGGAAATAGACGAACTCGAAGTCGCCACCGCCGCCGAAGGCTTTTGGAACGACGCCGAAAACAGCAAAAAAATCCTGACCGACCTCAAGCGTAAAAAGGGTGTCTCCAACGCTTACGCAGGTCTGAAAAAGGCTTTCGACGATCTGAAAGAACTTATCGCGCTGGCGACCGAAGCGGACGACGAGGAATTGGCGGAAGAAATTATTCCCGAACTGACGGAATTGGAAAAAACCTACGCCGAACAGCGCATCGCCGTGATGCTTTCGGGTGAATACGACCGCAATAACGCCATACTCACCATCCATCCCGGCGCGGGCGGCACGGAAGCGCAGGACTGGGCTGAAATGCTCTACCGCATGTACTGCCGCTTTGCCGAACGGAACAAATTTAAATTAAAGGTTCTCGATTATCTCGACGGCGACGAAGCGGGAATAAAATCGGTTTCGTTGCTCATTTCCGGCGAAAACGCTTACGGATATCTCAAAAGCGAAGCCGGCGTCCATCGTCTGGTGCGGATATCGCCCTTCGACTCGTCGGGTCGGCGTCATACCTCCTTCGCTTCGGTTGACGTAATGCCGGAACTGGACGACGACATGAAAATTGAGATCAACGAAAACGACTTGAAGGTCGAAACGCACCGTTCATCCGGCGCGGGCGGGCAGCATATTAATAAAACCGATTCGGCGGTGCGCATCATCCATATCCCCACGGGGATGGTGGTGGGCTGCCAGACCGAAAGAAGCCAGATGCAAAATAAAGAAACCGCCATGCGGATGCTTAAATCCAAACTGCTGGAAATAAAAGAACGCGAGCATCTCGAAAAAGTCGAGGATATCCAGGGCATGAAAATGAACATCGAATGGGGCAGTCAGATACGCTCCTATGTGTTCATGCCGTACACTCTTGTCAAGGATAACCGAACCGACTACGAAACCGGCAACATCACGGCGGTCATGGACGGCGACCTGAACGGTTTTATCGACGCGTATCTTAAAACATTGGTTAAAAATTAGTATAAAACGTTACATAATAAAAATAAAATTCGTTTGACGTTTCGGGCAATACTGCGCCGGTTATACGTTAAATGTCAAAAGACCAAATGACCATTACAGACTGAAAGGAATGATCAACATTATGAAAAAAGCTAAAATTGTCGTGGGTATCTGCCTGATTATACAGGCGGCGGCGTTTTTCTTGCTGTTCCTCATCTATATGAATAAAAAGAAAAGCCTCGCGAACGCCTTCGCGGCGGTGGCGGCGGTGGGCGGCACGGCCGGGACGCTGCTTTTGATCCAGGCTAAAAAGGAAGCCAAACGCGCGTCGTCGGACTTTGCCGACGAACCCGAGGATGACGATTTTGAGGATGCCTTTAACGAGGACGACATATTCTGCGACTTTCAAAGCGACGCTGCCCCCGCCGCCGAATAGGGTTATCCAAATAAATAGGCAGTGAAGGGAAAATACAGTGAAAGCTGTATTTTTTCTACGATATCAGGAAAGCGGCATAAATTGTATAAAATTGAAAGGATGATTATAAACATGGAAAAAGGCGGCATATCCGTACAAACGGAAAACATTTTCCCGGTCATAAAGCGCTGGCTTTATTCCGACAAGGATATTTTTTTACGCGAGGTGGTATCCAACGCCTGCGACGCGATATCCAAGCACAAGCGCCTTGTGTCCTTGGGCGAAGCTGCCGACGCGGAGGATAATTACAAGATTACCGTAAAAGTGGACAAGGAAGCGAAGACGCTGACGATAACCGACAACGGTATCGGCATGAGCGCCGAAGAGGTCAAAAAGTATATCAATCAGATCGCCCTGTCCGGCGCGCTCGAATTTATCGACAAGTACGAATCCAAAGAAGGGAACACATCCGGCATTATCGGTCATTTCGGGTTGGGATTTTATTCGGTGTTCATGGTTTCCGAAAAAGCCGAAATTGTCACCAAATCATACGACGGCTCCCCGGCGGTAAACTGGAGCTGCGACGAAAACGGCGCATACGAAATGGAGGAACACACCCGCGAAGCCGGCAGGGGAAGCGATATCATACTGCATATCGCGGATGATGAAACGGGTTATCTCGACGGCGAAAAAATCAAGGAAATTCTACGCAAATATTGCTCCTTTATGCCTTATCCGGTGTTCTTCGCCGAAGGCGAAACAGACGAGCAGATAAACGACACCACCCCCCTTTGGCAAAAGGCTCCCAAGGATATCAAGCCCGAAGAATACAAAGAATTTTATAAAAAGCTCACCGGCGACTATGAGGAGCCGCTGATGTATGTCCATATCAACGCCGATTATCCGCTCAATTTCAAGGGGATACTCTATTTTCCCAAGATAAAAAGCGATTTTGAGGCGACAGAGCCCAAGGTGAGCCTGTACTACAATCAGGTTTTCGTTTCGGACAATATCAAAGAAGTCCTCCCGGAGTTTTTAATCTATGTTAAGGGCGTCCTGGACTGCCCGGAGCTGCCGCTGAACGTATCGCGGAGCTATTTGCAGACCAACACCTATGTCGCCAAGGTTTCGCAGCATATTTCCAAAAAGGTCGCCGACAGGTATAATTATTTGTTCGCCAACGAGCGGAGCGAGCTGGAGAAGGTGTATGAAAGCCTTTCGATGTTCATCGAATACGGCGCCATGCGCGACGAAAAATTCTACGACAGGATTAAAGACAACCTGATGCTCAGAAAGACCGACGGTTCTTTCGCCACAGTATCCGAATATCTCGGCGAAAAGAATGAGGGTACGATTTATTATACCACGGACAAAACGGCGTACAGCTATTACGTTTCGGTGTATAACGCCAAAGATATCGGGGTTGTAGAGGCGAGCCGTCTGGTGGACACGCAGTTTTTGCAGTTCACCGAGCGGAAAAATGACAAAATCAAGTTCCGCCGTATCGATTCGGGGCTGGACGCCTTGGGTGAAAAGAGCGAGGACGACGTAGAACTGAAAAAGCTATTCGCTGAAATTACCGGCAAAAAAGAAGATAACGTCAGATTTACGGCCTTGACCGGCGACGACGCCCCCGCGTTTATCACAGTGGACGAGGAATCTCGGCGTTTCGGCGAAATGATGCGGCTGTACGGCATGAAGGACGCCGGAGCGGCGGGCGAAGAGATCCTCACCGTCAACACGGCGAACAAAGCGGTTTTACGGCTGAAACAGCTTCCCGAAGAAAAACAAAAACTTGCGGCAAAGCAGATATATATGTCGGCGCTGCTGTTGTCCCGCCGGTTCACAAAAGAAGAAACGGAAGATTTCGTGAAGCTCAATTCCGAAATTCTCGAACTGTTTTAATTAAAGCAAAAAGGCGTTCCCGCGGGAACGCCTTTTGTTTATACATTTTTATTAATATTTATAAAACGGTTAATACGCGATTCCCTGAGCTATCATCGCGTTCGCGACTTTCAAGAAGCCCGCGATATTCGCGCCGACCACAAGGTCGCCGTCACAGCCGAACTGCTTGGCGGCGTTATATGCGTTGTGGAATATGTTT
Organism: uncultured Ruminococcus sp.; assembly: GCA_964403645.1. Lineage (GTDB taxonomy): Bacteria > Bacillota > Clostridia > Oscillospirales > CAG-382 > UBA1206. The sequence continues at coordinate 4,997 of CAYOGQ010000132.1, forward strand.
TCCATAATACCCTTGAGCTTGGCGTCGACTTCTTCGGCGGTCCAGCCGTAACGCATGGAGTTTTGGCTCATTTCCAGCCCTGAAGTGGATACCCCGCCTGCGTTCGCCGCTTTTGCGGGGGCGAACAGCACTCCGGCTTTTTGGAAAACCTCGACAGCTTCGGGCGTGC
>CAYOGQ010000133.1:0-5115 GCA_964403645.1 uncultured Ruminococcus sp.
GGGGAGGAAACCCGCAGGCTGCTGCGCGACAAGGGATTGAAGGATTACGTTCCCAACGGTGCGGGACCCGCGGTGAATTTCGGCGGCAACGCCAATCAGTTCAAGCAATACGGAAAAAGCAACGCGTTTATCAACCGCCAGAACATCAACGACATCATTGCCGAAATCGAAGGCAGACTTTCAGACCTTGAAAATAAAATCGAGGAGCTTGAGAACCGCGTGGACGATTGCGAGGACTTTGAAGACAGGATTGACGAGCTGGGCGACAAGATCGAAGAGCTTGATAATAAAATCGACGAGCTTGATGAATAAAAACGATGATATATTAATTTACGGGACGGCAGGGGCGGACATTAAACCGCCCCTGTTGTTTATTTAATATATTGCATAATTATTCACACTATTTTTTCTTGCGTTTTACAATTCACGATGCTATACTCAAATGATAATTAAAATATAAGGCGGTGTTTTTATGCTGCGCTTTGACAGCGATTATACTAACGGAGCGCACCCGAAGGTGCTGGAAAGGCTTATACAAACCAATTCGGAGCTGACGCCCGGTTACGGGACGGACATCTACTGCGCCACGGCGAGGGAAAAAATCAGGGAGAGCTGCGGCGTCCCGGACGCCGACGTGTTTTTCCTCGTGGGCGGGACGCAAACCAACGCCACCGTCATCGACTCGCTGCTGCCGCCCTACGCGGGCGTCGTCGCCGCGGACACCGGGCATATCGCCGTCCACGAATCGGGAGCGGTGGAAGCGGCGGGGCACAAAGTCATCACGTTGCCCAATCATAACGGCAAAATAATACCGGAAAACCTGAAAGCCCTGCTCGTCGCTTATCATTCCGACGAAACGAAAGACCATATGGTTTGTCCCGGCATGGTGTATATCTCGCATCCCACCGAACGCGGCACGCTCTATACCGCGGCGGAACTTAAAGGGTTGAAAAGCGTTTGCGCTGAATATGAAATCCCCCTGTTTCTCGACGGAGCGCGGCTGGGTTACGGTCTGACGGCGCGCGGCGCGGACGTGACGCTGCCGCTTTTGGCTAAGTGCGTCGATGTGTTTTATATCGGCGGCACCAAGGTGGGCGCGCTGTTCGGCGAAGCGGTGGTGGTCCCCGAAAAGGGAAAACTGAAACACTTCACCGCCATGATGAAGCGGCACGGCGGGCTGCTCGCCAAAGGCAGGCTGCTCGGCGTGCAGTTCGACGCCCTGTTTACCGGCGGGCTGTATTTTGAAATTTCGCGCCACGCCGTGGAAATGGCGGAAAAGCTGGAAGCGGGCTTCGTTTCAAAGGGTTATGTCATGACATACGGCTCGCCCACCAACCAGCGGTTCGTACTTTTGGATAACGCGACGGCGGAGGAGCTTAAAAAATCCTGTGCCTTTGAGCTTTGGGAAAAATACGATAAAACCCGTACGGTGTACCGATTTGTCACAAGTTGGGCGACAGCGCCCGAGGACGTGGACCGCCTTGTGGCGTTATTGTGATTAACCCCGGTGATTTTTATATAGTGATGAATAAAACGAATTACTATTTTAAAAAATTACTATTCTCGGAAGGAGAAAATAATGTTAAAATATGATGAATTTATTGAAAAAGTAAATGAGGCGGGGTTTTGGACGCCATTTACAAATTACATTAATCCGATAATATTCACTTATACTGAAAATGGTGAAGGCCAAGATTACACGGGCGACTCCGAAACCGATCCTACAATATGGGATACTCGTGCCGCGCAGGAAAAGAAACTGGCTTGCGGACACTTTTTTAACGGCAAATCCGGAGGGTTTATTGCGCCGCGGTTTTATCCCATTTTTTTAGATGCGTTTAAACCTCGTATGACTGTGGAAGAACGCTATGAATCCGGTAAACTTGGACAATATGAATTAAAAATATGGACTCTTTTAAACAAAGTGAATAGACCGTTGTCTTTTTCTGATCTTTGGCAGCATTATGGACTAAAATCAAAAGAAGAGAGAAAAAAATTGGAGGCTGCATTAAATTGCTTGCAAATTTCATTTGATGTGACGGTAAGCGGCGTTATTGAAGGAGTAAATAAAAATGGAACAACTTTTAAATTTACAGGATATGATAAGATCGAAAATTGGGTTCCGGCTGAGTGGATTAAAAATGAATGCCGCATGGAACATGAAGAAGCTTTGGAGGCTATTTATCGTCAATCGGAAAAAATTTCAAATGCAGGAGAAGCACAAAAAGCTTTTAGGCAATCTTTAAAATTGTACAAGACTTTTCATTAATTTGGTTTAATAAATAAACACATATTGGGTTATTTCTTTACTTCGCTGATAAGTATTTTCAATCAACATAAGTATCGCCATAAATCATTAACTCCTGTTTTTAAGGAATTTATCTATATTTTTTACTGTCTTTTCGTCAAAGAAGTGTTCTATTTTTTCCACCTGTTCGGTTTCGTTCGCCGATTGATTCACAAGGCAGAGCAGTCGATTCAACACGTCGTGACGGTAGAGCAGATATTCGCCTACCGCGAAACCCGCCTCCGTAGGCCTGACATAGCCGTATTTCTCAAAGGTGACGAAACCCGAAAATTTCAGATTGTTCACCATTTTTGATGCCGAAGAAGGTCTGACGTGCAATCTGTCCGCCAGCTCGTTTATCCGTACCACCTCCTGCTTTTTCAACAGCCTGCATATCATTTCGAGATAATCCTCCATAGACGAGGTGATCTGCGTTCCCCCGTTCGGCTTATAGCCGCCGAAAGCGTAGAAATCGGAATTGTCGTCCATCTCCATGCAACCTCATTTTCCAGTGTAAAATATATATAATTCGTCAAATGACGCTTTTATCCGTGGCAACACGGACCGGCACGCGTATAATGTAGCATAAGGAAACAATGTTTCCCTATGCTAAATTTATTTAGAGGTGTCGTTTTTTATGAATGATATATATACATTAAAGGAGTTAAAGCAGGGGCAGACCGCCCGCGTCAGCGCCCTGACATCCGCCGGGAGCATACGGCGGAGGCTTCTCGACATAGGGCTTGTCGAGGGCACGGAAGTGGAATGTCTGCTCGCTTCCCCCGCGGGTGAAATGGTCGCGTACTTAATCAGGGGAGCCGTCATTGCGCTGAGGCCGGAAGAAACGGCGAACAGACTGGTCGTCTGACATGGGGATATATGAAAAGATTGTCGCGCTTTCGGGCAATCCGAACGTGGGGAAAAGCACGTTGTTCAACAACCTGACGGGAATGCGGCAGCATACCGGCAACTGGCCGGGCAAGACGGTGGATATCGCGCGGGGTCACTATACATACGGCGGCGAGAGTTATACCTTGGTCGATATTCCGGGTACATATTCCCTGATGGCGCGTTCGGCGGAGGAGGAAGCGGCGCGGGATTTCATCTGTTTCGGCGACGCCGACGCGACGGTCGTCGTCTGCGACGCCACCTGTCTGGAACGCAATCTCAACCTCGCGTTGCAGACGCTCGAGGTCACGGACAAAGTCGTGATTTGCGTAAACCTGATGGACGAAGCAAAACGAAAAAAAATTAAAATAGATTTAAACGCGCTGTCCCGCGGTTTGGGCGTGCCGGTCGTGGGGACGACCGCGCGTAAAAAGCAAAGCCTGGGCAAGCTGACTGAAGCGCTGGCGGAGGTTCTCGCCCGCCCAAAGGGAGCGGGGCACTTTATAACGCGTTATACGGAGCAAATCGAAAGCGCAGTCGCCGTAATGGAACCGGCGGTGGCGCGGAAAATCGAACGCGGACTGAACCCGCGCTGGGTCAGCCTGCGGCTCTTGGATTACGACGCCGCTTGCGTCGCCGCGATATCCGCCCGTCTTGGGTATGACATATTGTCCGACGTCGAGATTGCGGCGGCTTTGGCTACGGCGAAAGGAATTTTGGAAGCGGCGGGGATAGGCGCGGAAGAACTGCGCGACCAAATCGTTTGTGGCTTGGTAGGAGCGGCGGAGGTTATCTGCCGCGGGGCGGTGAAGTTTGAAAAGGCGGGCTATAACGCCGGGGACCGTAAAATCGACAAAATCCTCACCGGCAGGCTTACCGGTTTTCCCATCATGCTCGCGCTTTTGTTTTTCGTCTTTTGGCTGACCTTAATCGCTTCCAATTTTCCGTCGCGTTTGCTCGCGGACGCCCTGTTTAAAGTGCAGGACTGGCTCGCCGATCTTTTTGAAGCCGCCGGCGCGCCCGACAGGCTCACCGGGGCGCTGGTTTTCGGCGTTTACCGCGTGCTGGCTTGGGTGGTTTCCGTCATGCTGCCGCCGATGGCGGTGTTCTTCCCGCTGTTTACGCTGCTCGAGGACCTGGGCTATCTCCCCCGCGTGGCGTTTAACCTGGATAAATATTTTAAAAGGAGCGGCGCTTGCGGCAAACAGGCGCTCACCATGTGCATGGGGCTGGGGTGCAACGCCGCTGGCGTCACCGGATGCCGGATCATTGATTCTCCCCGGGAACGGTTAATTGCGGTGCTCACCAACAATTTTATGCCCTGCAACGGGCGCTTCCCTACGCTTATCGCCATAATTACCATGTTTTTCGCGGGCTTTGCCGCCGCGCCTTACAAATCGCTTTTCGCCGCCGCGCTTTTGACCTGCGTCATTTTATTCGGCATATTCATAACGCTTACGATTTCCAAAATACTCTCGCGGACAATTTTAAAGGGGGTACCCTCCTCGTTCACGCTGGAGCTGCCGCCTTACCGCAAACCGCAGATAGGCAGGGTTATAATCCGTTCGGTTTTTGACCGGACTCTGTTCGTGCTGGGAAGAGCGGCGGCGGTCGCCGCGCCCGCCGGGCTTGTTATCTGGCTGACGGCGAATATAACCGTCGGCGGCTCCACCTTGCTTGCCGTCTGTTCGAACTTTTTGGACCCGTTCGGAAAGTTTTTCGGCATGGACGGCGTAATATTGACGGCTTTTATTTTGGGGTTTCCCGCCAACGAAATCGTTATCCCGATAACCGTCATGATTTATATGGCTTCGGGCAGCCTGTCACAACCGTCAAGTCTGATGGATTTAAAGCAGCTTTTGGTGGAAAACGGCTGGACCTGGGTCACCGCGGTGAGCGTGGCGTTGTTTTCGCTGATGCACTGGCCCTGTTCGACCACC
>CAYOGQ010000134.1:0-5018 GCA_964403645.1 uncultured Ruminococcus sp.
CCGCACTGCCGCCCCATCACCTAAACCCGATGCTTCCAAACTGGGTTTCGGCAAAGTTTTCACCGACCATATGTTCACATGCGAATATTCGCCTTCGGAAGGCTGGCACAACGCCAAAATCGAGCCTTTCCATAACCTTTCGCTTTCACCGGCGAGCATGGTGTTCCATTACGGGCAGGAGACTTTCGAAGGGTGAAAAGCCGACCGCGCCGCAGACGGGCGGATTCTGCTGTTCCGCCCCGATAAGAATGTTGAGAGAATTAACAACACCAACGCGAGATTGTGCATCCCCCGCGTCGATCCCGCTTTCGCGCTCGAAGCCATAAAAACCGCGGTGAAAAACGATATAGACTGGGTGCCGTCCGAACCCGGTACGTCCTTGTACATACGCCCCTTTATAATCGCCACCGACCCTTTTCTCGGTGTGCATCCTTCGCATACTTATTTATTCATCATCATACTGTCTCCTTCCGGATCTTATTACGCCGCCGGACTTAATCCCGTAAAGATTGCCGTGGAGGACGAATTTGTCCGGGCGGTCAGGGGCGGGACCGGATTTGCCAAGGTCGGCGGGAACTACGCCGCTTCGCTTATCGGACAGCAAAAAGCGGAGGAACAGGGTTACGCCCAGGTGCTGTGGCTCGACGGCATCCACCACAAATATATCGACGAAGTGGGGGCTATGAACGTTTTCTTCAAGATCGGCGGCGAGATAATCACCCCGTCGCTCGAAGGCAGCATCCTGCCGGGCGTCACAAGGGATTCGGCGATCGCGCTGCTCCGCTATAAAGGTTATAAAGTCACCGAAAGGCGCATATCCATCGACGAGGTGAGCGCCGCTTCAACGAACGGGACGCTTGAGGAAATGTTCGGCACCGGCACCGCCGCGGTCATATCCCCGGTGGGTGAGCTGGTCTGGAACGACAAGCGCATGATTATAAACAATTTTGAAATCGGCGAGGTTTCGGGTATGCTGTATAAAGAGCTGACAGATATCCAATGGGGCAGAACCGAAGATAAATTCAATTGGACCGTCGAGGTGGTTTAAAATATGGACAACAAAAACGCCGGAACCGCTCCTAAAAGGAATCTTTTTCATGGGTTTAAGCAGCAAGCCGCGCTTCACCCATATTTCCTTACGGTTTGCGCGTTGTTTGTTGTCTCCGTTGTAGTTTATGTCGTTTCACGGTTTTCCACAGTTTTTGCAGAATTCTGGGTTCGGCATATGTCTATCGGCGTTCGTTTTATCACCGCCATGCTCACCGCCGTTTTTCCCTTTTCCGTCGCGGAAGCCCTTATCCTGTTTATCCCCGTCATTATCGCGGTTGTGGTGTGGATTTCGCTGAGGGACATGGTGCAAAACAAGGGGCGCAAATTAAAAAAGATATTGCTTTCCCTTGTGTCGGTGCTGATGGTTGTTTGTATAATTTTCGGACTCGGATTCGGCCCCTGTTATTTCAGAAACAGCCTTGCCGAAAATCTCGGCCTGGAAGACAAACCTGTTTCGGGGCAGTCGCTGTACGAAACCGCCGCATGGCTTTCAGAAAGCATAGACGAGGTGCTGCCGGGTATCACGTTTTCGTCGGCGGGCGAGTCGCATATGCCTTATTCATTTTATGACCTGACGGCCGCAGTCAACGAAGCGTTTAACGAATATTCCGCCGACAAGGATTTTATTACCGGTTTTACCTGCCCTGTCAAGATGGTGGCGCTTTCGGACCTTATGACTTATACCCATATTTCCGGGGTGTACGCTTTCTTCACGGGAGAAGCCAACGTCAACGTCAACTACCCCGACTTTATCGTGCCCTTCACCGTCGCACACGAGATGTCCCACCAAAGAGGTATAGCGCGGGAGGACGAAGCCAATTTTATCGCGTTCCTCGTCTGCGCGGAAAGCGACGACGCTTATATCCGGTACAGCGGATACATTAACGTACTGCGCGAGGTGATGTCAGCGCTTTATAAGTCCGACAGAGAGCTTTACAGTAAATTTCGTAAAAATTATTACCCGAACGAGTTGGTCGGTGAAATCAACGCTTATTCCAAATTCTTTGAAAAATACCGCGAATCCACCGCTGCGAAAGTAGTTTCCGGCACCAACAACGCTTATCTCTCCTCGCAAAACGTCAAAGCCGGAGTAAAAAGCTACGGCCTGGTTACCGATCTGGCTGTGGCATTTTATGAGACGGTTGTAAAGGACAAATAATTAGCAAATATTTATTATATAACTAACGAAATTATAATCGATATAAGAAAACCGCGAAGCTTTGACTTCACGGTTTTTCATTTATACAGCAGTTAAGTTTAAAGCAAAATGTGCAAAATGTAAAATGTCAGCCTGTAATGCCGCTGCGTTCCACGCCTTCTATCAGAGTGCGCTGCGCGAACAGATAGATTATTACCAGCGGCAGCAGTATGAGGAGTCCGCAGGTGTTTCTGATCGCCGTTTCATAGGTGACCTGAGCAGCGTAGACCGTATCGAGCGATTTCGGTACTTTAACGATATTCGGCAGCATTTTAAGCTTATCCGTTTGAGTGAAGAACAGATTCGTATAGAAAGTGTCCGTCCATTGCCACGAGAATGCGAACATGAAAATCGTGACGAGCATGGGGACCGACATGGGTATGATTATCTTGACGAAAGTCTTGAAAACACCCGCTCCGTCCACATACGCGGCTTCTTCCAGTTCGTCGGGGACGCCCTTGTAATACTGCCGCATGATGAAGATATACAAGCCGTTCTTAAACGCTATACCGCAGAACGACATGATGCCGAGCGGCCAGTATGAGTTTAACAGGTTGGCAATCGCCGGAGTCGCTTCCTTGGACAAGCCTAATGCTTTCGCCGCAAAGCCGTAGATGCCCCAAATATCGAAATACCGGAATTTCATGAACATCGACATCTGGATAGACTGGTGGGGGATAACCATGGTGAAGATAACGGCAAGGAAAATCAACTTTTTATACTTAAAGTTAAATTTTGCGAAACCGTAGCCTACAATGGCGCATATCATCATCTGAACGGCGGCGCATAAGAGCGATAATGTCGTGGTGTTAAATAACGCCGACCAGTAGCCGTTGTCGTTAATTATCGCCTTGTAAGTATCAAGGGTCGGATATTTGGGTATCAGTATAACCGACACGTCGACGAAGTCTTCGCGGCTCATGAAAGAACTGGATATTTTGGATATGTACGGCAGGATGACAACATAGGATATGCCGATTAACAGCACGAACCTGAATATCGCCCACAGTACTTTTTTCAAGAAATAAAACGTGAGGAACTTATACCGTAAAAGCACCCAGAACGAGGTTTTCTTGTCGAATACCATCAGGGAAGGGTCTTTTTTGATTCTGCGTTCAGTTTTATCCATTATATGCACCTCCCCTTAATCTCTTCGCTGGTAGAAGATATACGCTGATAGGATACCTGCCACCAAACCTAAGATCAATAATACCAACAGGAAGTAAACCCAGCTCATTGCGGTCGCTCTGACGTTGCCTTCCGTGCCTTTATACACGCTGTTGATATAAACCATAACCGTGTTGGACTGCGAGGTGAACGAGTCGATGACCGTGTATATCGTATTGACGAAGATCATCGGCGAGATCATCGGGAAGGTTATCTTCCAGAATATTTCCCAGGAGCTGGCGCCCTCTATCTTACAGGATTCGTAGATGGCGGGCGAAATCGACTGCAAACCGGCGAGGAACACGAGCATCTGGACGCCCGCTTTGTTTATGATGTCATAAACTCCCCTAACCACCGCCGTGACATAGACGAGCAGTTCCTGCCCGACCTTCATTCCCGCAAAGAACCGTTCGACCTGTAAAATCGAAATCAACTCGTTGCCCATCGAGGAAGATGAGTTCATCGTCCCGGAGGACATATCGGTCATGGTCGCCTGCGCCTGCGCGAGGGTATTCTGCAGGTCGATGGATTCGATTATACCGGTGGAAACGATAACGGGGATGAAGAATATCGCTCTGAATGCCGCTCTGCCCTTCATCTTCTGGTTCAAAAGCACCGCCATGAAAAGCGAGAAGATGACTATAGCGGGAATATTGAACGCGATCTGCTTAATGCTGGAAATCAGCTTTTCGTTGAACTGGGAGTCTTCCAAAAAAGCATATGAATAGTTTTTGAAACCCACCCATATGGGGTTATAACCTCCGCCTTTGACCGATTGGATTTTTACAAAGCTGAAATATATGGATTCAACTATCATCGGCAGGTATAAAAGCACGAAACCGATGAGAAACGGTGCTATGAAAAACCAACCGAGGCGGGCTTTTTTATTTTCGAGGGATTTTCCCTTCCGCTTTTTCGGAGTGGCGGGTATTTTTTCGGTCAAGCCGACTTTTTTCGCTTTATCCATTGCTCGCCTCTCCTTTTTCCGCGTCAATCTTTATAAAACCGTTTGCGGGTATAACCGTATTTTTTCCGTCGTATTCGACCGTGTAATCGTCCTCAAGGTAGTTGATCAGGAAAACCGTGCCATTGTCGTAGGTCACCTGAACCACTCTGCGGTTGTCGTCAAGGAACTTATGCTCGGTCACCACGGAATACCTGACGCCTTTAAGCGCTTCGTTGAGGGTCTTATAGGTGGAAAGCATATCCGAAAGCCATATGGAATATCTGACGGAGTAGTAATTTCCGACTATCGAATCCCCGGAGTATTGTTTGAGTTCCGAGGTGTTTTGAACCGCTATGACGAACATGGGAGAAGCGCCGTTTTCAATAGTTTTTAAGAGCTGATACTGGTAGTCGCCCGCGAGATTTATTGCCGTGCCGGAAAATTCGATATAGCCGTGCAGCAGCATCCCGTAGAACGGCACCGAAGCCGCCGTGTATTTGTAACGCGAGTCGTCAAGGGGAACGTCCACTATGTCGGTGACATACGGCCAGGTGTAAGCGTTGCCGTTTGCCACGAGAACCTTGCCGTTTTGATCCTTGATCTTCTGCATCAGCTTTACGATAATCTTCTTGGAGTCTTCCCTGTTAAGCGGGTCGT
>CAYOGQ010000135.1:0-4962 GCA_964403645.1 uncultured Ruminococcus sp.
CCATAATTTTCTTATGGTTATTATCGGCATTTACACGGTTCGATATTCAGACTCTGACTTTTCTTTTTGGTTCTTTTCTCTTTTCTCTATTCGTTCTTCTCTTTTATCTTATCCCGTGTGACATTTCCAGTGAAAAGATAAGAGAGAAAAGATAAGAAAAAAGAGAAAATGAAAACCTCTCATAATTAAATATCAAATGAGAGGATTTACAACCTCGTTCCTGCTATACTTTCGATTGAAAGGAGGAAATACGGCATGGGAAACATTATGGATTGGACGGCGCGAATGAACAGGGCGCTCGATTATATTGAAGAAAACCTTGACTCCGATATTGATTTAAAGCAGGCGGCACGGTTGGCGTTATGCACGGCAGGCGGTTTTTCGAATATGTTCCTAAACGCAACGGGTATCCAGCTCAGTGAGTATATACGCCGCAGACGTTTATCCGTCGCCGCGTTGGAGCTTCAGAACAGCGATGAAAAAATCATAGACATCGCATTGAAATATGGTTATTCATCACCTACGGCGTTCAACAGGGCATTTCAAAATCAACACAAGGTCTCACCCCAATACGCGAGGAGCCGGAAAATTTCGCTCGTCACCTACCCCCGCATTTCCATCCAAATTAATCTTAAAGGAGAAGCAGAAATGAAGGTACGAATCGAGAAAAAACCCGCTTTTAGAATCGTAGGGATCAAAAAGACGTTTAGAAACGACGCCGTTGTTAATTTAATACCGAACTTTTGGAGCGAAACGCCAAAAGAAACGTACGACTCTATCCTGTCGCTGTCGAACACCGAGCCAAAGGGGTATATAGGATTGTGCGCCGACTTTGACGGCAGCCATGAGTTTGATTATTACATTGCCGCCGCAACGACGCAGGAAGCGCCGGAAGGTTTTGTGAGTTATGATGTTCCGGCGGCGACATGGGCTGTACTTGAAAAGGATAGAGGATTGATGGATCTTCACACCCGGTTTTGGAAAGAATGGCTGCCGTCGTCCGGTTATCGGCGGGCGAGTGAAAAAATCCCCGATGTCGAAGTATATCCGGAAACCGATATGCCAAAGGAAAATTACAAGTACGAGCTATGGTTCCCCGTAGTGAAAGAATAAAATAAGCACAAAGAAAAGCGCGGTTAACAATTAAACCGCGCTTTTTTTAGATAATAAGCAAAACAATGCGCAAACTATCGTTATAGGGGGAAGCGGAGGATTTTTCCGTACACGCCGTTTTAACGTTTTAAACGTTTTAACGTTTTAAACGTTTTAACGTTTTAACGTTTTAACGTCTTTCGGAATATGCCCCAACCTTCCAAAAACTTTTTCTGTAATAAATTATTTGCTTTCTGCCTTAACCTTTTTCAAGCGGACAAACCTGGGCAGCCCGTCTTCCTTAGGTAGCTTGGTCTCGCCGTAAATCAAGGGGAGAGCGTACTCAATAAATTTGTCGTTCAGCCCGTCCTTGGTTTCGTTGAACCAGTCGGCGGGGATCTTCTTTTCGGTGTTGGCGACGGAGGTAAGTTCAAAAAGCTCGATTTCGCAAGTATATTTACCGTCTTTGTAAACGCGTTTAAAGCCCACCATCTTGTCGGTTATGCCGTTTACGGCGTATTCCACCGCGGCTTTGCCCGCCGCGAAAGATTCGTCGATATCGGTCTGCGAAGCGCAGTGCGCTGCGCACCTTTGGAGGAGAGACAGTTCGATGCCCCTGACCTTGGCGCCTGTTTTCGATTTTATATAGTCGGCGAGATAAGCGGCGAGACCGCCGAGCTGGGCGTGACCGAAACCATCCTTGGAATTGGAAAGGTCGTTGCCGTATTCGGAAACATACCTGCCGTCCTTATCCTTGATACCCTCCGAAACGGCGATGATGCACTTGCCGTATTTTTTATATATTTTCTCGATTTTAGACATTGCTGCGTTGAGGTCGAAATCGTTTTCGGGGCAATAGATGAGGTCGGGTCCTTCGCCCTTGCGGCAGGCGAGAGCGGAAGCGGCGGTCAGCCAGCCGGCATTCCTGCCCATAATCTCGACCACGGTTATCATACCCGTGTCATAAACGTGTGCGTCGTGATAAATCTCCATGAGCGAAGTGGCGATATACTTTGCCGCGGAAGGATAGCCGGGGCAGTGGTCGGTGCCGAAAAGGTCGTTGTCGATGGTCTTGGGAATACCCATGACCCTGCACTCGTAACCGTTTTTAAGCATAAATTTTGATATTTTGTTGCAGGTGTCCATGGAGTCGTTTCCGCCGTTGTAGAAGAAATAGCGCACGTCGTATTTTTTGAAAATCTCAAGTATGCGTTTAAAATCGGTGTCGTCCGTTTCGGGGTTTTTAAGCTTGTAACGGCAGGAGCCGAGAGCGGAGGACGGAGTGTATTTCATAAATTCAAGCTCGTTGGGGTCCTCCATACCCAAGTCTATGAGGTTGTCGTCGAGGACACCCCGAATCCCGTTTAGCGCACCGTAAACCTTGGTTATAGATTCGTGTTCAAGCGCCGTTTTGATCGCGCCGTAAGCGGAAGCGTTTATAACGGAGGTGGGCCCTCCGGATTGTCCTATTATGCAAGCACCTTTCAATTCGTTCATGTAAAATTAAACCACCTTTCAATCTCGATTACTATCAGTATAGCACATAACACGACTAAAATCAATCATGTTTTATCAAAAAAGACAAAGTCCGCGGTTTGTTTTTCTATAAAAAATGACGGTGACACACTTTACAGGTAAATATTACCTGTATTACCATTTTGAAAGATTTGTCCGAAAGTTTTACAATCTATTGACAAAACGCCTTTTAATGCTATAATAAATACATGAATAAGGAGCAACCAAACCTATAACAAAAGAAGGAGTATTGTATTATGCAAAAACGTAAAATCCGGGTTATAAGCATCCTGATCGTCATATGCATGGCCATGGGCATTTTAGCCGCCTGCGGCAAAGAAGAAAACGGCGAATCCAAAGCCGAATCCGAAGCTGTTTCCAACACCGGCGAAAGCGCGGAATCCTCTGCGGCCGAATCGTCCGAAGAAATGGATCCCCTCACTCACATCACCACCCAAAACCTTGACAGAACAGTAACATTCTTGGTAGAAAACCAAAACGGCGGCGGTTACGGTTCGCACGAAATCCTGCCGTACGAAGGCACCGAGATCAGCCAGTATGTCGAAGAACGCAACAATCTGGTGGAAGCCAAGCTCGGCATAAAGATACAGGAAAAAAGGACCGACACTATGATAAACGACCTCCGCCAAGCCGCACAAGCCGGCGTTGAGTTCGACATAGCCATGCCGTATATGACCACGGCGGGACCCCTTATCCAGGAGGGCTTGTTTTATGACCTTTACGATTTTGATGATATTATAAAATTCGACTCCCCTTATTGGGACAAAAACGCCGAAACCAACCTTTCGATGGGCAACAAGCTTTATATGACGACGGGCGATTTTTCTCTGCTTTCCATGGACGTCACCCACTGTATGCTCTTCAACAGGAAGCTTGTCACGAACAACCAGCTCGAAGACCCTTATGAACTGGTTAAAAGCGGCAAATGGACCATGGACAAGATGCTCGTCATGGCGAAGCAAATTACCTCCGACACAGACGGCGTTTCCGGGATAACCTTCAAGGACACCGTAGGTCTGTTCATCAACACTAACTTTGCTAACTCCCTGTTTATCGGCTCCGGCGAATCGTTCGCCAAAAAAGACGCGAACGGAATTCCCACATTATCGCTGTATAACGATAAATCCGTGGGAGTCGTTGATAAAATATTTAATATATTCTCCGACACGGATGTGCTTGTGGACGAACGCTTCAACAACGATGCGATAGCCGCGGGCTATACCAACTGCTATTGGGCGGCGAGGGACGCTCTCGGCACCAACCGCGCCCTGTTCGTCACCATCGCGCTTTCGGATATCCTCAATATGTCGGAATACACCGACACCTGCGACTTCGGTTTGCTCGTGACTCCGAAATACACGGAAGACCAGGATAGGTATTATTCCTATATCTCTATTATTTACGCGACAGGCTGCGTCATTCCCATATCCAACGAAGAACCGGAAATTGCCGCTCTTACGCTCGAAGCTTTGGCGGCGGCCTCCTCCCGGACCGTAAAGCTCAACTATTACGAACGCGTCCTCAAGCTTCAAAAGATACAGGACGAAGAATCCGAAAAGATGCTCGACTTCATTTTCGATAACCGCGTCTATGATATCGGCGCATTGTATAACTGGAACAGCCTGAGAGATTTCGTCTCCGGTTGTGTTTCGGGCACCGCCAACACCTTCACGTCCAGCTATGAAGCCCAAAAGGACACTTTCAATTCTTTGATGCAGGAAACGATCGATTTCTTCTCATAAATCAGTATACAATTTAACACAAAGGAGTAATACCATGCCACTTGTCACCAGTACGGAAATGTTCCGTAAAGCCTATGAAGGCGGTTACGCCATCGGGGCATTTAATGTCAACAATATGGAAATCGTCCAGGCTATTACGGAAGCCTGCAAGGAAGAAAAAGCCCCCGTTATCCTTCAGGTTTCCAAAGGAGCGCGCGCTTACGCCAATCACACCTATCTAGTCAAGCTGGTAGAAGCCGCGGTCATCGAATGCCCGGAAATCCCCGTCGTGCTTCATCTCGACCACGGTCCCGATTTCGAAACTTGCAAATCCTGCATAGACGGCGGTTTCACCTCCGTGATGATAGACGGTTCATCTCACTCGTTTAAGGAAAACATCGAGGTGACCAAAAAGGTCGTCGAATACGCGCACGCCCACGGCGTGGTCGTCGAAGGCGAGCTCGGCACTCTTGCGGGTATCGAAGACGACGTCCATGTCGCCGAAGGCGCTTCTTCCTACACCAGGCCTGAGGAAGTCGAAGAATTCGTCTCCAAAACCGGAGTGGACTCCCTCGCCATCGCCATCGGCACCAGCCACGGCGCGTATAAATTC
>CAYOGQ010000136.1:0-4925 GCA_964403645.1 uncultured Ruminococcus sp.
ACACAACGGACGGTACCGAAGCCATCGAGTGGATAATTTTAGCCGTAAACGGCAACGAAGCTTTGATGATTTCGGAGTATGCTGTTGACCAAAAATATTTTTATACACGCAACGCGAACATATCCTGGGATGAAAGCACATTAAGAGCCTGGATGAACGGAGAATTTTACAACGCCGCTTTTACCGAAGAAGAAAAAAGCAAAATACTTATGACTACTCTTCCCAATATAAAATACGACGACCAAGAAAACAAATTATCTTATAATACATCAGATAAAGTTTTTTTGTTGAGCACGGAGGAGATTCAGCTGTATTTTCCCGATTTTAAAGATCGCCGTACAGTTATAAGAGGTTATTTTATAAATTCATATTGCTTTTGGTTTTTGCGTACTCCCGTATATTATTGGCAAGTTCGCGAGGTTTCTGAAAACGGTGAAATAGTCGGCATCGATGACAACATCTATTACACGTCCCCATATGTTGGTCAGGATAAAAGAGCGGTCAGACCAGTTATTCGGGTGAGCTTTGAATAAAGAGGTATGGTAATTTTTACCGAACAAAAACGGAATAACATTATATAATTATAACGAAGAAAACCGGCGTTAAGACGCGCCGGTTTTTTGTTTTAATCACAGCTCCGTGCCGCTGTTCATTTTAAAGCCTTCGCCGTATATCTCGTTTGCGGAAGTGACTATCATAAAGGCGCCGGGGTCCTCCTCGCGGACAATCTGCTTGACGCGCGGGAACACCCGTTTCTTGGAGGCGCACAATATAACTTTCTTTTCCTTTTTGGTGTACCCTCCCTCGCCCTGGACGTAGGTGACGCCTATGTCCAACTCGCAAAGCAGGCGGTCGGTTATGATGTCCGGCTTTTCCGACATAATATATACAAGTCTTGCCGTATCCGTGCCGTAGAGGGCGGCGTTAAAGGCGATCGAGCAGACGAAAACCGCCACGCCCGCGTAGAGCCCCAGCGATAAGTTGGCGTAAGCGATCGCGGACGCCGCCACCACCACCGAGTCGAGTGCGATGAACAGCGCGCCCGATTTGAGGTGGCGGTATTTTTGGCGCAAAAATTTGACGATGATGTCGCTCCCGCCGGTCGTCCCGCCGTTGCGGAACACCAGCCCCAAGCCTATACCCATCAGGGCGCCGCCCGTGATGGCGCAAAGCAGCAGGTCTTCCGCGGGGCGATATCCGAAGACCGCATTGAGTTTTGTGATCGCCGACATGAAGATGCCCGACATGGCGGTTGCCCACACGGTGGAGATCATGAACTCCCTGCCGAACCGCATAAGCCCGGCGATAACGAGCGGGATATTCATGACAAGCACCATAAGCCCGGTGTACCAACCGGTAAAATGGTTGATTATGACAGCCACCCCGGTCAGTCCTCCCGGGGCGAGGTCGTGCGGGTCGAGGAACATCGAAACTCCGAAAGCGTACACCAGCGCGCCCAAGGTCATCACGGCCGTTTTTTTGATAATTTTGTTAAAATTGCGCTCCATTTAATCACCGCCTCACCATATTATTTTACCAGACGGCGTGTTTAATGTCAATATCCCGCAGATTTTTATAAACGGGCGTTGAGCAGAGCGCAGCGGAACGGTGAAAAACAAACAATCGATCATTAAACAAAGAATAATCGGACAGCCATTTGTTAAAGTCAGAATCATTTATTCTA
The DNA here is from genome assembly GCA_964403645.1 of uncultured Ruminococcus sp. Lineage (GTDB taxonomy): Bacteria > Bacillota > Clostridia > Oscillospirales > CAG-382 > UBA1206. The sequence goes on from CAYOGQ010000136.1 coordinate 1,685, forward strand.
TCATAGTCAATGTACAAGACTTTTTCGGCCGGTACTGATTTTATTGCGCCTATTCCTCCGCCGCAGTGTAATATTCACCGGAATTCGGTTCGTCGCTATTTTGCGGGTTCAAAAACAGTATATACTCAGACCCTTTTTGAACGTTATTATCACCCGCCAATTGATACAAATAAGCGATATCAGGCACCGAACCCTTGTAAACCGCTTCGATCTTAATTTCCGATTTTTGTGCGAACGGGGACACCATTTCCGTGCTTAAAACAGTACCCCGCACAATATATCCGGATTTTTTTTCTAAATCTTTGAAATTCATTACAGAATCCATATATGTGGCGGAAACGCCTGAAATTGATTCCGCCGCCTGTTTGCCCAGTGCTAAATCTTCCCGAACTTCCGCATCTCCTTTAGGTAAATCTTGAGATGTATCCAAATTCTTCGCGCTATTACAAGCGGTGAGCAAAGACACAACCAGTAAAATCAAAAGCGCATAATACATTTTTTCATAGTAATCAAATCTCTTTTCAAACATTTCCCATATGTGCCAAATCTCTAGCCGTTGGTGCACTCATTTTACCACCGTATGCCATGATTGTCAATAACCCTTTTCTTGTGTTAATTTAAAATCAAAATACATGATCGGCGGCAGCCACGCGGTGCCTTGTCAAGCGTTAATTTTACCATAATTTATATAATATACAAAAATCGCTTGTATTTAACAAATAAATCCGTATAATTAACTTATAAAATCGGGAACATAAAATAAGAAAGGAACCCTACCGCAATGTTAAGAAACGAAACCAAAAGAGAGCTGACCTGGGCGACCGAGGACCTGTTTCCCTCCGACGAGGCATGGGAGGCGTCCTGCGAGCAAATTCAAAAAGACGCCGACATGCTGGCGTCCTATAAAGGCCGGCTCGGCACGGAAGCGGACGCCCTGCTGGAATACGAGCAAAAGAGCGAGGCTTTCAACGATTCCCTTATGAGGACCTACGTTTACTCCATGCTGAAATCCGACGAGGACAAGGGCAATTCCAAATACCAGGGCTTTTTGGGAAAGGCGCGCTCGATTGTGACCGCGGTTTCCGCCAAGCTGTCGTTTGAAAGCCCCGAAATCGTGGCGATACCCGATGAAACGCTGGAGAAGTTTTATAAAGAGAGCGAGGGGCTGGAATATTACAGGCGCGCCCTTACCCGCCAGCGGCTTTTCAGGGACCACACACTTTCGGAAGCCGAAGAAACCATACTCGCCGCTTCGGGTGAAATGTCCGACGTGCCGGAGACCGTGGCGTCCGCGTTCGTTAACGCCGACCTGAAATTCCCCGACATCACCGACAGCGACGGCAAAGTCAAAAAAGTCACGCAGGCGACTTTTATCCCCTTCATGGAATCGAGCGACGTCAACGTGCGAAAACAAGCGTTCCTTTCCGTTTACAACACCTACGCGAGCTACAAGAACACCATGGCGTCCCTTTTCGACGGGCAGGTTAAGCAATTGAAGTTTTATACCACCATGAGGAAGTACAATTCCAACATGGAGCGCGCCCTGTTCCGCACGGAGGTGCCGGTTTCGGTGTATAAAAACCTCGTAAATTCGGTAAATGACAACCTCGGCGAACTGCACAAATATATGGCGCTCCGCAAAAAGCTGCTCGGTGTCGATGAGCTGCATATGTACGACCTCTACACCCCGCTCGTCCCGGAAGCCGACGTCAAGGTCACCTTCGAGGAAGCCAAGGCCTACGCCCTCGAAGCGCTGAGTCCTCTCGGAAAAGAATATCTCTCTTATATCAAAGAAGGCTTCGGCAACCGCTGGATCGACGTTTACGAAAACGAAGGCAAGCGCGGCGGCGCGTATTCCTGCGGCACGCCCGTTCATCCTTTCGTGCTGCTCAACCACAACGACACCCTCGACTCGGCTTTCACGCTCGTCCACGAGATGGGTCACGCCATACATTCGTATCTTTCGACCAAAAACCAGTCGCCCGCGTATTCGGACTACATAATATTCGTGGCGGAAGTGGCGTCCACCTTCAACGAGTCGCTTTTGATGCGGTATCTGCTCTCCAAGACCCAGGACAAGAAGAAGAAGGCGTACCTTATAAACTATTTCCTCGAACAGTTCCGCACCACCCTCTACCGCCAGACCATGTTCGCGGAGTTCGAAATGGAGATGAACGAGGCGGGCGAGAAAGGCGAATCCCTCACGGCGGACTTGCTGTGCGATATGTACTACAAGCTAAATCAAAAATATTACGGTGAGGGCATGACGGTTGACAAGGAGATCGCCCACGAATGGGAGCGAATCCCCCATTTCTTTATGAATTTCTATGTGTACCAGTACTCGACCGGCTTTTCGGCTGCGATGGCGCTGGCGGATAAAGTGGTCAAAGAGGGCGAGCCCGCCGTGAAGGGCTACCTGAACTTCCTGTCTTCAGGATGCAGAGAGGACCCCATATCGCTGCTTCGCAAAGCGGGAGTGGACATGGAATCCCCCGAGCCCATCAACGCCGCTTTGAAAGTGTTCGGCGGTCTGGTGGACGAAATGGAAGCACTGCTCGCGGATTGATCCGAACGTATGAAACGGGCATTTGAGGTATTTATAATATTAACCATGCTGACTGCGCCGGCGCTTTTTTCCTGCGGGAAGAGCGCCGGCACAGCCGATATATCCGGCACAAATGTCAGCGAAACCGACGACGCCGATTCGCCTTTTACCGTAGATTTCCTTTCCACCGGAAAATCCGACTGCATACTCGTTCGCGCCGACGGGTACATCATACTCAACGACGCCGCCGACGAAGACGATTACGGCGCCATATGCGGCGTGCTCGAAAGCTATGGCATAACCCGCATCGACCGCTTTATAATCAGCCACTACGACAACGACCACATTGGCTCCGCCGCAAATATTATAAACAATTTCGAGGTGGGCGAAGTGATGGCGCCGGACTTCGTTGTCAAGTCGGCGCTTTATAAAAAGCTTATAAAGGCGATTGCCGAAACCGGCACGCTCCTGACGCTCGTCGGCGAGGACTGCGCTTTCGACGCCGGGGCGGGGAGGGTAGCCATAAACGCACCTAAGCTTAAAAGCTACGACGACAAAAACAATTATTCGCTCATCACCTCCGTGTATTACGGGGATTATTCTTTTCTGCTCGCCGGCGATGCCCTTAAAGAACGGATGGTCGAGTTCGAGCGCGTTTGCGTCGACGCTTACACTCTCGTCAAGCTCCCCCACCAC
>CAYOGQ010000137.1:0-4767 GCA_964403645.1 uncultured Ruminococcus sp.
GCTATATCCTTTGCATCCCCGCTTTTGCAGTTGATAAAGCCGCCTTCGTCATGCCAGACGAAATCGTATCCCGGAATTTTGATTTTATCCGGGTGTGCTTCCGCGAAAGTGTCTCCTGCCGAATTTTCCGCGACCTTATAAATGCCGCGCCCGCTGATCACGTGCCATATTCCGGTCAGCTTCGACGAGCCGTCCCTGTTTCCGGTTATTTCAATGGTATCGGAGCTCATGATGTTAATCCCGTATATGCCGCCGGGGAATTCGGTTTCCGTTGCGATTATTTCCCATTTTTCAAGCGCGGAATCATAATAAGCGATAGTGTAATAATATCCGCTGTCCCTGATTATGGGTCTTGACACGCGGAACGCATGGTATTCGTCAAAACGAACTTCATAGCCGTACCTTATTCCGTCCACGATTTCATCCATGTTAAAATCGTATATTGTTTCAAATTTAAGAATCCGGTTGTAGGTTTTGGCGACCGGTTTATACTCAAAATTATTTTTTATATACCCGATCGAGGAATAGGGATAGACATAAAACACACCGTCTTTGTTTATTACAAGTTCACGATCACAGAGGTATTTTATTCCATGTACGACTGCATAGTATTCGCCCTCGGTATGATCGTAATATGAAATATTTGTGTATAGTTCCCTGTCTATATATATATTCGGGGCGTTTCCCTGACTGATATAATTATATGTTTCCGATTCCGCGTCCCAGCTTGAAATATATTCTTCCGAAACGCATATCGGAAACCACATATCGCCACCGCTTTCATAACAGGCGTTCGTCGCGAACGGGTATTCGTAGCATACTCCGTGTTTAATTATGACAAGCTTTCTGCTACAAACGCCGTAATAATCAAGTCCTTTGACGTTTACCGTGGGAGCGTCATCGCTTTCCATAAAATAGTAGTCGTTAATAAAATATTCTACTCCGCCGATATATGCTGTCGGTATTTTCTCGCTACCGTTGTGGAAGAAAACCATGTTGAATGATTCGGTTCCGCATTCCGCGACAATTGTGACGAGCATATTCAAGTCAAAGCCTTCGAAATTGCTATAATATTCTTTTTCGCCGCCTGTTTCAAATATAATATAACCGCTTTCGTACGCAGTCGCAGAATAACATTCCCCGCCGTTATACCAGCTTATGCTGACACAATCGTCCGTACGGATAAAAAGCGAGAGATAATTATTCTCCGGCATAACACGGCAGATATCGCCGCCGGAAGTAAGTATGTCCCATATAAGCGCGGCATCCTTTGAAACGTCCTTGTGGTTTGCTATATCGACACCATTACCGGTCACGGACGGATTCATATCTTTTATATCCGTAAGGTCGGGATGTTTTGTCATGAAGGACATTCCGAATGTCCCGCTTTCAATGTCGATATATTTGTACCATTCCGAATTACCGAACCATACATACCCGTTTTCAAATACCTTGAATTTATACGAATTTTGCCCGTCATCCGTCGTTATATCGACGTACCTTATACCGTCTATAGCCGGAGCGGATTCGGAATTTTCAATATACAAACTGTTCGGACTGATAATGTCCAAATAGAATTCCGCCGCTTCCTCGCCGCTCAAAGTCGCGCCGCCGTTTTCTAAAAACGAAGCGGCATATTTTATATTATAATCTTGCGGAAGCGCAGTTAAATCGGGGTGTATTTCAGAAAAGGACAGTTTTATTTGTTCAACCCATTTCTTATCCGGATTTTTGTACCATTCGGTTATCTTTCCGCTTGCCATTTCATAGATAAATTTGAAACAACCGTCTGGATACATAATAAATTCATAGGGGGAGTCATTAACATCCACGGAAACCTGCCAGAAGATATTGCCTTCCTCAGGTTCTTCATACAAATATTTTGATTTATTGGGAGCAAAAAAAGTTTTAAATATATCATACGCTTTATCCGGATTTTCCACCGATATACGTACTGAATCCATATATTTATAACTGAGGGTACAATTTCCTTTAAAACCGATAAGTTCCGGATGTTTCTCTCTAAGCGTCTTTTCTGTGTAAGTTATATATTTTCTGAAATAATTGAGATCGTATCCTAAGGGATTATAATAGAATTCGATATGGTTTATCTCGTCCTCCGTTATATACATATAATAAACGGAACCGGAAGATTCGATTTTATAGCTTGCCCACGGTTTCCCGTCTTTATAATTTACGCTTATCATTATGCTGTCCTGTGTGATATAATCGACATCGCTTTCGACCGAATACAGCATACCGCCGTTGAGAAGATAATCCAATATATCCTTTCCTTCCGAACCGTAATCGCACATATAAACCGAACCATTGTCGTTTATGGAAATAAGGTCATCACCGGAATATTCCATCAGCTCCCGATGTTTTTCGGAAAAGGTGGTCTTATACCTTTCAGCGAACGCTGTGTCATAATACCATAAAAGTATAGAATCAACAGTTGATCCGCTTACCGTAAACGAAAAATATCCGTTACCGTAAAAGGTAAAATCATTATGAATGCCATCATACATATATACAAAGACGACAGTATAGGATTTCGGAAGATTATCAGGTTTCTTTGTAAGTACGGATTTTTCAGGGTTAAACATTTTTCCGTATATTTCCGCGGCTCTGTTTCCGGTATATTCATAGCCTGCCGTTTTATAATCGCCCGGTTTAATAATTGTGGAAAATTTTAATTTATAATCTTTCGGCAAAGACACCAGTTTGGGATACATTTCAGCGAAAGTTTCACCCGTTATATCGTCCGATGTTTCGGGGTCAAGTCCTCCGCTTACGTTTGAATTGTCAATAATTCCGCCGTTGTTACCGACAGTTAACATAATGCCTATCATAGCTGCTGCGATTATAACGAAGGAAAGGCAAGCGGCGGCTATCGAAAGCCTGCTCCACCCGATTTTAGTCCGTTTGTCATCGGAAGCGGCTTTCTTTACCGCTTCTATATCGTTTGGAGAGTATTTTTGCGCGTCTTTTGCAAATTCCTTTTTGATTTTCTTTTCAATATCAAGCTCATTCACAGCGGAAGCCCTCCTTTTCGAACAATGCCCTGAACTTTTTCATCGCCGTTCTGTAGCGCCATTCCGCCGCATACGCCGATATGCCGAGAATTTCCGATATTTCAGGAAAGGTATATTCGCCGTATATGCGCATAACCGCCACTTGGCGTTCGGATTTTTTAAGATGGTCGAGCACATAATCGACGAAAGCGGTGCCGGTGACGGCAAGCTCATGGCTTTTGCGGGTTCCCGCTTTTTCCTTAACAACGACAGAGGAGTACCTTTCTTTTTCGTCAAGAGCGGCGTTTTTCGTTATCTTCATCATCCATGAAAGTCCTGTCACGCCGGGTTTATATTTAGCCGCATTGCGGAAAATTTTTACAAAAGCTTCCTGCACCGCGTCTTCGGCTACCTGCCTGTCGCGGATTATGGAAAAAGCATAATAATAAAGCAAATCTTTGGTATATGCGTAAAGGCTGTCAAAATCGCCCTCGTTCCCGTCCCTGAAGCCGCGCAGATATGTATCGACTGTTGCCGGTTCGACTTTCAACCCTTTCCCCCCCAAACATCGTCATATATAACTACGGTGAAAAAATTAAAACCGCGAGTAATTTACCATTTTAATTATAACATTACCACAATATTATTACAAGAAAAAACCGCCGCGAAGGCGATTTTTTTCGTATTAATAAAATTAAAAATTTTTTCTATACTCTGCGCCGTTTTACGGCAATAAATTGCATAACAATTACGGCAAGCGCGCTGATTCCAAGCATGAACCAAAGAATCATATCTGAGGAATCTCCCGTCTGCGGATTCGGGGCAGAGTCGGAATCGGAATCTGAAACGGCTATTTTTATAAAAGATCCCGTCTTTGCCCAGACGGTGTTTGTTCCGTCTGTAAAGGTGTAATAACCCGCATAGACGGATTCGTCACCATGCTCGCTTTCCTCCACGGGCATTCCTTTCATCCGAAGCGGCTTTGAGGCGGTGATTTTGCCATCGGCTTTTACCATCGCTCCTGAGACGGAACCGGCTAAATCCCATGCCGATACATTGATTCCCGTGCCGTTTTTGCCTTTGGCGTCGATGTCACCGTATATATGCACCAAAGCCCCTGTTGCGGACACAGCCGTTGCGGCTTCATCCGTTACCGTTACATTGCCATATACACGGATATCGGCGTTGTCCCATGCGTTCACCGCATAAAAAGGAGCATTGATATCGCCGAAAATGATGGCAGTGCAATGATTTTCCGCTTCACCACCGCCTGCTGAAATACCGGCACCGCCGGCACCGGTGGCCGTAACGTTACCTTTTACTTTTAATGCAGTGTAATCCGCATTCAAAAAAGCAGTTTTACTGTTTTCGCCGTATACTCTGATATTACCGCCAATCTCAACTAATGCCGGCAGATTGTTATAGGATTCCGCATACACACCGCAGGTTGTGTGGCCGTCGGCGCTTACATCGCCGTCAATCGTAACTGTGCTGCCGCCGAAGCACTCCACTGCATAAGAATTATCGCCGTTTACAGACACATCGCCCGCCGCTTTTATCGCTCCGCCTTCTGTGGCATAAACTGCGGCTGTCGCGCCTGTACAGGTAATATTATTTACCGTAACTTCGCTCGCGCAGGCATATACGCCATAATCAATTCCTTGCCCTGTAATCACGTTCAACGCACCGCCACCGTTTATATACAGATTTCCCCGAAAGGAATAAATTCCGGCAATTTCCGCTTTATTGGACA